>NZ_KV823556.1 GCF_001815985.1 Corynebacterium sp. HMSC27B11 | reverse complement strand
TCGGCCAATTAGTACCAGTCACCTCCACACCTCACAGTGCTTCCAGATCTGGCCTATCAACCCCATCATCTCTAGGGAACCTCAAAAGAAACCTCATCTCGAAACAGGCTTCCCGCTTAGATGCTTTCAGCGGTTATCCCTCCCATACGTAGCCAACCAGCCATGCCACGGGCGTGACAACTGGCGCACCAGAGGTATGTCCAACCCGGTCCTCTCGTACTAGGGTCAGCCTTTCTCAAGTTTCAACGCGCGCGGCGGATAGAGACCGAACTGTCTCACGACGTTCTAAACCCAGCTCGCGTGCCGCTTTAATGGGCGAACAGCCCAACCCTTGGGACCGACTCCAGCCCCAGGATGCGACGAGCCGACATCGAGGTGCCAAACCATCCCGTCGATATGGACTCTTGGGGAAGATCAGCCTGTTATCCCCGGGGTACCTTTTATCCGTTGAGCGACACCACTTCCACAAGTAGGTGCCGGATCACTAGTCCCGACTTTCGTCCCTGCTCGACCTGTCAGTCTCACAGTCAAGCTCCCTTGTGCACTTACACTCAACACCTGATTACCAACCAGGCTGAGGGAACCTTTGGGCGCCTCCGTTACACTTTAGGAGGCAACCGCCCCAGTTAAACTACCCACCAGGCACTGTCCCTAACCCAGATCATGGGCCGAGGTTAAGATATTCAATACGATCAGAGTGGTATTTCAACAACGACTCCACACCCACTAGCGTGAGCACTTCACAGTCTCCCACCTATCCTACACAAACCGAACCGAACACCAATACCAAGCTATAGTGAAGGTCCCGGGGTCTTTTCGTCCTGCCGCGCGTAACGAGCATCTTTACTCGTACTGCAATTTCGCCGGGCCTGTGGTTGAGACAGCAGAGAAGTCGTTACGCCATTCGTGCAGGTCGGAACTTACCCGACAAGGAATTTCGCTACCTTAGGATGGTTATAGTTACCACCGCCGTTTACTGGGGCTTAAATTCTCCGCTTCG
>NZ_KV823555.1 GCF_001815985.1 Corynebacterium sp. HMSC27B11 | reverse complement strand
ATGCCTAGGAACAAAACCCGGAGCACTTCACATCGCACGCTCTACCGACGGTGTCAATGACATAACAGGCCCAAAGACTCAGCCGCACCGAAGGTTCTCACCGAGGAAGACAAGCTGCGCCGTCAGGTAGCGCGACTGGAAGCGGACAGCGCTTATCTAAAAAAATTGCGGGACTTGAGGAGCCAGGGACGCGCCTGAAGGTCCAGGCGATTGTCATCCTCACGTCGCAACACCGCTGGTAGTACCTCCTCGAAGCAGTGGGTATGCGCCATACGACATTCTTCTACCGCCAAAACGACTCAGCAAGCCGGACACGCACGCGGCACTCAAGCAGGCGATCCAGGAGGGATTCAAGCGAAACAAACATCGCTACGACCACATGAGGGTCCTGCCTGACCTACGTAGCCAGGCTGGGTGGGCAACCACAAACTGATTGACAAACTCATGCACCAGATGGATCTTCGGGCCAAGCTCCACCAGCGCAGGCCCTATGTTTCCTACACCGGCACTGTAAGTCACCTGGACCTGACGCCGATGCAATAGCGGAAGCAGGCCCTTAAACCCCTAACCGCCTAGAATTAAACCAGTCCAACTGTCGGGACCAGTTCACAATCGGCTGGGGCCTTCTCGTGCTGTTGGCACCCGAAGTGCGGTAGCCGTAGCCGCTTCCTGTTCCCAGGTAAGCTGCTCATGCCCTTTGGGCAGGCTGGCGAGGCGGTAGGCGGTCAGCGGGTCCCCAACAATCGCGGTAGGTCGCCCGGCGCGGGCAACGGCGCTCCTCAATGGGTGGATGCAATCGGTCAAATGGTGGTCTCAGACTATCAGTAGTGTTGCGATTAGAGCGCCTAGCGAGATGGCGAGCATCCCTAAGCAATTCACCCAAAACTCGCTACCTATAAATTTGGCTCGGATATGTGCGATTGCGGCAGTGCAGAAGTAGGCGATGACTCCAACCATCGTCGCTATTCCAATGCCTGGTATCCAGAGCCCAATAATGAGCCCGCTTGCTGCTAGGCACTTGATAACGATAAGCGTCCACCACCACTCTGCGGGGAGTCGTACTCCTCTGAGACAGGCCTCGATGAATGCTGCGGGTTTGAGCGAGAGTGCCGCGTCTCCGAACAAAATGGCGGCAAGAATGATGGAGGGCCAAGCAGGTGAAGATTCGAGAATCATTAGTTTATTCCGTACGCGATTTTAAGACGGGAGATGGAACTGTTGGCGTGAATGGATAGTTCGTCAGTGTCGTATGCACCGGCCGCCCAGCCAAGAAGTAAGCCAAGATAGATGTTGTAAAGGATTGTCGCGAACTCTTGAGCGTCATCTTTAGGGAGCATGTTGCCCAGGCGCAAAACGATTTCATCTACCAAGAGAGTTCGAAGCTCGTTGAGTGTCTCCCCGTTGTTTCCTTGGGTAATTAGGGCGGCGCCATACGCTTTTGATAGTTCTTCCTGACCAGTAAACATTTTCAGGAACGGAGCGAGAACGTCGATAAGGTTGTCTGATTGTCCGCGGAGCTCATCGTGCATCATGGTGATTCGATGTCCGATGGTTTGAATTAATAACGACTGCTTGCTCCCGACATTCATAACGGTTCCAACGCTGACGTTGGCCTTCTGTGCGATGGCGCGCACATTTGTATCTGCGTACCCGGCTGACGCAAAAAGGGCATAGGCGGCATCTAAGACCTTATTGCGTGTCGTCTGCTTTCGAGTGGCACGATTTGATTGAACCTGTTCACTGAACACGTTCAAAGCGTATCGCTGCATCAATCTATGGTCAAGTAGTGACGTGGGTATCCGAAGACATGACTGTTATCGGGGGTCGGACGGATATCCTGCGTGCAACGAGGGGAGTTATGGCTACATGTTTCTGCTAGATGGGCTTCCCTAGTCAATGGATTCAGGAATTGACGAGGCTTGGTCGATAATCCTGCGAGCTCATCCCGCGACTCATTCGCGGCAGGGGACGCCGATCACGTGGGTACTGCCTATGTGTGATGACCCAACCCGGCACATGATCCGTTCCGGCAAAACGGCGACCGCGACCCTGCCGTGGGTGCGCCTACAGTACGGCCCCGGCGATGGCGTGGCACATGCGGGCAGGGAATCTCTCCCGCCGGCTATCTCGTACCATGACCTTCGCCATACTGCCGTGTCACTGCTTGTCGCCTTGGTGGCCAATGTCATGCGGGTGCGGCGGCAGCGGGGGTACGCGGACCAGTCCATCATTCTCGACAACTAGTCGCATCTTTTCGACACGGGGTTAGGTGAAACTGGGCGGAAAATGGGCGAAATTTTGACCACGTGGCGTAATGAGTGCGGAAAGCAAAACGCCTCGTGACCTGCATAGTCACGAGGTGTTGACGAGTGCGCCTGGGGAGACTTGAACTCCCACGTCCTAGGACACTGGAACCTAAATCCAGCGCGTCTGCCAATTCCGCCACAGGCGCAGGTGGCGGTGACCCGCCACGGTTAGGAACACTATAGCAACGTCGCGGGACCGCAACCGAACTGGCAACGGCCACCGGGGCGACGTCCTAGGCCTCGAGCTCCTTCATGATGCGGGCGACGTGCCCGGTGGCCTTGACGTTGTAGCGGGCCAGGGCGATCTTGCCTTCCTCGTCGACGAGGAAGGTGGAGCGGATCACGCCCTGCACGAGCTTGCCGTAATTCTTCTTCTCGCCGAAGGCGCCATAGGCCGTCATCACGGCCTTGTCCGGGTCGGAGAGTAGCGGGAAGGTCAGCTCGTACTTGTCGCGGAACTTCGCCAGGGCCTCTGGCTTATCTGGGGAAATCCCCACCACATCGATGTTCTGGTCGTTCAGCTGGGCCAGAGAGTCGCGGAAGTCGCAGGCTTCCTTGGTGCAGCCCGGGGTGTTGGCGCGTGGGTAGAAGTACACGAGCACCTTCTTGCCGCGGTAGTCCTTCAGATCGATCGTCTCACCCTTGTCAGAGGTGAGTGCGAAGCCCGGAGCCTCGTCGCCCTCGGCGAGGCGGATGTTTGCTGTGTCGTTGTTCTTCGTCATGCCGCCCAGCCTACGCGGATGCCTAGCCGTGGGCTTTCGCACACGATGGCTGCGTATCCTCTACAATTGTTCAGAAGAAACGACTGATTTTTACCGTCTTTTAGGGAGTATGTCCGTGGCACGGAGTATCGACGCTATCGAGCGTGACATTGAGCGCACCCGCAACCAGCTGGCCAAGACGCTGGACGAACTCGCGTTTCGCGCCGATCCGAAGAACCTCGCAGATGACGCTCGTGGGCAGGTCTCCGATTTCCTGCGCGAGCCGAAGGTTCAGATGGTGCTGGGAGGGGTGGCCGCTGGTGTCGTCCTGCTGGTCGCCGCAACCGTTTCCTCCAAGCGTAAGGAGAAGAAGCAGGTCCGCGAGATCCAGCGCCTGCTCGCTTCCACTCGCTAACTGAAGATTCGGCTTGTTAGGTCGAATTTCCACGCTGAGCGCGATCTCGCTGGCGTTGGCACTTCTGTGCACCGCCATCGGGGTTCCCGCAGCGTGGATTTTTGCTTTTCTCGTTGTTTTCGGTGCCGACGCCGTGTTCAGCGGCCGGGCGACGATTCCCCCTGCCTTTTTGATGACGCCCGCCCAGGTGCTCATCGCGATGTTGTGCGCAGGTCCCTTGGCTACCGTCAGTGGCGGCCAGGTGGCCAGTTATCTGGCTCCGGCCGCGCTTTCCCTGGTGGTCACGCTTGTGGTGTGCGCCTTCGGGGCGTGGTTGCTGCACCGCGTCAACGGGGTGGACGGCGCAACCGGTCTGCTGGCCACCCTCGCGGGCGGGGCCTCCGGGATGGTGCTGATCGCCCGGGATGTGCGCGCGGACGTGCAGTTCGTCACGCTGACCCAGTACCTGCGGCTCACGGTGATCGTGTTCACCCTGCCAGGGCTGGTTGCGTGGTTGTCCACCTATTCGGACGCGCCGGGCGCCGACAACGTCGGTGCCACCGGTGCGGCGGACGCTGCCGGTGCCGCGGACCCAAGCCTGTGGGACGGGGTCGCGGCTGCCGCGGGGAGTTTCTGGCGCACCCCCTGGCAGGGCGTGCTGGGCGCGCTGGCCGTCGGGCTACTGGTGTGGCTGATCGTGAAGGCCACCGCACCGCTGTTTAAGATCCCCAGCCCCTACCTGATTGTCTCGATGGCCGTGGTCGTGGCCGCGATCGCCGCGGGTGTGCCCCAGGAGTTCGTGCTCCCCGAAGGTCTGATCGTGAACCTGGCTTATGCGATCATCGGCATCCAGGCCGGCGGTACCCTCACCAAGGGCGCGTTGCGGCAGTTCAGCGCGGCACTACCGATGTTGCTGGGCGTGCTGCTGCTCATGGTGGCAAGCTCGTTGGCCACCGGCTGGTTCATCGCGTGGACCAGCGATTTCGATATTTTGGACGCCTACCTGGCCACCGTCCCGGGCGGAGTGTACGCCGTCCTGGCCTTCGCCCACGACTCGGGCTCCGATCCGCTGGTGACGGTGGTGCAGGTCCTGCGCGTCCTGGTAATGCTCATCGCGGGGGCGCTGGCCCCCACGGTGATCGACTGGCTTAGGAGGACAGACCCCACGCGTCAGCCAGGATCTCCATCCCGCGACGCTGCTGGTCACCCGACGGGGCGTTGAGGGAAATCATCAGCTCGTCCGCCTGGGCGTGCTGGGTGAACCACTCGAGGTACTCCCGCACCTGCTCGCCGGTGCCGACCGCGGTGTAACGCAGCATGTCGAGGATCTGCTGACCGCCGGGAGACTGGATCACCAGATCCAACTCCTCGTCGGTAAAAGTCCGCCCGCCGCGGGAAGCCATCTCCCGGACACGCTTGCGGCCGACCTGCCTGTGCTGCTCGCGCGCCTCCTCCTCGGTATCGGCGGCGGTGACGTTCACCGCGGCGATCACATAGGGCTCTGGGTGCTCCGGGGAGGGCTGGTAATTCTCCCGGTACACGCTGACCGCCTGCTCGAGTGCGGCCGGCGCGAAGTGGGAGGCGAAGGAGTAGGGCAGGCCCAGCTTCGCGGCGAGCTGCGCGCCGAAGAGGGAGGAGCCGAGGATGTAGAGCGGCACGTTCGTCCCCGCGCCGGGGACTGCCCGCACCCCAGGGACGACGGAGCGATCCGTGAGGTAGCCGTTGAGTTCGGCGACGTCGCTGGGGAAGTTCTCCGCATTGCGCGGGTCGCGGCGCAGGGCACGGAGGGTGTTCTGGTCGGTCCCAGGTGCCCGGCCAAGTCCCAGGTCGATGCGACCCGGGTGCAGTTCCGCGAGGGTGCCGAACTGCTCGGCGACCACGAGAGGGGAGTGGTTCGGCAGCATGACGCCGCCCGCGCCCAGGTTGATGGAGTTGGTGTTCGCCGCGACGTGGGCGATGAGCACCGCCGGCGCGGAGCTGGCGATGGAGCGCATGTTGTGGTGCTCGGCGTACCAGATGCGCTTGAAGCCGAGCTGCTCGGCGCGCTGCGCGAAGCTCACCGAGCGCTCGAAGGAGGCGCCGGGCCGTTCGCCGTCGAAGATCAGCGCGAAGTCGATCAGGGACAGTGGGGTGTGAATCGAGTTAGTCATCACCACCGTCTTACCACCGCGCAGCAAGTGACGGGGTGGCCGCCGAGGTTGAGCCCGTCAGCTGGGCTGGGCGTGCGAGTATTTATCGCTCGAGCTTAGGGCTCGGGGTCGGTTCGTGCGCCCGGGCAAGCATAGGAAAAGGGGCCTGCCGGGAATGTCCCGACAGACCCCTTTAAGAAGCCCCAGCGCAGGTTTAGCCGAAGCGGCCCGAGATGTAGTTCTGGGTCTCTTCCTTATCCGGCTTGCTGAACAGCTGCTTGGTGTCGTTGAACTCGATCAGCTTGCCCGGCTTGCCGGCACCCGCGATGTTGAAGAACGCGGTCTTGTCGGACACACGCGCGGCCTGCTGCATGTTGTGGGTCACGATGACGACGGTGAAGCGGTCCTTCAGCGTGTTGATCAGGTCCTCGATAGCCAGGGTGGAAATCGGGTCGAGCGCGGAGCACGGCTCGTCCATGAGCAGGACCTCTGGCTCCACGGCGATGGCACGCGCGATGCACAGGCGCTGCTGCTGACCACCGGACAGGCCGGAGCCCGGCTTGTCGAGGCGGTCCTTGACCTCCTCCCACAGGTTCGCGCCGCGCAGCGCCTTCTCGGTCAGCTCGTCGGCCTCAGACTTGGAGAGCTTCTTGTTGTTCAGACGAACGCCGGCCAGCACGTTGTCCTGGATGGACATGGTGGGGAAGGGGTTGGCCTTCTGGAAGACCATGCCCACCTCGCGGCGGACGTTGACCGGGTCGACGCCAGCGCCGTAGATGTCCTTGCCATCCATCTTCACGCTGCCCTCGACTCGGGCACCCGGGATGACCTCGTGCATGCGGTTTAGGGTGCGCAGCACGGTGGACTTACCACAGCCGGACGGGCCGATGAAGGCGGTGACGGACTTCGGCTCGATGGTCATGGACACCCCCTCGACCGCGCGGAAATCGCCGTAGAAGATGTTCAGATCCTCGATGTCGATTTGCTTAGACATTTTTCCTCCAGTGTTTTGTGTGCGCACCGCTTCGGGTGGGCGGGGAGCCGGTTTCTTTGGGACGTCGCCGGCTCGGCGTGGGTGATTAAGTTCTTCTTTTCGGGGTGTTGCCCCCGGGGTCGAGCCCGGGATCGACATCTCCCGGTAGCTTTAGCGGCCGGACTTCGGGGCGAGCACCTTCGACAGGATGCGGGCGCCGAGGTTGAGGAGCATCACGATGACGATGAGCACGAGGGCTGCGGCCCAGGCGCGGTCGGTGGACGCGATGGCCGCGGTACCAGGTGCGGTCGGGCGCGTCACGGAGTCGTAGATGAAGGTCGGCAGGGTGGACATCCACCCGGAGAAGACGTTCCAGTTCACGCTCGCGGCGAAGCCCGCGGTGACCATGATCGGGGCGGTCTCACCGATAACACGAGCGATGGCGATGGTGATGCCGGACAGGATGCCGGAGATCGCGGTCGGCAGAACGATCTTCATGATGGTCTTCCACTTCGGCACCCCCAGGGCGTAGGAGGCCTCGCGCAGATCGTGGGGCACCAGCCGGAGGATCTCCTCCGTGTTACGCACCACGACCGGAATCATGAGAACGGAGAGCGCCACGGCGGCGGAGATGCCGGACTTGGCGGCCGTCAGGTTCTCTGGGGCGAACAGCTCGATCACCGTGGAGAACAGGGAGAACGCGAACAGACCAGCGACGATGGACGGGATGCCCGTCATGACGTCCACGAAGAAGGTGATGGCACGGCCGAGCGCGCCGGACTTCTTGTCGTTGGCGTACTCCACCAGGTAGATCGCGCAGAGCACACCGATCGGGATGGAGATGATCGCCGCGGCGAGGGTGATCAGCAGGGTACCGACGATTGCGTGGTGGAAACCACCCATGAGCTCGGACTCGCCGGCCGCGAACTCCTTATCGTAGATGCCCTTCATGCCCTCCATGGAGCGGTTCAGCAGGGAGCTGTTTTCGATCAGAACCGGGCCGCCCTTTTCGATGGCCATCCACAGCAGGGAGACCAGCGGCACCAGTGCGAGGGCGAAGGCGGAGGAGACGAGCACGGTGGCCACGCGGTCCACGGCCTTGCGCTTACCCTCAACGGCGCTGGACCAGGCGAAGGTCACCACCAGGTTGAACAGGCCGGCCAGGAACGCTGCCAGGGCGATGGAGAAACCATCCGAGACGAGGGCCGTGACGGCAATCGCAGCAACAACGGAGCCAGCCACGATGGCGTAGGGAGCCCACTTCGGCAGGTGGTTGACGACCAAGTGCGAGGCGCTGCTGTTGCCCTTGGCGCTAGATTCTGCGCCCTCGAGCGGGTTTTCAGCGGTCGCGGTGTTCTTCTTATCAACCATGAGATCAGTGCCCCTTGACGGTCGTGCGTGCGACGATCCAGCGTGCAGTCATGTTCACGACCAGGGTGATGGTGAACAGGACCAGGCCGATCGAGATGAGTTCGGACATGCGCAGGCCCGCTGCCTCTGGGAAGTTCTGCGCGATCTCTGCTGCAATGGTTTGGTTACCGGACAGCAGCAGGGAGACGATGAGGCCACCGGAGGAGAGCACCATGGCCACCGCCATGGTCTCACCGAGCGCGCGGCCGAGACCCAGCATCACGGCGGAGACGATGCCGGAGATACCGAAAGGCAGCACGGCCATGCGGATCATTTCCCAGCGGGTCGCGCCGAGAGCCAGGGCCGCTTCCTCCTGCAGGCGCGGGGTCTGCAGGAAGACCTCGCGGACCAGAGAGGTGATGATCGGCAGAATCATGATGGACAGCACCAGGCTGGCAGTGAGCAGGGTGCGGCCGGTCTGGGAGACAGCGCCGTCGTCATCCGCGGAGAAAATCGGGATCCACCCGAGGTACTTCGCGAACCACTCGTAGAGCGGGACGAAGCTACTGGACAGTGCCAGACCCCAGAGGCCATAGACGACGGACGGGATGGCAGCCAGCAGGTCGATCGTGTATCCCAGCACCGGGGCCAGCTTGCGGGGTGCCATGTGCGTCGTGAACAGGGCGATGCCGATGGCAAATGGGGTGGCCACGATCAGGGAGATGATCGCGGAGATCAACGTGCCGATGATCAGCGGGAATACGTAGGGGAGGAAGCCACGGCCACCGGCGATGGTCGACGGGTCGTCGAAGGACGCCTTGATGGTGTCCGTGGACTGCAGGAAGAGGAAGAACGCGACACCGGCGAGGATGGCGAGGATCAGGACGCCGGCGGCGAGGGCGAGGAAAGAAAAGATTCTGTCCCCGGGCCTCACGACGGTTCCCTTCTTTGCCTGCTTCGTGGGCGCAGCGGTGGCTGTGTCAGCTGACAAGAGAGCTCCTGTGCGGGGTGGGTGAGGGGTGGTATGGGGTGCAAACCAAAATGGCTAATTCGCACGTGAAGCTGGGTTGGTCGTTCGAGAGATTTTTTCGAAAGACCAACCCAGCCTCGTGTTTAGGATGCGAGCGTCAGGGACGCAGCGCTGTTACTTCTTGACCTCGATCTGGTCGAGGACCTTGGTGATCTTGCCGCGCAGCTCGTCGGAGATCGGGGCGGAGCCGGCGTTGTCCGCTGCGGACTGCTGGCCCTCCTCGCTGATAACGAAGTTCTCCCAGGCCTTGACCAGGTCGACCTTCTCCTGGCTGTCGTAGCTGGAGCAGACGATGTGGTAGGAGACCAGGACGATCGGGTAAGCGCCCTCGGCGTCGATGTCGCGCTTCAGCTCGACGGCGATGTCGCCCTCGTGGCGGTTCTCGGCAACCGGGGACTCGTCGACGACCTTGGCGGCAGCCTCTGGGGTGTACTCGACGAAGTCCTCGCCGACCTTGATGGCGGCCTTGCCCATGTCGTCGGAGATGGCGGAGGCGTCGGCGTAACCGATCGCGCCCTCGGTGTCTGCGACGAGGGAGACCACACCGTCGGTGCCCTGTGCGGCCTCGCCGCCGTACTCAGCCGGGAACTCCTCGGCAGCCTCGTGCGGCCACTCGGCCTCAGCGGCCTTGTTGAGGTAGTCGGTGAAGTTCTTGGTGGTGCCGGACTCGTCAGAGCGGTGAACGGCGGTGATCTTGGTGTCCGGGAGGTCTGCCTCCGGGTTCAGCTCGGCAATCGCCGGGTCGTCCCACTTGGTGATCTTGCCAGCGAAGATCTTCGCCGCGGTGGCAGCGTCGAGGTTCAGCTTGTCCACGCCCTTGAGGTTGAAGGCGATGGCGATGGGGGAGACGTAGACCGGGAACTCGAATGCGCCGTTCTCGCCACAGACCTTCTTGGACTGCGAGATCTCGTCTTCATCCATGAAGGCATCGGAGCCAGCGAAGTCGGCCTTACCTGCCAGGAACTGCTTGCGGCCGGCACCAGAGCCATCCGGGGAGTAGTTGATGTTCGCACCGGAGTTCTGAGCAGAGAAGTCGGTGGTCCACGCCTGGATGGCGGCCTTCTGGGAGGACGCGCCGATGCCGACGAGGCTGCCGGAGACCTGCTGGCCGTCGTTACCGGAGCCAGCCTCCTGGTCGCCGGTGGCGGAGTTACCGCCGCAGGCGGTCAGGGTGAGAGCGGCTGCAGTCAGGACTGCAGCTGGAGCGAGGCGGTTGAGCTTCACTTAAGGGGCCTTTCTTCTTTCAACTACGTGCGGGGTTTCCCCGATACGAATGAAAAGATAAAAGGCGCGAGTGACGACCGGCTCCTTTTTAAGTGAACCTTAGGTGAAGTTTTGGTTATTGCAGTTCAGGGGTTATTTTTGACCCCACAGTTTTGCTTTGAAGGCACCTCTGGCCCGGGTTAGTTAACAAAACCCGGGCCAGAAATAGTTCGCTGCGGCGCGTGCTGCCGCGTCTGGGGCGCAGCTTAGCTCTGCTCGCCCTCCGGGGTGTCCGTCAGTGGCTTGCGACCACTCTGGGTGTCGTACATGCTCGCGAGCGTCGGCTCGAAGCTGCCGGTCAGCAGGTACTCCACGCGGTGGGAGACGTTGACCGCCTGGTCGCCGAAACGCTCGAAGTAGCGGGAGATCAGGGTGACATCCGCGATCTGGCTCGGGGAGATCTCACTGCGGGCCAGCTCGCCGATGATGGTGAACACCCGCAGGTGCAGCGTGTCCATTTCCTCGTCGATAGCGGCGATCATCGGGACGGCGGAGGTTCCCGGCTCGGTGAGTAGCTGGACGAGGGCACGCCCGATGCGCACGGCAGTGGTGCCCATGTGCGTGAACACGTCGCGGAACTGGTCCGGGAGGGCGTTCTCCGGGTAACGGATGCGCACCAGGGAGCCGATGTGGCGGGCGAGGTCGCCCATACGCTCGATAGCCACGGACATTTTGAGCGCGGAAATAACCACGCGCAGGTCGGCGGCGACTGGGGCCTGCAGGGCGAGGACTTCTGCGGAGCGCTGGTCCAGGTCGGCCTGCATGCCGTCGATGGAATCATCATCGCTGATGACCTGCTGTGCCAGCTCCAGGTCATTATTCAGCAGCGCCTCCACGGACTTTTCCATGGCGGAGGTGGCCTTCTCGGCCATTTCGACGAGGCTGTCTGCGATAGATTCGAGTTCGTTGCGGAAGACTTCGCGCACTCGAGGTCCTTTCTGTACAAATCCAGTGTGGGCGAGACCCACGGCAATCAAAGACGAGGCTTGCAGCCGGAGGTGAACTCGGAGTTTCAGTGGTGTGAATTCCACACGAAACCTTGCGCTCAGCCCCACCCGCGCCGTGGTCAGCCGCCTGCTTGCAGTTTAGAGTGGGGGCGTGGATGTGTTGCTCATTTCGCTTATCGCTGGTGCGGTCGGCGTTGTTTTAGGTGTTGTGCTCAGTCTCGTTATTCGGGCAGTGGGGCGTCGCCGCCAGGTCGTCGAAGAGGACCCGGACGACGGGCTGCCAGCGGGGATGGACGAGGTCCTAGCTGCACTTCCCAGCGCCGCTGTCGTCATTGACTCGGACGGGGAGGTGATCAAGGCCTCCACCGCGGCCTACGCCCTGGGGTTGGTCGACGGTCCAGCTTTTGGTTCACCGCAGTTGCAGGAGACGGTGGCCCGGGTGGCGGATCGTCGTATTTACGAGGACGTCAACTTCGTCATTAAACACGACGCGAACGAATACTCCCGCCGCTTCCTGCACGCGGGCGTCGCCCCACTGGGTAAGGGCTATGTGCTGGTGTTGTGCGATGACGAGACGGAGTTCCACCGCGTCGAGGCTGTGCGCCGGGATTTCGTGGCCAATGTATCCCACGAGCTGAAGACCCCCATCGGTGCGATCTCCCTGCTGGCCGAGGCCGTGACGGACTACTCCGATGACCCGGAGGCGGTGCACCGCTTCGGGGGCAAGATCCAGAAGGAATCCACCCGGCTGGTCCACCTGGTGCAGGAGATCATCGACCTCTCCCAGGTCCAGGACAACGAGGGGCTCGAGTCCTCTGCTGTCATTGAGGTGGCCGAGGTGGTGGAGGAGGCGATCGACCGGGCACGGACGAACGCGGAATCCAAGAACATCACGATCAACGTCGCGCTAAGCCCCGACCTGCGGGTAGAGGGCTCCTTCGATCTGCTGGCTAAGGCAGTGCGCAACCTGGTGGATAACGCAGTCAATTACTCCAGTGCCGACACCGAGGTCGGCATCAGTACTGAGCGACGTGGCAATTCCGTGGCGGTGATCGTGACGGACCACGGCATCGGGATGAGCTCGAAGGAGACGGACCGCATCTTTGAGCGTTTTTACCGGGTGGATAAGGCGCGTTCCCGCAACACCGGCGGTACCGGCCTGGGGCTGTCGATCGTGAAGCACATCATCGCCACTCATGGCGGCAAGATCAAGGTCTGGAGCCGACAGGGTGAAGGTTCGACGTTCACGGTTCTCCTGCCGCTCGCACATGAGGACCGGCGGTACGACAACGCAGCGTCCAGCGAAGTAGTGGCTGGCGGCTAGGCCGTCGGTACGTGAGAGAGGAATAAGGAAAATGACGAAGATTCTGTTGGTTGAGGACGAGGAGTCCCTGTCCGATCCGCTGTCCTACCTGCTGGAGCGGGAGGGGTATGACGTCTCGATCGCGGAGGACGGCCTGAAGGCTGTCGAGATGTTTGAGCTGCACGGCGCGGACATCATCCTGCTGGACCTCATGCTGCCAGGCTTGCCGGGGACGGAGGTATGCCGGGCGATCCGGGCGAAGTCCATGGTTCCGATCATCATGCTGACGGCGAAGGATACGGAGATCGATAAGGTCGTCGGCCTGGAGCTGGGGGCGGACGATTACGTGACGAAGCCGTATTCCTCCCGTGAGCTGCTGGCCCGTATCCGGGCGGTACTGCGCCGTGGTCAGGCCCAGGGATCGGAGGGTGGCAGCACTGTGCTGGAGGCCGGGGGAGTGCGCGTGGACGTGGACCGTTACGTGGTCACGGTACGTGGGGAGGATATGCAGCTGCCGCTGAAGGAGTTTGAGCTGCTGGAGATGCTGGTGCGCAACGCCGGGCGGGTGATGACCCGTGACCAGCTGATCGACCGGGTGTGGGGCTCGGACTACGTCGGCGATACAAAGACGCTGGATGTCCACGTCAAGCGGCTGCGCACGAAGATTGAGGAGAATCCTTCGAAGCCGGAGCTGCTGGTGACCCTGCGCGGGCTGGGTTATAAGTTCAACGCCTAGGCAGGGTTAAGTAGCAAAAGGGGATGCGGACGGGATCTTGGAG
>NZ_KV823554.1:23462-37718 GCF_001815985.1 Corynebacterium sp. HMSC27B11 | reverse complement strand
CCGCCCGCCGGGCCCCGGCCACCAGCGCCGCGTCGGCCTTACCGGCACCGCGCTGCCCGCGGAGGCCGGTCCGCACCAGCACCGTCCGCCAGGCCCCAGCCACGCCAGCGCCGCGCTGCCCGTCGATCGAGAACCGGGGACCCCGGAAGCCCCGCATACCCCCGAGGATTACCTACTTCGGGGGATGCATAGTGCCCCGATGCGGGGATTGTTCACCGTCAATTAACCCATCTGGGGGATGGAAACCTAAACTGTGCCCTGATCCCGCCCATAATCTGGGCGATTCCCCATAAACCCAGCAGGAGTATTCGTGAACCGGATCCCCCTTATTGTCAGACTGATCGCGGGCATCGTGATCGGCATCGTGGTCGGCGCGATCTGCCGCTCCGCGGATGTCGAGTGGCCGATCCGCGCGTTCGCCACCTTTAACCAGATCTTCGGCACTTTCCTGAGCTTCGTGATCCCGCTGATCATCTTCGGCTTCATCGCCCCCGGCATTGGTTCCCTGGGTCGCGGTGCGGGCAAGCTGCTGGGCCTGTCCCTGGGCGTTGCCTACTCCTCCACGGTCATCGCCGGTCTGCTGGCGCTGCTGACCTCCTTCGGTCTGTTCCGCTTCCTGCTGGACGGCGCCCAGGGTCTGATGGAAACCGATAACCCGGAGGACGCCCTCGTCGAGGCGTATACGAGCATCGAGATCCCGCCGGTGATGGACGTCATGACCGCGCTGATCCTCGCCTTCGTCGTCGGCCTGGGTATGACCCGCCTGAGCGATCGCACGATGTACCAGCTGACGGATGATTTCCGTCAGATCATCGAGCGCCTGCTGAGCTCCGTGGTGATCCCGCTGCTGCCGTTCCACGTGATGGGCGTGTTCGGCAACCTGACCTACGCCGGTGTGGTGGCGAACATCCTCGCGGTCTTCGCGAAGGTCTTCATCATGGTCCTGGTCCTGCACTGGGTCATGCTGGTCTTCCAGTACTGCATCGCTGGTGCGGTCTCCAGCAAGAACCCGTTCACGATGCTGCGCACGATGCTGCCGGCCTACGTCACTGCGCTGGGCACCCAGTCCTCCGCGGCCTCCATCCCGGTCACCCTGCGCTCGGCGAAGAAGGCGGGCCTGCACCCACGCTTCGCGGACTTCCTGATCCCGCTGAACGCGAATATTCACCTCTCGGGCTCCATCATCACCATCACCTCCTGCTCCATGGCCGTGTGGGCATTGGCTCACGGTGAGATGATCTCCGTCGGCCAGATGATCCCGGTCATCCTGGTGCTGGGCATCATGATGGTCGCCGCCCCGGGCGCCCCGGGCGGTGCGGTGATGACCGCGCTGGGCGTGCTGGAGTCCATGCTGGGCTTCGACCAGCCGATGCTGACCCTGATGATCGCCCTGTACCTGGCGCAGGATTCCTTCGGCACCGCCGCGAACGTCACCGGCGATATGGCCGTGGGCCGTGTGGTCCAGGGCCTGGCTTCCCGAGTCAAGGGCATCGAGATTCCAGAGGACGATCCGGAGCTGCAGGGCGCTGGCGCTGCCGCAGCTGCTGAGAATGAGGAGCGCGACGCGTAAACCGTGACTTCTGAAGCCAACAGCCCCATTCCCACCACCGTGACCCCACGGGCGGTGGGAATTTGGGTTACGGGTGTTTTCGTCTACGTCATGGCGGTGCTGGGACGCACCTCCCTGGGCGTGGTCAGCGTGGACGCCCTCGACCAGTTCCAGATCAACGCCGGGCAACTGGCGGTGTTCACTACTGTGCAGCTGGCGACCTACGCCTTCGCCCAGATCCCCGCGGGTCTGCTGGTAGACCGGCTGGGGCCGCGGAAGATGATGCTCTACGGGGCGGTGCTGATGGCTGTGGGCCAGGTGCTGCTGGCGTTCACGACGAGCTTCCCGGTGGCCGTGGCTGCCCGCGTGCTGGTGGGTGCGGGGGACGCCACCGCGTTCCTGTCCGTCATGCGGATCATTCCTGCCTGGTTCCCGCTGCGCACAGCGCCGTTGTTTGGTCAGGCGACCGGGGCGGTGGGGCAGTTGGGTCAGTTCCTCTCCGCGGTGCCCTTCCTTGCGCTGGTTGGTTCCGCGGGCTGGAGCATCGGTTTTGTGTCCCTGGGCGCGGTGGGGTTGCTCGTAGGGATCGTGGCCTTCGTCGTCGTGTGGGATACGCCGGTGGAGCTTGCTGAAGGCCGACGCGGCGGCGTCGAAAACCAAGAAGACGGACCGGGCCCCTCGCCGATGGTGGCGGTGAAGTACGCACTGGGCAACCGCACCGCCTGGCACGGCTTCTTCATCCACTGGTCGGGGCTCTCCCTGCTGGTGGTGTTCACCCTGCTGTGGGGCATGCCGATCATGACGCTGGGCATGGGCATGGACAAGGCCACGGCCGGGTGGGCGATCTCCGCCTCCACGCTCGCGATGGCGGTCTGTGGGGTGCTGGTGGGGTTCCTGTCCGCCCGGTTGGGGCGGTCGCGGTGGAAGGCCATCGTGGTGGGGACGTCGCTGGGTGCGGCCGCGTGGCTGCTGTTCTTCATCTCCCCGGAACCGCGGACGGCCGCTGCGGCGTTCGTGATGAACGTGGTAATGGGGGTGGTCTCGCCGCTGGCGAATATTGGTTTTGACTCGGTGCGCGAGGAGTGCCGGCGTGAGTTCGTGGCTACCGCGACGGGGCTGGCGAATATGGGTGGTTGGCTGGCCGGGATGGCCGCCAACCAGGCGATGGGGATCTACCTGACGCTGGCTGCTCCGAACGGGGATTACACCTGGGCGGAGTTCCGCTTCGGCTGGTTCGTGGTGCTCGGCGTGTGGGCGCTGGGCCTGGTTGGAGTGGTGGCCACCCGGCCGCGTCGCTAGGCTTCAGTGGCATGTCCCGCACTGCTTCCGCTCATCCTGCCCGGCCGGCCCGCGTGCTACAGCTGACCGCGCTGCTCGCCTACGTGGCCGTCGTCCTGGCGCTGACGGTGGGCAAGAGCTTCTACCAGATCGGTTTGCTGTGGAAGCCGGAGAATCAGCGGGTGCGCGAGCTGTTGCTGGTGCCTTTTGAGCTGGTCGGCCAGTCCCCGACGATCTTCGGGGTGGTCTTCGACTACGTGGGCAACGTGGCCTTCTTCGTTCCCCTTGGCATGCTGTTGGTCGTGGTGTTTTTCGGGGTGAACCGGCCCGTGTGGCGCGCGGTGTGGATCGCGGCCCTGCTGAGCCTGGGTATCGAGGTCTGCCAGTACGTGTTCTCGGTGGGGCGGACCTCGGTGGATGACTGGTGGTGCAACACGCTGGGCGCTTTCCTGGGCGCGTTCTTTGCGGTGAAGATGGGGCCGCGTTGGCACAAGGTGTGGGTGTGGTTGGCGCTGGCACTCGGTGTGGTGTTCGCGGTATTGGTGGGGTTGGGCGACCGCTTGGGGGATCCGGAGAAGGTCGTCGGCTAAAGCTTTAGGCAAGCACAACACCCGCCAGCGGGCAGTGAGTCAGGGAGTGATTCGATGAGCACGTTCACCAAGCACAATCCGGGGCGCACCGGCGCCTGGGAGGCCGCGGGGCTCGAGTGGCTGGCTGCCGCCCGTGACGGTGGCGGGCTCGGTGCGAAGGACGGTGGCGGGGTCACCCGGGACGGTGGCGGGGCCACTGCCGCTCAGGGCGCCCGGGTGGTCGGCGTCGTGGAGCGCACCCCGGACACGATCGTCCTGGAGCGGGTGCAGGAGACCCGCCCCACCCCAAAGGCCGCGGAGGCCTTTGGCCGGGAGCTGGCTGCCACGCACGCCGCGGGCGCCCCGTGTTTCGGTGCCGGCCCGGTGAACGCCGCGGGCGAGCCCTGGGAGGGGACGGGCTACCAGGGCCCGAACGAGCACCTGCTGCCGCTGCCGCTGGGCCAGTGGGAGAGCTGGGGCGAGTTCTACGCGAACCTCTTAGAACCCCTGATCGATCCCGCCTGGGGCGGTCTGTCGAGCGAGGACCAGCAAGCCGTCCGCGCGCTGCTGGAGCGGCTACGCGACGGGGACCTCGACGTCCCCGGCGACCAGGCCCCGGCCCGCTGCCACGGCGACCTGTGGGCGGGCAACGTCCTGTGGAGCCCCGAGGGCGCAGTACTCATCGACCCGGCCGCGCACGGTGGGCACCCGGAGACGGATCTGGCCGCCCTGCAGCTGTTCGGCATCGCGCATCAGGAGCGCATCCTGGGTGCGTATCAGGAGGCCGCGGGCTGGGACTCCTCCTGGCGGCAGCGCGTGCCGCTGCACCAGCTGCACCTGCTTTTCCTGCACGTCGCGGTCTTCGGTGGTTCCTATGTGCGCCAGGCGATGACGGCGGTGCACCGCAGCCTCGCGCTCTAACCGCTACCCGCAGCCCGTCATCGGCCTCCCGCTAAGCTTAAGCCCATGAGATCCACGCTCCCGCTGCGGGCCATCCGGCTGCGCCACGTGCTGCGCGAGCCCAGCTCCTGGGTGCACCAGATGCCGGTCGTCGCTGATCTTAGCGAGCGTGGCCGGCTGGAGTTCCCCTCGCCGGTGACCGTGCTCTCCGGGGAGAATGGCGTGGGCAAGTCCACGCTCCTGGAGGCTCTCGCCCTCAAACTGGGCTTCGGGGCCACCGGGGGCCGCCTGGACGATCCGTTCAAGCAGCCGAGCACAGGCACCGAGTCACCGCTGGTCCGCGACCTCGTGGCGGATCTTTCGCAGCCGCTGCTCCGAGGCTATTTCCTGCGCGCGGAGAGCCACCTGACCCAGGTGCTGCACAACCAGTCGCCGATGGAGGCCGCGGGCCGAAACCGACTGGAGGCAGACTGGGACATCACCGCCCGCTCCCATGGGGAGTCGATCTTCGACATCTTCCACGAGTACATCGACGGCGCCGGGCTTTACCTCCTCGACGAGCCCGAGGCCGGCCTGTCTACGATTCGCCAGATGGCGTTGCTTGGCCAGATTGCGGAGGAGGTTCGCCAGGGCGCGCAGTTTATGATCGCCACGCATTCGCCGATCCTCATGGCCTTCCCCGGCACCACGATCTACGAGATCGGCGACCGCGGCATCCGCACCACCGCGCTGGAGCAGACCGAGGCCTTCACCGCGCTCGCGGAGTTCTTCGCCGATCCCCACGGGACCGTGGACTTCCTGCTGGGGGAGTAGGCCTTCTTCTTTTTAGGACGTCACCAGCTGGCGTCCTGCTGGGCTCGCCGGGTCGGTGTGAAGGGCCTCGGGGCTACGCAGCCCGCGCGCCGGGGAACCCCGTAGTCTCGCCGACAAGCGCCCAAGCCGCACCAAATACAGCCCGCGGGCCGGGGAACGCCGACGCCGTGTCTTCAGCGTGGAAGGCTGAGGCTTACACGACCTGCGCGCCGGGACGGGAAACTCGCAGCCACCAGCGCACGGCGATGACCGCCACGAGAATGCACAGCAGGTTGCGCACCACGAGGATGCTTGCCGGGATCACTGCCGGGCCGGAGGAGACCAGCCAGCCATAGGAGATGGGGAAGACCAGGAAGCTCAAGCCCGCGATGATCACGTTGAGAACCCCGAGCACCAGCGGAGCGCCCTCGCTGGTGTCTAGTAGTACGTCCCGCCACCGGGCACCCTCGCCGCGAACACCGCGCTGCTCGATCCTTGCAGGCATGGCCAGGCAGATCAGGGGTGCCAGCCACAGCACGTATTGCGGGGAGAAGACCTTGTTGCCGAGCAGCAGCAGGGCCACGAGCATCGTCGCTGTAGCCAGGGCGCGTTCGGTGTTCCATCCGCCGCGGAGGAAGTGCCGCAGCGCGATGTACACGCCCAGCAGCAGGGTCAGCGCCATGACCGCGGTGGCGGCGTGCATCGCCAGCTCCACACCGGGCCCGGTGACCTCATAGCTCTTGGAGGAGGAGAGGTTGATCTCCCAGCGATCGTCGAAGGCGGAGAGGAAGGTAAACGGCGTCGCGGCGACCGACTCCACCTGGAGGCCGCGGACGTCCTGATAAGTCAGTGGGCTGATGACGCGCTCGAAGCCTTGGATGGCGGTGGTGATACCCACCAGCACGGCGAGCGTGAGGGCGAAGAAGCCCAGCCGCTGCCACGTACCGCGCGTATCCCACCGATCCACGAGGGCAACCGCCAACACCCCGGGCCACAGCTTTGACGCGGTGGCGAAGGCCAACAAGGCGCCTGCGACCCGCGGGTGGGAGACCACCACAGCCACCCCCACGCCGACCGCGAGCCCGGGGATCAGGTCCAGCCGGGTCAGCAGGATCGGCCCGATCGCGAAGCTCACGCCGACCCACGTCCACGCCCCGAGGAACCGCCCCAGACGCAGCAGATATCCCGTGAATAGTGCCCCGAGCAGGCAGCACGCGAGGGCGAAGATCAGGAAGAATGCGGTCTCGCTGCCGGGTGCTACCACGTCCGCGACGGCCTTGACCGCGCGGATGGGCCACACGCCGACGTCCGGGTACTCACTCAACGGAGTGGGGCTGCCGCCGATGCCGACGATATGCTCGCCGAACGGGCCGGAGAGCAGACTGCCGTTGCGGTAGTAGCTCACGTCTTCGGTGCCCCAGCGGTAGGTGGCCACGATCCACAGCTGGAAGATATTGGCCAGCAGCCAACAGACCCACACCGCGATGGGGGACTGGTAGACCGGCCGCGCCGGGCGGGACGCCGCAACCGACCGCCCCGACGTCGCCGGACGCTCTGCCGTGACCTTCCGACTCGCCCTGACTGCTCGCGACGTCGTTGTTTCGGACGTCGTCCCGTCGAACGTCGCCGTTCCGGACGACGCCCCGTCAGGCATTGCGGTGTCGGTCGCCCCGTCGGACGTCCTTCCGTTGGACACCGCCCCGGTGGACGCTGTGTCGGACACCGCCCCGCTGGTCGCAGGCGTCTCCCGCGAGGATTCGCGTCGGGGGGTGGGGTGGGGCTGTTTCACGCAGGTTAGTCTAGCCTGTTTCGGCTGGTCTCACCCGATGTCGGGGCAGTGCTCTAGGATGTGGAGACGTGGACTACATTTCGACTCGTGATTCTTCCCGTATCCCCGCCAAGTTCTCAGACATCCTGCTGGGTGGCCTGGCCCCGGACGGTGGCCTCTACCTGCCTGCCGAGTACCCGCAGCTGAGCGATGAGACCCTCACCGAGTGGCGCGAGCTGCTCGCGGAGAAGGGCTATGCCGCGCTGGCTGCCGAGGTGCTGAAGATCTTTGTGGACGACATCCCGGCCGAGGACCTGGAGGCCATCACGGCCCGGGCGTATACGACGAAGGCCTTCGCGCACGAGGAGATCGTCCCCGTCACGGAGCTCGAGGACGGCATGTACCTGGGCCACCTCTCTGAGGGGCCGACGGCCGCGTTTAAGGACATGGCCATGCAGCTGCTCGGCGAGCTGTTTGAGTACGAGCTGGCCCGCCGCGGCGAGACCCTGAACATCCTGGGCGCGACCAGCGGTGACACGGGCTCGGCGGCCGAGTACGCGATGCGCGGTCGTCAGGGGATCCGCGTGTTCATGCTGACCCCGGCCGGGCGCATGACGCCTTTCCAGCAGGCGCAGATGTTCGGCCTGGATGACCCGAATATCTTCAACATTGCCCTGGATGGGGTCTTCGATGACTGCCAGGACGTGGTGAAGGCCGTGTCCGCGGATGCGGGTTTCAAGCGGGATAACCGCATCGGTGCGGTGAACTCCATCAACTGGGCGCGCCTGATGGCCCAGGTCGTGTACTACATCTCCTCCTGGCTGAAGCTGACGGAGTCGAATGACCAGAAGATCAGCTTCTCCGTGCCGACCGGCAACTTCGGCGACATCTGCGCAGGCCACATCGCCAAGCAGATGGGCCTGCCGATCGACCGACTGATCGTCGCGACGAATGAGAACGATGTGCTGGACGAGTTCTTCCGCACCGGCGAGTACCGGGTGCGCAGCTCCGCGGAGACGCTGAAGACCTCCAGCCCGTCGATGGATATTTCCCGTGCGTCGAACTTTGAGCGCTTCGTCTTCGACCTGCTGGGTCGGGACGCCGATCGGGTGGCGGACCTGTTCGGTGTGAAGGTGCGCGAGGGCGGGTTCTCCCTGGCAGACGACCCGGCGTTCCCGGAGGCGGCCGCGAAGTATGGTTTCGCGTCCGGTACGTCTTCGCACGCGGATCGCGTGGCGACGATCCGGGATCTGCACGAGCGCCTGGGCGTGATCATCGATCCGCACACCGCCGATGGTGTGAAGGCCGCGCAGCAGTGGCGTGACCAGGTTGAGGGCCCGATTGTCGTCCTGGAGACGGCGCTGCCGGTGAAGTTCGCGGAGACCATCGAGGAGGCCATCGGGGAGGTCCCTGAGGTTCCGGAGCGCTTCGCCGGGATTATGGACGCCGACCGCCACGTGGTTGATCTTCCGAACGACGCTGAGCGCGTGAAGCAGTACATTCTGGACTCCATCGCGGAGACCAAGGAAGTCGAGAACTAGGGAACTGGCCTGGGCCGGGCTGGGCGCGGGGCTGGGCCGGGCTGGGGCGCCTAGGTGCTGGACCTGGCTGGGCGGGGATCAGGGGCCTGGACCGGTCCGGGTGGCATTAGGGGCCTAGATCGAGGAAGCAGGGTCCTAGGCTCGGTTAGGCTCCTGGACGGGGGTAGGGGCGCTAGGCCGGGGGCTGGGCGCGGGGTCTAGGCCAGGATGCACATGGGCGTTGCCCACCCGCGTCGCCGCTCATGCCACCGACGTATGGTGGGGTTCGCAACTGTTTTCGCGAGCCTTGAGGAGGCGTGGCTTTGAAGATTGGTTTTCTGGGTGCCGGTGCGCTGGGCGCATACTATGGCGGTCGCATGGCCGAGACGGGCCAGGAGGTTGGCTTCGTCGCCCGCAACGAGACCCTCGATGCGCTGCGCACCAAGGGCCTGACGCTCATCGATGACAATGAGGAGACCTCGGTGGTCTCCAACGTCGCCGCGGCAGAAAACTTCGAGGAACTTGCGCAGACGATGGGCGGGCTGGACGTCATTATCAATGCGACGAAGTCCTTGCCGGGAAACGACTCCTTCCCGGACGTCTCCGACATCAAGACCGCCGACGGCAAGCAGGTGCCGATCGTGACCCTGCACAACTCGGTGGAGGTTCCGCAGCTGGTCGCGGAGCAGTACGGCGAGGAGAACGTGATTCCGGGCATCGTGCGCGGCTACTTCGTGCACAAGGGGCCGGCGACCGCGCAGTTCCTGCCGGGGATGAAGGTGCTGAACATCGGCACTTTCGATCGTGCGCAGGATAGCCACGCTTATCGGGTGGCCTGCGAGCTCAGTGAAGCGCTGGTTGCGGCGGGCTTCAAGTCCGAGGTCTGGGATGACATCTTCGTGGAGATCTGGTCCAAGGCGATGTTCGTGACGCCGACGGGTGCGCTGGGCGCGCTGGCACACCAGCCGCTCGGGTACCTGCGCGAGGAGGGGGCTGAGGGGAAGCCGGGGCTGCGTAGCACGCTGGAGGGGCTGATGCGGGAGTACGAGGCGGCCGCGCGGGCGCACGGCGTGGGGCTGCCGGAGGACATCGTGGAAAAGACGATGGCGCTCACTGATAAGCAGCCGGATTCCGCGACCAGCTCGATGCAGCGCGATATCCGTGATGGGCTGCCGAATGAGCTGGATGCGCAGGTGGGCGCGGTGCGTCGCATGGCTGCGCGCGTTGGTGTGCCGACACCGCTGCACGACATGATGCAAGGCGCGCTGGAGGGACAGATCAAGGCGCAGGCCGAGGGCCGCCAGGGCTAGGTGCACCGGGCTAGGGGGCGGACCACGCCCCACCCAGGCCCCGACCAGGCCTGGCCCCATTCACGCGCATCATTCATGTTTTGCAGAGTTTGATGCCGGAAAATGCCCGAAAAGCGACATTAAACTCTGCAAAACACACATAGCGGGGAAGGCCGCGGGGCCGCGGGGCGGGACCCCGGCCGCTCCCAGACTGGGCCCAGGGGCTGGCCTGGCACCGCCCAGGACCCTGCATCTGGCCTTGCTCCGGCCAAGCGTGGCCACGAACCGTGGTTTTGGGCCGTCGCGTGTCACTTTTTGCGGGTTTCGTGGCATTTCACAGCCCAAGGCGGGCCACGGGCGGACCGCGAGAGACCCAGAGCGCACATCATTCATGTTTTGCAGAGTGTTTCCCCCCGCACCCCTCATGTTTTGCAGAGTTTGATGCCGGAAATCGGCCAAAAAGCGGCATTAAACTCTGCAAAACGCACGCAGGGGGAGGGGGTGAGGCATGGCCATGCCGTGACCTGCGCCAACGCGCGGTTTTGCCGCAAAACCTTGACGCCAACCCACACCTACCCGTAGGTTTATGACCTACATGGTAAACCCCATAACCAGGGAGGTGGTCATGCAGACTGATCCAGCGGATCCTCGCCCGATCTACATACAGATCGCGGAGGACCTCAAGTCCATGATCTTGTCCGGGGAGCTCGCCATCGACCAACGGGCCCCATCCACGAAAGAGCTCTCGGAGTTCTACCAGGTCAACCCCACAACGGCTGCCAAAGCCATGACGGAACTCTCACAGGAAAAGCTCGTCGAAAAGAAACGAGGGCTCGGCATGTTCGTCACCCAGGGTGCCCGCGAGCGCATCCGCAGCGAGCGCAAAGGCGCATTCCAACGCACCTACATCGACCCCCTCAAAAACGAAGCCGCCGCCCTCGGCCTCTCGCTCGAGGAGATCATCGCCATGCTGAAGGAGGAGAAGTGAGCATCTACGGAGTCATCGGCCCGAATGGTGCCGGCAAGACCTACTACCTGCGCACCCTCAGCCAGAACCCTGGCACGGCGCTAGCCCAGGCCGCCCCCGACACCGCCCTCTACGGCGCCACCCCGCGCGAGTACTTCGCCATCGCGAAAACCGGCTGGTCAGAGCTCGATATCGGCCGCGCCGAATCCCTCCTCGACTTCCCGGCCACCACCCCGATGAAGAGCCTCAGCCTTGGGCAACGCCAGATGGTGATCACCGCCGCGGCCCTTGCCTCCGGCCAACCGGCCCTCCTCTTCGACGAGCCCTTCAACGGCCTCGACGTCGAGTTCCGCAATCGTCTGCGCAGCATGTTCATCGACGCCATCGCGGACGACGACGTCATCACCGACGACGTCGCGACCGTCACCCCCAACACCGACGACGCCGACATCGACGTCGTCCCGTCCCCGGACGCTGCACCCCCTACGGACGCAGCGCCGTCCACCACCGCCCCGGAACGGACGATCGTCCTGACCTCCCAGCACTCCCAGGACCTCGCGGGCCTGGTGGAGACGCTGATCGTCATCCATAACCACGAGCCGCACGGCCCATTCGACGTCGAGCACCTCCGCACGCGCCACCCGGTGCTGCGGGGTCTCACGGAGCAAGTGGGGCTGATCGCCGCGGACCTGGCCGTGTTCTCCCGTAAGACCCTGGGGGAGCGCACTGAGCTCGTGCTCGCCGCACCGCTGAGCGCGTCGGCTGCCGAGCATGCGCGCACTCTCGGCGTTGAGGTGAGCTACCTCGACCCCGCGGAACTGATCGACCTGGCCAGCACGAGCGCTTATATCGAAAGGAGCGCACAATGACACTCGGAGTTTTTAGCGCCACGAACCCGCGGACTTTCCTTGGCGTGAGCGCGGGAGCGATCCTGCTCGCCGGTTTCGGCGGCCTGGTTGTTTCCCGCGGGACGGAGAACGCGATGCTCGCGATTTTTGTGCTCGCGGTGCTGTTCGCGGTGACCGCCGCGCGTTCGGTGCGGCTGCGCGTTTTCGGGGTGAGCTCGACCCGCTGGGTGCGCTCTGCGGCCGTGTCTGCCGTGGTGGTGTCGCTTGCGGCCGCGGCCCTGGTCACGCTGATGATTATTGTTGCGGACCGGAATCCGACCTTCTATCAGGACTTTGCTTCCTTCACCGTCCAGGCGCACGGCTACGAGGTTGCCGGCGGCGCGCGTTACGCCAGCGACGGCCCCGGCATGCCGGTGGGGACGTTTGCGCTGACCGGACTGTGCGTGTTCCTCAGTTTCCTGATGGGCACGGTGGCAGGCACCGCACTGGGCGCGGTCTCCGGTGCGCGGGGGACGCGGGCGTGCGTTGTTGCTGCGGTGGGTAGTTTCGTTGTGGCCTACGGTGTTGGGGCGGTGTTCATGGTTTTGGACGTCAACATCGCCGCGCCGTGGCCCGGCGTACCGATGTTTGCTGTGGTCGTGTGTGCAGTGTCCGGGCTGGTGCTGGCGTGGGCGCTGAGGACGGAGCGCCGCCCCATGCCAGCGGTGGTGCCAGAGCTGCCTGGGGTGACCCCGGGCCACCGGGGGTAGCCCCCGAGGGGCCAGGTGGCGTGGCTGAGCGCTAGCTACCCCGCGCGCACCTCATTTGCGCACCAGCCCGCCCCTCATGTTTTGCAGAGTGTGTTCCCGTGACCCCTCATGTTTTGCAGAGTTTGATGCCGGAATATGCCCAAAAAGCGACATCAAACTCTGCAAAACATATGGAAAGAGGGGCTGCCCGGGCCCGGGGCGCCCACGCCGGGGGTTAGGCGGTGGAGCCACGGCGGCCCTCAGCAACCCAGCTGAGGAACCTGCTCGAGCATGCCGTCCAGTGCGCAAGGAGCAGGAAGGGGATCGCCAGCGCGACCGCGTCCAGCCACGCGGAGCCATTGACCAGCGCAACCTGGTGGCCGCCCATGCTGACGGTGCCCGGCGGAAAGGTGCACGACCACCACGCCGGGGAGTAATCCACCCACCGCGCCACATTCGGGTAGAAGGTGACCATCGCGTAGATCGCCAGCGGAATAGCAAGCACGAGCGCGACGTAGCCGTAGTACACCGACGTCGTGCTGGGGTAGAGGATCTGCATCGCGGTCGTGGACTGCCCGATCACGCCGAGCGGCACCCACGCGGTCGCGGAGTTCGGTCCTGAAAGATCCACCTCGCCGTGCCACGCCGCCCAGTAGACGTGCGCGAAAACCGGCACGGCGGTGAGCAGCGACATCACGAAAAACGCGGTGCCCATGACGTGGTACATCTGCCCGTAATCGCGGGCCAACCAGCCAGCCACCGAAGCGGAAATCATTGGCCCGACCAGTGGTAATCCCCATGTGAATCGTGGTGTCCCAGAAAAGCGGGATAGCTGGATCGCCCACGTCACGGTGGTGACGGGTGCACCAATCCAGAACCCGATGAGGCGGTAGGTGGGGACGTCCGTCAGACCAGAAAGTGCAGCACCGAGCGCGAGGATGCCGATGAAGAACATCGACCACTCGGCCACGGTGGTGCGCTGGAAGCTCGGCTGCCGGTAGCGGGCGAAGCCGATGGTCAGTGCCACGAGGATCACGCACGCGATCGCTGCGAAGATGCTGGCGCCGATCATCATGTCCTTCTCGACGAGCAGGCGCGCGACGATCGAGGTGCCCATGAGGCTGCCACCCCACGCGGGGCCCGGCGGCGGGAGTTCCCGAAACTTCTTTATCACGCAGGGCATAGTAACGCCCCACGCCCCGCACACCACCGCCGGGGTGGGCCATCTTCACGGGGCGGGATCCGACGCTCATAACGCGAAGGGGGCAGCGTCGGGGTGCGCGTAGTGGAGCCGGCGGGCCAGCGGCTGGCGAAAGAACTCCGCCCACCGGAACGTTTTGCAGATGGTGTTCCCGATCTCTCTCGTGTTTTGCAGAGTTTGATGACGGAAATCGGACGAAAAGCAGCATCAAACTCTGCAAAACGTACAGAGGGAGTAGGAATGCGCGAAGGGGGTGTGGAAACGCGCATCAAACTCTGCAAAACACACCAACTAGCGGGCGGTGAACCTGGTTTTGGGCCGTGGCGTGTCGTTTTTTGCGAGTTTTGTGACATTCCACAGCCCAAAACGGGCCGTGAGGGGGCTCAGCACGCCCCATTCGCGCATCAAACTCTGCAAAACGTATAAAAGAGGGCGCAAAACGCGCGAGAGTGTTGCGAAACGCGAAGGAGGGGCGAACGGCCATGCGGACCGTCGCCCCTCCTTCGATCTGGTCAGCGGTCAGCCAGACCAGCAGCCAACCGACCGCCGACCCAGCCCGTCCACCGGCCACCAGCCAGCAAACCGACTAGCAGGCAACAGACCAGCGGAAACCCAACTAGCAGTCGTAGTACAGCTCGAACTCCTGCGTCGTCGGGCGCAGGCGGGCTGGCATGATCTCCTCGTCGAACTTGTACCGGATGTGCGCCTCGATCAGGTCCTCGGTGAACACGTTGCCGGCGGTGAGGAAGTCGTGATCCTCCTCCAGCGCCTCGAGCGCCCCGTCCAGGGAGTACGGCACGGTCGGAATGTCCTTCAGCTCCTCCGGCGGCAGCTCGTAGAGGTCCTT
>NZ_KV823554.1:0-23442 GCF_001815985.1 Corynebacterium sp. HMSC27B11 | reverse complement strand
CGGCAGCTCGTAGAGGTCCTTATCCACCGGATCACCTGGCTCGATGCGGTTCTTGATGCCGTCCAGGCCGGCCATCATTGCGGCGGTGAACGCCAGGTACGGGTTACCGGATGGGTCCGGCGCACGGAACTCGATGCGCTTGGCCTTCGGGTTGGACCCGGTGATCGGGATGCGGATCGCGGCGGAGCGGTTCTCCTGGGAGTACACCAGGTTCACCGGCGCCTCGAAGCCCGGCACCAGGCGGTGGTAGGAGTTCATCGTCGGGTTCGTGAACGCCAGCACGGCACCGGCGTGCTTGAGGATGCCGCCGATGTAGTAGCGGGCCATGTCGGAGAGCCCACCGTAACCGTTCTCGTCGTGGAACAGTGGCTGGCCGTCCTTCCAGAGGGACTGGTGGATGTGCATGCCGGAGCCGCCGTCGCCGGCGAGCGGCTTGGGCATGAAGGTGGCGGACTTCTGGTTGAACTTCGCGGTGTTCTTCACGACGTACTTGAAGGTCTGCATGTCGTCCGCGGCGTGCAGGAGGGTGTTGAAGCGGTAGTTGATTTCCTGCTGTCCGCCGGAGCCCATCTCGTGGTGGGAGCGTTCGACGTCGAAGCCGACGTCCTGCAGGTGTTCACCGATCTCGTCGCGGAGGTCCTGCATGTGGTCGTACGGCGCGGTGGGGAAGTAGCCGCCCTTGGTGCGCACCTTGTGGCCCAAGTTGCGGGAGCCGTCCGGGTTCTCCTTCGCACCGGAGTTCCACCAGCCCTCGACGGAGTCCACCTCGTGGAAGGACTTGTTGGTGGTGGAGTCGTAGCGCACGGAGTCGAAGATGTAGAACTCCGCCTCGGCGCCGAAGTTGCAGGTGTCGGCGAAGCCGAGTTCCGCGAGGTACTGCTCAGCCTTGCGTGCGATGTTGCGCGGGTCGCGGCTGAATGGCTCGCGGGTGTGCGGGTCGTGGACGAAGAACTTCACGTTCAGCGTCTTGGACTTGCGGAAGGGGTCCACAAACGCGGTCTCGAGGTCGGGCAGCAGCATCATGTCGGAGTTGTCGACGCTGGTGTAGCCGGCGATGGAGGAGCCGTCGAATGCGAGGCCTTCCTGGATCGCGTCCTCGTCGAAGGCGGACGCTGGCACGGTGAGGTGCTGTTCGATGCCTGGGACGTCGGTGAATTGGACGTCCACCCAGCGGATCTCTTCGTCGCGGATGAACTTCTGGATGCCTTCTGGGGTGGTGTGTTCGCTTCCGGGTTTGAACTTACCCATGGGGTTTCACTTCGCTTCTTGGCGTTTGTGGTGTGCAAGTCGTGCAGATATTCAGTTGTGTATTCAGTTCTTACTACCAATGGTAGGGAAAATGCCCGGTCAGTGCTGTGACGACCGGGCGTTGCTGCGTGCGGTCTGTTGCCGCAGGCTTTAGGTCAACCGTGGGGTGTCCCAGAGGTTGAGCTTGGTGCCGATGCCCTTCTTCAGGGCGTTTTCGTAGATGTCGGTGGCCCAGGCGACGTCCTCGACGGGCATGCCGCCGATGGAGTAGCAGAAGATTTCGTCGTCGTTCTGGCGGCCCGGTGCCTTGCCGGAGGCGATGTCGCCGATGTTGACGAGCTTGTCTGCAGGTAGGGTGCCTTCTTCCTTCATGTCCCACCAGCGGTTGCCCGGGATGCCGAGCAGGCGCTCGTAGGTGACGTCCGGCCCGTTTTCGTTGAACCACTCTTCGTAGAGGCCGGTGTAGTCGACGACGAGGCGGCAGTCATCGGACTGGACGAATTCGTCGTCGAGGCGGGCGGCTGCTGGCATGAGCAGCAGGGCGCCTGGCTTCAGGTATTCCTTCTTCAGGTACGGGAAGCCGGACGGGCCGTCCGGGGAGGTGGAGGTACCGGTGATGACGATGTCGGAGTCCCGGATTGCCTCTTCCTCGGTGTCCACGATGCGGACGTCCTCGAGCTGCGGGTAGTTCTCCTTGATCCAGTCGGCGGCGCGCTGGGTGGAGCCTGCGGAGCGGCCCTTGATCTTGACGTTCTTGATGCTTGGGCGCTGGGTCAGTGCGGCACCCAGGATGGTGCGGGACATGACACCCGGGCCGACGATGCCGACCGTCTCTGCGTTCTCGAGGGCGAGGTGCTTGACACCCACGCCCGGGACGGAGCCGGTGCGGTAGGCGGAGAGCAGGTTCGCGGACATCACGGACAGCGGTGCGCCGGTGACGGAGTCGTTGAGGATGAACAGGTGGATGGACCGCGGCAGGTCGTTCTGGCGGTTGTCGGCGTTGGAGCCGTACCACTTCACACCGGAGTTCTGGAAGCGGCCGCCGAGGTAGGCGGGCATGGCCATGAAGCGGCGGTCGGGGCCGTTGGCGGGCATGCCTTCGTGCTCCGGGTTGTCCGGGAAGTTGATCTGCGCGCCGTGGGAGTTCGCGGACGCGCCTGCCATGCGGTAGTCGCCGTCGGCGAGCAGGATGAGGGTTTCCTCCATCGTCTCGACGCACGCGGCGAGGTCGGTGACACCGGCGTCGACCATTTCTTCCTCGTTGAGGTAGAGGAAGTCGATGCGGGTCGGGTTGGCGGATGCCTGGTCAGTAGTGTTTGAGTTCTCCGTGCTTGAGCTGGTCAAGGGGACTCAATCCTTTCCATTTGTTTCGACGGCCACCTGTGCTGCGGCCTCGGACAAGGAATCCCAGAGGCATTCTCTCCAGAATCGTGTTCGGCAGCCTCTCAGCATCTGTTCGGTGCGCGATGTGCCGCGCTGGTCTGCTGACCCGGGTGCGGGGGCGATTGGCGGGGGTTTTCCCGCGTCGCGCCGAGGGGCACGGTTTTCCACGATACGGAAAAGCGCAGCGTGTGGGGCGGTTTCTTTCACAAATCGTGAAAAGGGCGGGTGTTGGGGTGCGTTCTGGAGCGGGGGTAGTGGCGCTTTAAAAATCGGTGGGAGCGGGCTGGGAACCGGCGTAGACATGCAGTGATGCGCGTCACTCGCGAAACGCGGGCAGGACCATTTCTGGTTGCTAATATCGCTAGATGTGAGTTCCGTCACATTTTTTATTCCCGGGTGCCCAGAGCGCCCGGACACAGGAGGGGATTGTTGTGCCTTTGCCAGTACCGCCGACCGTGCTTCGGGGCGTGAATGTTCTGAGCCTCGCGCCGAATCTGCCGGGCCCGATCGCGGCCCGCAGGTTGGCCGAGATGGGCGCGAAGGTGACCAAGATCGAGGGCCCCACCGGGGACCTCATGGCCCAGGCGGCCCCGAAGTATTACGAGTGGCTCTGTACCGGCCAGGATGTGGTGCAGCTGAACCTCAAGGAGGAGGCGGACCGCGGCACGCTCCACGAGCTGCTTTCCACCTGCGACGTTCTGATCACCTCCTCCCGGCCCGCCGCGCTCGCGCGGCTGGGGCTCGCCTGGGAGGAGCTGCACGCGGCGTATCCGCGGTTGTGTCAGGTCGCGATCGTTGGCCATTCGGGGGACGACGCCGATCTTGCCGGTCATGATCTGACCTACCAGGCCCATGCGGGCACGCTCTTGCCACCGGCGATGCCGACGGTGCCCGTGGCCGACCTGGCGGGTGCCGAGCTTGCGGTGCAGGCGGCGTTGGCGCTGTTGCTGGGCCGGAATGCGGGTGAGGACTCCGCAGGGCTGGGTGCGGGCGGTCAAGGCGCAGAAAGCCAGGGCGCTGAGGAGCGAGGTAACGGCGCCGCTGGTGGGGGTGGCTATCACGAGGTTGCGCTCGCGGATGCGGCGGAGGCTTTCGCGATGCCCGCGCAGTTCGGTCTGAGCGCGCCGGGTGGCCTGCTGGGCGGGGCGCTGCCGGGCTACCGGATCTACGAGGCGGCGCCCGCTGGCGGTGCGGGCGCAGGGGCTGACGAGCCTGTTGGCGGCGCGGCGGAAGGCGCTGTCATGGAGGGCGCCGAGGCGGAAGACGCCGGAGCGGAAGGCGCTGCGCCCACCCGCGTGGCCTTCGCCGCCCTGGAGCCGCACTTCATGGCTCGCGCCATGCAGCTGCTGGGGGTCGACGGCACCGAGGAGCAGTTCGCGGCCGTATTCAAGACCAAGACCGCCGCCGAGTGGGAGGCCTGGGGCATCGAACAGGACGTGCCCATCGCGGAGATCCGCGGGGCTGGCAGGGCGCGGAACTAACGTCCTGCCCCGACGTCCTGAACAACAACCGTGAGGGACGGACGTCCTGAAAAGGAGGCGTTACTGGGCCTGGCGGGCGCGGGTGCGGTTGTCGTAGAGCGCGATGAGCTGGCCGATGCCCATGAGTACCCCGATGGTCACGAAGCCGATGGCGGTGCCGAGCGTCCAGTTGATCGCGCGGGCGCTGGCGAAGACGATCGCGGTGATGAACGCCAGCCCCACCGCGGTGCCGATGCGCTGGGCGGTTTGGAGGACGGCGCCGGAGCTGCCGGCGTAGTTGAGGGGGACGTCGGCGAGCGTGAGCGTTTGGTTCGGGCCGATGACCGCGCCCTGGCCGGTACCGACGAGGAAGAGGGTGAGAACCATCCACCACTCGGAGACCCCGGCGGTGTGGTGCAGCACGAGCGCGAGGATCGTCAGCGCAATGCCGGTCAGAGCCACGGTGATGCCCTGGATGACGACCGTGCGACCGCGATCGCCGACCCGCTTGCCGGCCCAGTTGGCTGAGAAGGAGCTGCTGATCGCCGCGGGGATGCCCACGGACCCGGCGACCAGTGCGCTGTGGCCGAGGCCGTTTTGGAAGAAGAGCGCCACGAGCACCCAGATGCTGGTGATGCCCATGAAGTACACGCCCGCGAGCATGGTGCCCAGCCGGAAGCTGGGGAAGCGGAAGATCTGCATGTCCACCATCGGCTCGAAGGGCTTGGTGGTTTTCACGTGGCGCTCCCAGGCCAGCCATGCCAGAAGCAGAACTGCGGCGACGGGCAGGAGCAGGTAGTTGCGGGCAGTTCCGTTGTGTTCCACGAAGGGGTAGAGGAAGGCCAGGACGGTCAGGCCCAGCAGCAGGGAGCCCATCGGGTCGAGGCTGCGGACGGCGCGGACGACGCCGACGTTGCGGCCGGTCACCGGATCCTTGACGCGGCCCAGCAGGGGGCGGGGGAACCACAGGAGCGCGAGGGCGAAGGCGAGCAGGCCGAAGGGGACGTTGACCAGGAAAGTCCAGCGCCAGCCGTGCTCGGGCCCGCCGAGGCGGATGAGGAAGCCGCCTAGGGTGGGGCCGATGGCCACGGCCACGCCCACGACGGTGCCGAACCAGCCGAAGGCCCGGCCGCGTTCCTTGCCGCGGAAGTACTGCTGGATCATGCCCACGCCCTGTGGGTTGAGCAGGCCGGCGCCGATGCCTTGGATGAAGCGGGTGACGTTGAGGGCTTCCGCGGTGGGTGCGAAGCCCGCGGCGATGGCGGAGATCGTGTAGATGCCGAGGCCGATGAGGTAGATCCCGCCACGGCCGAGGAGGTCGCCGGCGCGCCCCGCGGCGACGAGGACGACGCCGAAGGTCAGGGTGTAGCCGGCAAGGACCCACTGGATGTCGGATTCGGTCGCGCCCAGGCCCTGCTGGATGGAGGGCAGGGCCACGTTGATGATGGACACGCTGATCAGCGACATGAAGATCGTCGTGAGGATCACGCCCAGGACTTTCCAGCGGCGCGGATCTTCGCCCGGGGGATAGGTGCCGGGCGATTGGACCGTGGCCTTCGTGGCGCCGGGCTGCGGCTTGTTCTGCTGCTTGGCGCCCTGTTGCTTGGGGTCCTGCTGCTCGGAGCCGTGCTGCTTGGCGCCCCCTTGCTCGGCACCTTGCTGTTTGAGCTCCTGGCGTGTGCTTTCTGCGTGCGTGTCCTTCTCAGCCACCGTGGTGTGCGCTCTCCTTAAAATCACCTAGTCACGTGTGTGTTTCATCGTTCTCAAGGAGCATAACGCTACTTAGGGTGCCCTTATTCCACGGGGTGCTGTGTGAGTGGCAGGGCTCTAGTCTTCGAGCGCGGCCTTCATGCAGCGCATCGCGGCCAGGGTCTTCGGCACGCCGACGTAGGGCATGAGGTGCACGAAGCACTCGGCGACTTCCTCGGGGCTCATGCCCGCGACGTCCACGGCGGTCTTGATGTGGCCAGTCAGCTGTGGTTCCACACCACCCATCGCGGTCAGGGCTGCCATGTTTAGCATCTGCCGGTCGCGCAGGGTGATTCCTTCGCGCTGGTAGGTTCCGCCGAAGACGGCTTCGACGACCCAGTCGGACGCGCCGGGCGCGAACTCGTCGAGCTGCTTCTTCCATGCGGCGGCGGATTCTGGGGTCTGGGTCTCGCGGACGAACTCTTCGCCCTTGTCGCGGTTCAGTTCCATGGGTGCGTTCCTTTCTCTTTTGGGCCCGCGCTCCGGGGGCCTGTGGCGTTGCCGTGTGGCGGGTCTGGCCTGCGATGTGGTTGGGCACACGCACGGGGAGCGGGGTTGGTTGCCCCGAGGCTAGCCCAAGTTGTGACGGCGGGGCGCGGGGGAGGAGTGGGCTAACCAGTGCGCTTCGCTAGATTTTCCTTGCAGGGCAGGGCCACCTTGCAGTGGGGGAGAGGAGGATCGAACGCTTCCATTGGCGGCGAAATGTTCGATATTTCCGGATCCTCGTCTGCAGCGGTTGTTAGATTGAGCACATGAATCGGACAACCGCGGTGGCAGATGCGTTGGCGATGATCCGCCTTGCGGACTCGGTGCCTGCTTGGGCGATGCTTCGTGCCCATAACGCCCCAGCTGTTCTTTCTGCCTTAAGTGCTGTCTTCGAAGGAAGTAATCGCCAGATCGCCGGATCCGATCTCACTCTCGCAGTGGAATCGTTGCTGATCGATATTCGGGAACAAACCAATTTGGAACTGCCCAAGTCGGCAGTGGCTTATATCAACGACTGGGTGAAGCTCGGATACCTCACGAGGCGCAGTCCACAGGGCTCGAGGGAGGAGTTTTACGAGCTCACTACGGACGCTCACGTTGCCATCGATTATGTGCAGCAGTTGATCAGTCCTCAGCGGGTGGTGACCAAATCCCGTCTCGGCACCCTATTCAATAATCTTCAGGATCTCGCAGCTGAAACAGACCCCGACGAGGCGAGGGCGATTAGCCGACTGGAGGCCCAGCGGGATCAGATCCAAGCTCGTATCGACAACATCCGCATCAACGGTGTCGGCGTGATTTCCGACGAGGAGGCAGTGGAGAGGGCGCGGGAAATCCTCGCCCTGGCTAGGGATTTGCCCACCGACTTCTCCCGCGTTCGAGAGGAGGTTGAAAATGTCGATCACGAACTTCGAGAATCGCTCGTCGAAGGGCAACTCAACGCTGGTGAGGTGCTGGACAATGTCTTCCGCGGTGTTGATCTGATCGCAGAGTCGGAGGCAGGGCGAGCCTTCAACTCCTTCTATGAGCTTTTCCTTGACCCGGAGCAATCAAAGCAGCTCGATGCCGTGATGGATGCCGTGCAATCTCGGGACTTCATGGAGCAGCTAGGCCCGGAAGAGCGGATTGAGATCGCTCAATTAGTTGACATGCTGGATTCCTCCTCGGGGCAGGTACATACCTCGCTCACGGGCCTATCTCGGTCGCTCAGGCGTTTCGTGCAGTCCCGAGAAGCAGAATCGCAGCAGGCGCTCACGCGGGCAATCAATCAGGCGCAGCAGCAAGCACTCGAGCTCGCAAAACGAGGGATCGCGCCCTACGAGAAGGTCGGCTACGAGCTTGAGCTGACGACGCGGCAACCGACGTCGCTGTCCAGCTGGGAACTACACAATCCTAAGGAATACCGCATTGAGCGCTCGATGGAAGTCAACGAGTCGGGCGAGATCGATTTCGAACAGATGCGTCAGCGCATCCGGGAATCAGAAATTGACTGGCAGGAACTGCGCGTCGCAATCAACGATGTGGTCGGCAGTAAGGGGCAAGCATCGATTCGGGAAGTTTTGGAAGAACATCCTGCTACCCAGGGGCTAGCGAGTGTGGTGGGGCTCATCAAACTTGCACATGATCACGGTGAAAGGTCCGACGGTACGGAAATCCTGCAGTGGGAGAGACCAAGCGGGAAAAGGTACCAAGCACGGTATGAACGTTTCGAATTTCGGAGGAAGGTTGGGCGCATTTAGATGGAAAATAAACTGTATGAAGGCGATACCGGAACCCTGACAGGTTTGCAGCGTCGTGCCCTGGCGGAACTCATCCGTGGCCCATACGTGTCGAGCGTGAAATCGCCGGAGGTCTTCACTGCGATATCCAACTCACGGGAGATCCTTGCCCAACAGCTGGATAACCTCTTCCTCACCCTCATCCTCGATGAGAACGCGGGGGTTGCCTACACAAAGGCGTGGGAAGCGGATGTCCCTGAAAAGCGTGCGTTGCTGCGTAAACAGTCATTGACTTTCATGGACACGGTGGTGATCCTCCACCTGCGCCGTGAACTGGTGACGACGAGCCCCAACGAGCGAACCATCGTGGATGAGGGCGAGGTTTTTGAGGCGACCCTGCCGTATCAAGGGCACGCCGGCACAGATAAGTCCACGCAGCGTAAGCGTTTTACTGCAGCGTGGAACAAGCTGAAGAACTACTCGATTATCGCCAGCACCCCGACCGAGGGGCGTTTCGAGGTATCCCCAGTGCTGCGCATCATCTTTTCTAGCGAAGAAATCGCTGCTGTCACCGAGTCTTTCCGTGCTCTCCTGGAGGAAGAAGAATGACGACGACTCTGCCTGGCCAATTCCGGCTTTCCCAAATCCAGGTTTATAACTGGGGAACATTCGACAACCTCCACTGTGTCGAGGTGCCACGGGAAGGCTTCCTCATTACGGGCCCTTCAGGTTCCGGTAAATCGACGCTAATTGATGCGATTTCGACGATTCTTGTTCCACCCGGCAAGATTCGTTTCAATGCTGCAGCGGATAACCAAGCGCACTCGGGTCGTAACTTGGTTACCTACTGCCGCGGCGCCTGGCGCCGCGAGCATTCGATCGAGGCAGACGAACTTACGCAGTCCTATCTCCGAACAGGTGCGACGTGGACGGGCGTCGCTCTACGCTACAGCGACGGGGCGGGGGAGACTGTAACAGCGTGCCGGTTGATGTTTTTGCCTGCAAATGCTTACTCGCGCCAGGAGATCACAGACCTCTATATTTTACTTCCTCGGGACGCCGACCTGACGGAGTTTGATGATCTGGCGCAGAAGAACCTGCCGGTTACCGAGGCGAAGAAGACGTACGGTGATGCCCTGCACGTTAGTCGAAATCACCCGAAGTTCAGCTTGGCACTGCGCCGAGCAGTGGGGATCGCGGATGCCGGCGCTTTGGACCTGCTGAACCGAACGCAATCAGCCAAAACACTCGGCGATCTTAACCACTTGATGCGTACTTTCATGCTGCCCGAACCAGAAACCTTCGAGATCGCGGAGCAAGCAGCGGAGAACTTCACAGACCTACGTACGGCGTATGAGTCGGTGGTGAAAACTCGTAAGCAGATCGAGCAACTGGTACCGGTACGCGTGGCGGCAGAGAAGCGCGCAGAGGTCGAAGACAGCCTGACCAGGGTGAAAGAAGACCGGGACGGCGTCGAAACATTCGTCGACGAGTGGCGGCAGCGCTTTGCCGAACAAGAACGGGATCAGCGGACCTCCGAGATCAAAGCAGTCAGCGCGACGATCGAAGAAGCCACCGGGGTGCGGGATGCGCACCGAGCGCAAGCAGATCAGTTGCGCGCGTTGATTCATGGCGCGCAGGATTCGGCCTTGGTTTCTGCACAAGCTCGTCGCGACCGTCTGCAAGACCGGCTGGAGCGAGTGACCAAGGAGGAAGAGGCATTCAACTCCCGGCTCAAATCCATTGGGGCTACAAAGCCCGGGAGCGCGGAGGAATTCACCAACCTCGTTCTTCAGTTGCGTGAAGAGCGGGAGCGGTTGAGCGTTGCGTATGAAACGGAAGACGTAAAGCTAGCCCAAGCACATGTGCGAGTTCACGAGCTGGGCGAGAACAAGAAAGAGCGCATCGCGGAGCTTGAAGCGTTGCGTAAATACGAATCGGCCATGGATAACCGGCTGCTCCGGGCGAGAGCCTTGATTGCGGAGCGGTCTGGGGTGCGAGAATCTGATCTTCCATTCATCGCTGACCTCGTGAGCATGAGGCCTGGTGAAGGCCACTGGCAGGGAACCGCAGAACGGGTGATGGGTGGTTTTGCTCGGCGGATCCTCGTTCCAGATGAACATTATGACCAGGTTTCTTCGGCTATTGATGGGACCTACCTTGGTGCGAAGGTGAGCTACACCCGGTTCACGCAGGATCTGGAAGAACAGCGCCCATCGCGTTTTGTGCCGAACTCGCTGGGCCTAAAAATCAACGTGAAACCCGGGCGGTATCACGACTGGATCCAGACTCAACTTTCTAAGAATTTCGATTACCTGTGCTGTGACTCTATGGAAGAGTTTCGTGCCGCCCGGCGGGCGGTGACTGCAAAGGGGCAGGTGAAACATAACCGCAATGACCACATCAAGGATGATCGCCGCCGAATCGATGACCGTTCGAACTGGGTGCTGTGGGGCAACCTCGCTGACAAGATTGATGCTCTCCAAGCATCGGTGCGCTCCATTGTGGCGAAACTTGAAGACGCTGAACGTCAACGCAAGACCATCGCGGCTGGCCAGGAGAAACGGCGTGCCCAAATAGCTACGATCGAGCGGCTATTGGAGACGGAGCGTTTTCAGGATATCGACGTGTCATCGGTGGCCCAGGAGCTTGCGGAAGCCCAGAGCGACGTGGATGAACTCACTGATGGGAACGCCGAGCTGGCTCAGCTGAAGGCGAAGTTGAAGAGTGTCGAATCTGCTCTCGACAAAGTTGAGGAGCAGGTCATGGCGCTGCGTAATCAGCTCAGCGGCTTCAAAATTCGTCTGGAGCAGGCAGAGGAAACGCTTGAGAGGGTTCGGAATCGCCGAGGTGGGAAGACCGTCTCCGAGGACGTTGCGGCTCGTCTGACAGAGCGTTGCAAGGCTATCGATCGCACCATCCGGTCCGATAACATCGATGCGCTCAGCAACCAGCTCGTTCGCGGTATTGAGGATCAACTTGCAGAGCTCAATGCTCGGTTCACCAAACATGGTGGCGACTTGGTGAACGCGATGAACCTCTACTTGGTGCGCTGGCCGGATCGAGCGGGCGACCTCAAGGCGGACATGGAGTGGGAGCAGGACTTTCTCCAGGAACTGGGCAGGCTTGAGGCAGACGATTTGCCACGTTTCGAACAGCGTTTCCGGGACATGCTGCAAGACGAAACCCACAAGCATCTTGGGCGCCTGCGGCGGCTGATCCGTGATGCGACAGCAAAGACGCGCAGCTCGATCCAGATGATTAATGATTCGCTCGCTGAGGTTGAGTTCTATCCGGGTGCTTACCTGACGATCGAGGTGCGGGAAGCACAGCCTGCGATCGCCCGCGATTTCGTTGAGCTGCTGGATTCTGCGTTGGCTGGGATTATCAATGATGTTGATCAGGAGGAGAGCGAGCAACGGTTCCACAAGCTGCAGGCGGTGATCGACGCAGTGACGGTCTCGGACGGTACATCAACTCGTGATCGCCAGTTGCGCCTGGACACGAGGCAACACGTGAAGTTCCTGGGCGTGGAATATAGCGAGGATGGAGCGCGTGGTGCGGTCTATGACTCATCGGAAGGTCTTTCAGGTGGCCAAGCCCAAAAGCTGTCCTCCTTCTGCTTGGCTGCTGCCTTGCGTTACCGACTGACTGGGATGGGCCTGCCGACCGCGCAAGAAAAGAAATCCATTGTCCGGGTGGGGGAGGATATTTACCCGCGATTCGGCACCATTGTTCTGGATGAGGCTTTTGACCGTGCGGATACGGAGTTCACCCGGGCTGCGATGGAGGCCTTCCGCCGCTTTGGTTTTCACATGATTCTGGCCACGCCCGAGAAGCTGCTGCAGACCGTGCAGGACTATATCGGGGGTGTGCTGATGGTGGAATGCCCAGACCGGAAGCGATCTCGAACGAGTTCTTTGACGATCGAGGAGGTGCAGGATGAAGACTCCTGATCAGGTGCGCCAACGCGCTGCGGTCTTTTATTCGCGTAACCATCGCAGCTGGTTGGCCGGGGAATTCAAGACGCTGACCATCAACCTGGATCCGCCGACTGGAAGGGCGGCAGAGCGTGATGACGGCGCTGCCGTGCGAGCATGGGTGGCACAGTGGAACCGCAGTTCAATTACCGCTGAGTGGGAGGATAAAAAGCTCAGCTACTTGGGGACGTATTCGCTGCCCCGGCGTGTTGTTCTCTCCGATGCGGATACTGCGGCTCGCGTGGCGGGCAAGCTTGATCATTGGCAACGTCTTCAGGCGGTCTTGGGCCGTTTCTGCATGGAGTTGGGGGAAAGCGTTCGCCCAGAACTCATCAGGCACCTTTCTTCATGGGAAGACTGGGGCGGCGTGACCGTGGAACAGTTCATCGCTGTTGTCCGGTGGGTCCACGAACATGAGGTCAGCGACTTTTATATTCGCGAACTGCCAATCTTTGGCGTCGATAGCAAGTGGTTCGAGGCGCATAGGGCGGTCGTTGAAGCGGTAGTCGGCCCATTGAATTTTAAGTCTAAACCCCAGTTGGTAGAGGTCCGCAGCCTTGACCCGGCGCTGGATATTAGCGGGATGCGATATCTAGCGTGCCCGGTGGCTGAGCTGGGTGAAACGCCTGGGGAGCGGGTTCTTATCGTCGAAAATCACCAGAGTTTCCTTGCCTTGCCCGATTTGCCTGCGACAGTGGCGATCTTCGGTGGTGGATTGAACGCTGCCAGGATCGTCCAGCAGATCCCATCGTTAGGGGAGATAGACGTTCTTTATTGGGGCGATCTGGATTCGTATGGGTTCTACATCCTGGAACTCGTGAGGCGATACGTGCCTCACGCGCGTTCTGTTCTCATGGACCTGGATACGGTCCGGGATCATGTTGATCTTGCGGTGAAGGAACCGCAACCTAGCCGGTTTGATCCTGAGCTGTTGAGTTACGGGGAGCGCTTGGCTTTGGATTATCTCCGGGGGCGGTCTGCAGGCGGATGCTTGCGCATTGAGCAGGAAAGAATCTTATTCGACTATGCGCAGCAGCAGCTACGTCACGCAGTGAGCCCCAATGGTGCGGGTGCATAGCAGCGGTCGTAGGTCCGGCCCTGGTGAATCAGTGGACTAAAATTCCTGACATGAGGAAAACCACCAAGCCCGCTGTTCCTGGCGCTCACCAGGAGCTTCACGATTCCGACGAGGCGGCGAAGATGAACTCGCTGCGCGCCGGCGTGTTGGACGCCAACGACGGCATCGTCTCCGTGGCGGCACTGCTCATCGGTGTGATCGCCACCGGGGCGGGGGATAAGGCCATCCTGATGGCAGGGTTGGCCGCCACCATCGCGGGAGCAGTCTCCATGGGCTTGGGCGAGTACGTGTCGGTGTCCGCCCAGCGTGACACCGAGCAGACCCTGATCGCCAAGGAGAAGAAGGAGCTGCGGGAGGCCCCGGAGGAGGAGATGGAGGAGCTCGCGGGGATTCTCTCCGGTTACGGGATTAGCAAAGGCACGGCCGTGGAGGCAGCTCGCGAGATTCACGCGGAGGACGCCCTGCGCGCCCACCTGCAGCTGGAGCTGGGTATTGACGCCAACGAGCTGACCAGCGCGTGGGCGGCGGCGTTCTTCTCCGCGCTGTCCTTCCTGGCCGGTGCTGCGCTGCCGATGATCTCGGTCTTTGTGGCGCCAACCGGCACGCAGGCATGGGTCGTCACTGCGGTGACGATGCTCTCCCTTGCCCTGACGGGCCTGATCTCGGCGAAGATCGCGGGCACCAGCGTGGTTCGCTCGGTGGTCCGCCTGGTCGTTGGTGGTGGCCTGGGCCTGGCGCTCACCTACGGCGCGGGCGCGCTCTTCGGAGGCGTCGCCTAAGCCCAGTGGGGCCTTGGCGTAGACCCCGTGCCGTTCACTGAGTGATTCCGGTCACGGGGCATAATGGCTCCATGGCGAAGTTTTCCGAGGTCCTCACCCAGCTGCGCGATAATCAGCCGCAGGCGACGTATGGCATCGCTTTCGAAAAGCTGATGGTCAATTATTTCCGCACGGACCCCACGCTGAAGGCCCAGTTTGATGAGGTCTACCGCTGGACTGATTGGCGCTACAACGGTGGCAAGGCTGATACCGGTATCGACCTGGTCGCCCGTCGCGTGGACGACGGTTCGTGGACCGCGATCCAGTGCAAGTTCTACTTGCCGACGACCAGCATTAGTAAGTCGAACCTGGATTCCTTCTTCGAAGCCTCGGGCCGGACCTTTGAGACCGAAGAGGGCGTGGAACATTTCGGCAGCCGCCTGATCATTTCCACCACCGACCTCTGGTCCTCCAATGCGGAGGAGATGCTCGCCAACCAGGTGATCCCCACCAGCCGCATTGGCGTGTCCGCGATTTCTGAGTCCCCGATCAACTGGGATGTGGTCTTCCCGGGCGCTGCGATGGGTGATAGTGCGATGCAGATCAACCTTTCCCGTCGCGAGACGTTCGAGCCCCGCCCGCATCAGCAGGAGGCCATCGACCGTGCGATCGCGGGCTTCAGTACTCACGATCGTGGCAAGTTGATCATGGCCTGCGGCACGGGCAAGACCTTTACCGCGCTGCGCTTGGCTGAGCAGGTTGCAGAGGACAACGGTGGTAAGGCTCGGGTTCTGTTCCTGGTGCCATCCATTTCCCTGCTCTCTCAGACGTTGAAGGAGTGGACCGCCCAGGGCCGGATGGATATGCGCACCTTCGCGGTGTGCTCGGATGCCAAGGTTTCCCGCAGCGCGGAGGACATCGCCACCTATGACCTCGAGGTCCCGGTGTCCACGGAAGGCTCGCAGATCGCGGAGCGTTTCGCCTCGGGTAAGCGGGCCAAGGGCCTGCACGTGGTCTTCTCCACCTACCAGTCGCTGCCTGCGGTGCATGACGCGCAGCAGGAGGGGCTGGATGATTTCGATCTCGTGATTTGCGATGAGGCGCACCGCACCACGGGCGTGACCTTGGCTGGGGAGGATGCCTCGAACTTCGTGCGCATCCACGATGCGGACTACATTAGTTCCGCGAAGCGGTTGTACATGACGGCGACGCCGCGTCTGTTCGACGACCAGGTCAAGGGCAAGGCTGCGGAGCATTCCGCGGAGCTTGCCTCCATGGATGATGAGGCCGTGTACGGCCCAGAGTTTTATCGCTTGGGTTTCGGTGAAGCAGTGGATAAGGGCCTGCTCACTGATTACCGCGTCCTTGTGATGACGGTGGATGAATCCGTTGCTGCTGAGGCCATGGCCCGCGGCGAGGACGGCCAGCTAAACCTGACGTTGGCCTCGGCGATGATCGGTGCCTGGAATGGTTTGGCGAAGCGTTCCGGCGACCTGCAGGGCCAGAAGGGTGGCTTCGATACGAACGCTGCACCCATGCAGCGGGCAGTGGCCTTCGCCCGGGATATTAAGACCTCGAAGCAGATCTCGGAGTCTTTCCCTTCCCTGATTTCTGCTCATCAGCAGCTCCGGGAGGCCGCGGTGATGGGGGACGTTTCCCTGCACAATGTGGATCTGCGTGTGGCATCTCAGCACGTGGATGGGGCGATGAACGCGATGGAGCGCGGGTCGAAGCTCTCTTGGTTGGAGTCCACGCCCGACGAGGACCAGACCCGCGTACTCACCAATGCGCGCTGCCTGTCTGAGGGGGTGGACGTTCCAGCGTTAGACTCGGTGATTTTCTTCAACCCGCGTAATTCCATGGTGGACGTGGTGCAGTCCGTCGGGCGGGTGATGCGTAAGTCCGAGGGTAAGGACTATGGGTACATCATTCTGCCGGTGGCGGTGGCCCCGAATGTGTCGCCGGCGCAGGCGTTGAATGATAACCAGCGCTTCAAGGTCGTGTGGCAGATTCTCAATGCGCTCCGTGCCCACGATGATCGCTTCAACGCGAAGGTGAACTCCATCGCGTTGAACGAGGGCCAGGCGGATGAACTGCCGATTGCCGTTGATCACGTTGCAAGTCCTAAGGAACAGCTGGATCGGGTGGAGGCCCGCTCCCAGGCTGATTCCGCGGAGCCGGATCAGGACATGGCCCAGCAGATCGCCCTGTTCTCCCTGGAACAGTGGCAGGAGGCGATGTACACCAAGCTGGTGGACAAGGTCGGCACCCGCACCTATTGGGAGGATTGGGCCGACGATGTAGCGACCATCGCCGAGAACCAGATCACCCGTATTAAGGCCCTGCTGGACGGTGCGGATGGCAAGCTACGCAAGGAATTCGAGAAGTTCGTCGAAGGCCTGCGCAATAACCTCAACGAGGGCATCACCGAAGACGACGCCATCTCGATGCTTTCCCAGCACCTGATCACCGCGCCGGTGTTCAACGCGCTGTTCGAGAACCACGACTTCATCACCCACAACCCCGTGGCCCAGGTGATGGAGAAGATGGTCGCGGCACTCTCCCGGGAGAACCTCGATACGGAAACGGAGTCGCTGGAGAAGTTCTACGACTCCGTGCGCGTGCGTGCCTCGGAGGTCTCCAGCGCTTCTGGCAAGCAGCAGGTGATTAAGGAGCTTTACGAGCGCTTCTTCCAGAAGGCCTTTAAGAAGCAGGCGGAGTCCCTGGGCATCGTCTACACCCCGGTTGAGATCGTGGACTTCATACTGCGAGCTGCGGACGAGGTTTCGCAGAATCACTTCGGCAAGGGGCTTTCCGACGAAGGCGTGTGCATCCTCGACCCATTCGCTGGAACTTCCACGTTCACCGTCCGTCTCCTGCAATCTGGCCTTATCAAACCGGAAGACCTTGCGCGAAAGTACGCCAGTGAGCTCTTCGCTACGGAGATCATGTTGCTGGCGTACTACGTCTCTGCTGTGAACATTGAGACGACCTATAACGCCTTGCGCGAGGAGGCCGCCCAGCGTAACGGCGAGCCGGTCCCGGAATACGTCCCGTTCGGCAATATCGCTCTCGCGGATACCTTCCAGATCCACGAGGAAGGAGACATCCTGGATCTGACGGTATTCAAGAACAACAACGAGCGCATCGTGCGGCAGAAGGAGGCCCCGATCAATGTGATTGTGGGCAACCCGCCATACTCGGTGGGTCAGACGAGCGCGAACGATAACAACGCGAATGTGAAGTACCCGACGCTGGATGCTCGGATTGCGGAGACGTACGCGGCGATGTCCACGGCGACGAATAAGAACTCGCTCTATGATTCCTACCTGCGTGCATTCCGCTGGGCCACCGACCGCATCGGTGACCAGGGCGTTGTCGCTTTCGTCTCCAATGGCGGTTGGATCGACGGCAACACCGGTGATGGTGTGCGCCTGTCCATGGCCGAGGACTTCACGGATCTGTACGTGTACAACCTGCGGGGTAATGCTCGCACGGCCGGGGAACAACGGCGAATGGAAGGTGGCAACGTATTCGACGCGGGCTCTCGCACTAACGTCGCCATCACAATTGGGATCAAGGACCCCACCAAGTCCGGCTTCCAGCTGCACTACCGCGACATCGGCGATTATCTCACCGCCGATGAGAAGCTGAGGATCGTCGACACGTCGACTATCGACGCTGTCGACTGGCAGCCCATTGCCCCGAACTCCCACGGTGACTGGGTGAACCAGCGCAGCGACGAGTTCGCGATGTGGCCGGTCATCGGCGAGAAGAAGGGTAATGCGACGAAGTTCTTTGAAGAGCATTCGCGTGGCCTTTCAACTGCGCGTGATGCGTGGTCGTATTCTTTTGCGACCGCCCAACTCATAGAAAACATCGAGACGCACGTTGCGAACTACCGCCAGGCGCAAGACCTGTTGCAAAACGAAGGGTTTGAAGAAAGCAAGCGGGGGGTCGACGCGTTGTTTGCGCAGCACCCTGAGCTAGTCGATAGCACGCAGGGATCATGGAATGCCAACCTGAAACAGGAGCTAGCCCGCGGAACCGAAATCTCGTTTGAACCGGACCGTGTGTACACGTCGTTGTACCGCCCGTTCTACAAACAGCGTAATTACTTCGCGAAGGAATTGATCGATAGGCAGTACCAGTTGCCATCGATGTTCCCGACGCAGCACCACCACAACATCGGTTATTACGTGCTGAACCCCGGCGCAGAGAAACCATTTTCCGTGTTTGCAACGAAGCTGCTTCCAGACTTGGCTCTCTACGGTTCGAACGCTGGCCAGTTCTTCTCCCGCTTCACGTGGGAGCCGGTTGAGGCTTCGGATGGTGGGTTGTTCGGCGAGGCTGCGTCGATAAGCGAAGGTGAGTCCTCGATCTATGGGCAGGTTGGTGAGGTTGTTGCGGGGTATGTGCGCAAGGACAACATCACTGACGCGATCAAGGCGCTCTACCGCGACGCGCTTGGCGCGGATGTGACAGGTGACGATATCTTTCACTTTGTATACGGGAAGCTGAACGACCCGACGTACCGGGCTAAGTATGCAGCCGACCTGAAGAAGATGCTGCCTCACATCGAGACCCCAAGTTCTCGTACTGAGTTCGATAAGTTTGCGGCAGCCGGGCAGAAACTCATGGATCTGCACGTGGACTACGAGAACGTGGACCCATGGCCGCTGGATATCCAGGTCAAGGGTGATGAATCTGACCGGGAAACCTGGCGCGTAACCAAGATGCGTTGGCCGAAGCGCAGGGACCCAGAGACTGGCAAGAACGTCAACGATGTCACGAAGCTGATCTACAACAAGCAGGTCACAATCGCCGGTATTCCGGCGGAAGCCGATGAGTACATGCTCGGCTCGCGGTCTGCAATTGGGTGGCTGATCGACCGGTACCAGGTGAAGAAGGATAAGGCATCGGGAATCGTCAACGACCCCAACGACTGGGCCGACGAGGTGGGAAATCCGCGGTACATCGTGGACCTCGTCGGCCGCGTGGCCCGCGTGGCGATGGAAACCGTCAGCATCGTTAATTCCTTGAATGAGAAGTAGCGGAGAGGAACGCAGGTGAACGCGAGAACCTGGGATGAATTTTTGATCCCGTGCTTGTCAGTGCTCGAGGATGGGGAGATCCGAAAGCGGAGAAACATCGTCGCCACCGCGGCTGAAAACATGGGAATCAGCGAAGAAGAACGAGCCGCAACTATCTCATCGGGTGAAGCTCGGTACTTGAATCGCGGAAATTGGGCGGTTACCTATCTTTCCAAGGCAGAAGCGATTTCTTCTCCTGCAAGGGCGCTCTGGCAAATCACGGACAAGGGGCGACGCTTGTTGGCGAAATATCCAAATGGAATTACTGAAGCCGAGCTGCGTTCTGAAAGTGGGGAGTCCTACCAACAATTCCGGAACCCCTCTCACAGCAAGGCAGATTCCACGCCAGCAGATGCTTCACTTGAACAGCCAGAATCCGAGCTAACACCACTCGAGCAGGTCGACGATGGTCAGCGCCGCAACGAGGAAATGGTCGCCGAGGAACTGCTGAAGCGGATGCATGAGAGGGAACCAGCCTTTTTCGAACAGGCGGTGCTGGATCTGCTCATGGCCATGGGGTACGGAGGCTCCTTCGGCAACGCAACGCGCACGCAGCTGTCCAACGACGGCGGCATCGATGGTGTGATCGACCAGGATGCGCTGGGTCTGTCTCGCATTTATGTGCAGGCGAAGCGCTACGAGATGTCTAAGTCTATTGGACGCCCGGATGTCCAGGCCTTTGTCGGAGCACTGCATGGTGCGCAGGCCTCCCAGGGAGTTTTCCTCACCACGGCCTCGTTTAGTTCCGGTGCGATTAACTACGCGGGGTCGGTTCAGTCCCGCGTGGTTCTCATCGATGGCGCACTGCTTGCCAAACTGATGATCAAGTACGGCGTTGGCGTCCAGACGAAGCGGACGGTCCAGATCGTCGAGATCGACGAGGACTACTTCGAGTAGCTGGCAACCGCAGTTAGATCCCAGGAGCAGGGGGCACAGCCCCTTCTCCCATGGGGGCAGGGGCTAGAGTTCTTCTTCCTCGAAGTTGGAGGCAACCTCAGCATTGATGCCTTCAGACACATCGCGGGGAACGCTGTTTCGAGCAGCTCGCAGAGTGCTTCCTGGCGAGCTTCTAGGCGCTCGACGGGCCCTTTGCCTTCATTCAATCCTGGGCCTTGTTACCCATTTGCAGCACCATAGCGCCTTTGCTGGTCATATGAGGTAGGCAACCCGCGCTACATCGTGGACCTCATCGGTCGCGTGACACGCGTGGCGATGGAAACGAACCGAATCGCGCGCGGGTCGGAGGGGCAGGGCGTTCGCCAGGTGTGCGCACTAGTCCCACGTGACGGCTTCTGCGAGAAGAAGATCAGCGAGCTTGGTGTTGTGGAAACGGCTGTACATCGTGGAACCACGCCGCATGAGGCGAGTGTTGAGTGTGTACGCAGCTTTGAGCATTTCGTCCAGATACGGAAACTCAAGGTCCCCATTAATGATCGCGCGCAGTACGCCGAGACTGAAATCGAAGCTCAAGACACGCTCCCCGCGATACGGAACGTCGTCATAAACTGCCCAGAACCCATCTGGGCTTTCAAAACGGTCTGAACCTTCGATAAACGCGGTATTGATCCTCACGGTCGCAAAAGCATGTGGATCATCCTCATAAGCTGTCGATTTACTGGCGACAATGAATAGTGTCTCTAGATTCCCGCAGGACAAAGTGAGCAAACGATGTTCAGTTTTCGTGTGGTTTGTCGATGGCATGCATGAAACAGTCCAAAGCTGCTCGACGGTTGAGGCCGGGTCTTGAATGGTGTTGGCGATGTACCAGCCGACCAGCGACCTAAGTTCCAAGAAAAGAGGATGGCGTAACAGGGTTGCGACCTTTGGATCGATTTTCTCCACGTACGACTGTGCCGCCCCTATGGCGCGCTCACGTTCCCAGGGAAGAGCTACAGTGGATCCCGCCGAAGTGACGATTTCTACCGTGTCGTTGCCGCGTGGCTTGTTGGTCAGCATGATGTTGCGCACCGAGTGCGTCGCCTCGGTTTCGGTAATGAGAAACTGCTCCGCTTCGTCGAGCAAGTCCGCTGGCATCGGGAAGAAGTCGATGGCGACGATGTCCGGCCAAGTTCGTCGGTGGCTGGCGAAGCGACTCACCACGTTTCTGGATTGCCCTGGATACGCTTCCCCGTTCTCAAAGTGCAGCCGATAGACCCCACACGTGGATTCGCCTCTCTTGAACGCTGGTCTCAGCGAATCCAAGTCACGCACATCGATGGTTTTTCCCTCAGGCAGCTGCATACAGGAATCTTATCCGGAGAAACTGCTTCTGCTCGTGGCGTGCGTGGATGGGGCACGGTGCGCCGGGGCAGGGGCGCACTTTTGGGCTGTGCCGTGCCACAAAACGCGCGAATAGTGACACGCCACGGCCCAAAACGGCCTGCGATTGTCGTAGCCCCGGGAACCGAATCCCGCTGAGTCCCGGCACCCAGCTCGCAAATACACCACAAACACAAAAACAAGGGTCACCCCAGATGGGGTGACCCTTGTTTGGTCCGGCCCTGGTTTAGGGGCGCGCTGTGGCAGGATCCGGCACGGCTAGTACTGGCCGCCTATTGCGGCTTCAGGTTCAACGCGCGGCGGACAGCTTGCTGAGCGGAATCAAATTGTTACCGTCCTGCAAAGCCCAGAACTCCTCGCCGCTGAGGTTAGACACACCCAATGCGCGCGCAGCGGCATCGAGGGATTCGTAGGTGTTGACGCCATCGATAAGTACCTGCCCATCAGCGGTGACCACCGCGTCTACGACCCAATCTGGGTCAACCGGATCGAGCAGGTCGTTCTCCTTCAGCAGCCCTGCCTCGATAAACTCCTGCAGGCTGCGACCTTCCGGAATCTCTACCTCAGGCATCGGCTCCGAGTGGACCCCCGAACCATCGGAGATCTGCCCGAAGGCGTCGCGGATAACCTCGGCGATGAGCGAACGGCGCTGCTCCAAAAACTCCTCATACGTCATGTTCGCCCAGCCCTTTGGCAACGCATGCCAGTACATCTGCTGCGACAGCCAATTCTCATCCTGGGCACGCTGTGAAACCAACTCCGGCCAGTAGTCAGCGGGGGCCCGATCAGAAATCTTGATGTTCGTCGCCCAGTCCGTCGGAGCGAAGTTCGCAGCCTGGTTGATGCGTTTGAAATCGTGGGTGCCGAGGACCTTCTCCTGGTACTTGCGAGGGAAGAGGTGGTGGCCCTCCGTTCCCTTCTGCGCGGGCTGGTTCGGATCCATCCAATCCCGAACACGCTCATTCAACATGAACATTTTCGCATCCAGGATGTTTAACGCAGCCAAGTAGCACTGGTAGTGAGGGGACAAAGCAGAACCGGAGGTGATCAGCCGTTGTGGCAGGTTGTATCGCCAGAAGTCCTCGGTGAGCTCGGTAGCAATAACGCGGTCAAGAGCAGCTTCAAAACCGTCGGCGTCACCAGGTGCGATTCCGCTGATCAGGTCAATATCCTTCTGGATCTGGGTTTCAGAAGAACCGGTGTAACGCCCCGTTAGCTGCGCCATGAAGAGCCAACGGGCGACGATCGCACGGAGGCGAGAAAGCTCGACATTGAAATCTGTTCGCCCCAGCAGGAAGATCACGTACGAGTAGATAATGTTCATGCTCGAGGTGACGTTCTTACCTGACCGGAAACCGGCGGTTTGAATCGATCGGATGAATTCCGTCCAATTCACCTCATCGGTGACCAGCGGGAGCGCTTGCTTCAATAGCTCAAGCTGCTGCTCCTGTCGTTCGGAGTTCACGCGCCCCGTGTGGCGGTCCTTCGACTGAAGCGCCGCGTACGCATCACTGAGGCGGCCGCGGCGTTGACCGATTGCCACCATCGCGCGGGTGATCAGACCGTTGTTTAGGGAGATGTAGTTGTTATACGCAGTCCAACGAACTGGCCGCCCCAATTCGCTAGAGGCGTGAGCAGGCGACATCCTTGAGTTCCGCGCAAATTCCTCAATTTGTTCGCGTCCCTCCGGCCAAAAGACACTAAGCCAGGTGAGGATGTAGTCATAGGCCTTTAGCCGAACACCCTCGGAGTTGATACGCACGAAAACATCGGCGACGAGGCGCTTATCGGCGGTGGCATCAAGGTGAACAACGTTAAATGTGTAGTTGTTTAGTGCAACTAGCTTGCTGAAAACTATTTCGATCTTTTCGTGTTGTTCTTCCGTCAGCTCAGCCCCTGTGGCCTCGTAGCGTTTGATGAACTCCCGGCGTGCCTGGAAAGGGCTCTTGAACACGGCCGAGATGTCGTCGATCCACTCCGGCGATTTCGTGATGGGAGGAGTACGAACTTCAAACTTCTCGCTGAAGGGGTTGAAGGCAATGCGGATGAGCTTCTTCTTGTAGTCATGGTCCCGAACTTCGTGCCCCTTGATCGCGGCGTACAAACTGGTGAGCCGCTGTTGCCCGTCAATAATTTGATGTGCCCCGGTGAACTCGGGGTCCTCCCTGAGCGCGCGCGATGAGAGTGTCCGATTGTTTGTGTGCGGGGG
>NZ_KV823552.1:143990-177238 GCF_001815985.1 Corynebacterium sp. HMSC27B11 | reverse complement strand
GGGCGGGCAGTGAGCCCGCCCGCCCTTAGCATTCGCGGCTGCGAGCTTGAGCCGCTTAAAAGATCTGGAAGCTAAAGGCTAGATCTTGCCAACCAGGTCGATGCCCGGGGTCAGGGTGTCCTGGCCCTCTTCCCACTTCGCCGGGCAGACCTCGCCTGGGTGCTCAGCGACGTACTGGGCAGCCTTGATCTTGCGGACCAGCTCGGAAGCGTCGCGGCCGATGCCCTCGGCGGTCTGCTCGATGTACTGGATGATGCCCTGCGGGTCGACCAGGAAGGTCGCGCGGTCGGCCTGGCCGACGCCCTCGCGCATGTTCTGGAAGTTGCGGGTCAGGTCGCCGTTGGAGTCGCCGATCATCGGGTAGTTGACCTTGCCGACCTCCTCGGAGGACTCGTGCCATGCCTTGTGCACGAAGTGGGAGTCGGTGGAGACACCGTAAACCTCGACGCCCATCTTCTGCAGCTCCTCGTAGTGGTCTGCGAGGTCGCCGAGCTCGGTCGGGCAGACGAAGGTGAAGTCGCCTGGGTAGAAGAAGAAGACGGACCACTTGCCGAGGACGTCGTCCTTGCTGACCTCGGAGAACTCACCGTTGTGGAAAACCGGGTTCTTGAAATCCAGAATCTCAGTGTTGATCAGAGACATATGAACTTCCTTCCTGCTTTGTCGCTTGAATTGTCTGCCCTGTGGTGACCGGGCGCGCAGGCCGTTCGTGGCCTGCGGAATTCCCGGAGTGGGCATTCACTATTTAAGGGTACCTAGCTGCGGCGGGCTTCGCTGCCGTAGCTTCTACCCATTAATATAGCAGAACCTTTTAATAATGCAATACCTAATAGGTGAGGGTTATTAAAAAGCTTTCATTACTGCTTTGCTGGCGGGCTGGAGATCTTGCCATGCGAGCGGTGTGTGCGCAGCGCCGTCACGCGACCGCCATGTGTGCGGTGCTGTCACGCGAGGGGTGTGTGCGCAGCGCTGCCGCGCGAGTCCCGTCATGCGAGCACCGCGTGCGTTTTGCAGAGTTTGACGCCTCGCACCCGGGCCCGTGCGCGTGTCATGCGAGCACTGTGCTCGTTTTGCAGAGTTTGATGCCGGAAATTGGCGAAAAGGCGACATCAAACTCTGCAAAACGGGTCAGGAGGTGGGGTGGGGCGAGCGGGTTGATGCGGGAGCTAGTAAATGGGTATCGGTCAGTGCTTGGTGGAGGAAGGGGCGAGTTGTAGACCGTGCGGTCTTCTTCAATGGGGGTAAAGTTATGCCGGGTTACCTGCGTGAATGATGTCTATGGGGTGAAAACTAGACCGAGTGGTACGTTTTGCGCTTTACAAACTTCCGGCGGGGCACTAATGTTCTCGGCCATACATAGACAGATCGGTTCATTACTGACAGAAAAGAGAGACACATGGTCATCACCGGCCTCGCGCTCGGCGTGGTACTCGGATGGGTTATGCAACGCGGCAGGTTCTGCGTCACCGGCATGATCCGCGATATCTTCCTCAACAAGACATGGCGCGGCTTTACCGCCCTCCTGATCGTCATCGCCGTCCACGCTGTGGGGTTGGCGGCGCTGACCACCGCTGGGGTGATCACCCCGGATTACAAGGAATTCGCCCCGCTGGCCGTGACCCTGGGCGGCTTCCTCTTCGGTGCCGGCATCGTGCTCGCCGGCGGCTGCGCCTCCGGTACCTGGTACCGCTCGGCAGAGGGGCTCATCGGCTCCTGGCTGGCGCTCGTCTTTTACGCGGGTAGCGCCGCCGCCATGAAGGGCGGCGCGCTGAACTTCCTCAACGAAGGCCTGCGCAGCTGGACCCTGCCGCTGACCACCATTAACGCCTCCCTGGGGATTTCCGTCTGGTGGCTGGTGATCCCATTCGCCATCGGCGTGGCCTTCCTGACCCGCCACTTCCTCGCCGAAGAGGCAGCGGCCCCGAAGATGGCCACCCTGAAGCCGAAGAAGACCGGCCTGGCGCACATCCTCGCGGAAAAGCCCTGGCACTTCTACCCAACCGCAGCCATCATCGGCGTGCTCGGCGTGATCGCCTGGCCACTCTCCGCCGCCACCGGCCGCAACGACGGCCTCGGCATCACCAGCCCGTCCTCCAACCTCTCCAAGTTCCTCATCAGCGGTGAGGACACCGTGGACTGGGGCGTGCTGCTGGTCCTCGGCCTGCTGGTCGGTGCATACTTCGCCGCCAAGGCCTCCGGCGAGTTCCGCCTGCGCCTGCCGTCCGCTACCCAGGCTGTGCGCTCCGTCATCGGCGGCATCCTGATGGGTGTCGGTGCCTCCGCCGCCGGTGGCTGCACCGTCGGCAACGGCATGGTCCAGACCTCCCTGTTTAGCTACCAGGGCTGGGTTGCGCTGCTGTTCATCTCCATCGGTATCTGGGCAGCCGCCAAGCTGTGGCTCAAGCCCACCGACGCCGTCCCGGGCCAGAGCGCACAGCCGACGCAGAACACCCCGAAGGCTGACTCTGCTCCGACCGTCGCCGCACCGGCCGCGCAGTCCGCAGAGGCTGCCGACCTGCAGTCCGCCGGCGCCCAGTACGGCTTCCAGACCACCGGCGTGGCCCTCCTGGAGCGTCCGCAGGTTGCGGCGGCCGTCGGGTCGACGTCCGAAAACACCGGCACCACGACGGGCCTGGAGCTGGTCGGGGACCGTACCTACAAGCTGGACTCCCTCGGCGCGGTCTGCCCCTTCCCGCTGATCGACGCCAAGGCTGCCATCGCACAGCTTCAGGTCGGCGACTCCCTGCAGATCGACTTTGACTGCACCCAGGCCACCGACGCCATCCCGCGCTGGGCGGCCACTGACGGTCACGAGGTGACGAACTTCGAGCAGACCGACGAGGCTGGCTGGACGATCACCGTCAAGAAGGGTGAATAGTCCGCTAACGGCACCGAAAAACTAAATAAAAACCCCAGGGGTGGGCGGCTGTTTCCTGCTAACTTTGGAGAACAAAGTAAGGGAAGGAAGCAACCTTATGCGAGCGAGACACCAGCACGCAACGCCACGGGAAGCCAGCACGGCGCCCGCAGCAACGACCCGCCCCGAGCGTAACCCCGGCCATGCTGGCCGGGCACGCAGCAGCGCCACACTGCACAGCAGCGTGAACCTGCGTAGCAACATGAAGCACCGCAGCGCGATGGCCGTCGCCATCGCGCTGTTGCTGTCTCTAGCCGGGATCGTCGTCCCCTTCGAGCAGCCACAGGCCGCGGCGGAAGCCAAGGACATCCCGCCGACCATGCTGATCCTCGACGCATCCGGCTCCATGATGGCCCGCGACGCGGGCGGCCAGACCCGCCTGGACGCGGCGAAGGAGGCGTCCAAGAACTTCTCCCGCTCTGTCTCCAAGGACTCCGAGCTGGGGTTCATGGTCTATGGCACCAAGGTCGGCAATTCCCCGGAGGAGCGGGAGGCCGGCTGTAAGGACGTCACCACCCTGCTGCCCGTGGGCAAGGGCAACGCGGGCAAGATCCCGGGCGAGGTGGACAAGGTCAACGCCTCCGGCCACACTCCCATGGGCCCGGCCCTGAAGCAGGCCGCCAGGGAGCTGCCTAACGAGGGCGAGCGCTCCATCGTGCTGGTCTCCGACGGCGAGGACACCTGCGCCCCGCCGCCGGTCTGCGACGTCGCCAAGGACCTGCACAAGCAGGGCATCGACCTGACCATCAACACCGTCGGCTTCCTGGTCGACCCAGCTGCCCGCAAGGAGCTGCAGTGCATCGCCGAGGCCGGTGGCGGCGAGTACCTGGACGCTAAGGACTCCGAGTCCCTCGCCGAGTCCATGAAGGTTCTGGCGACCCGCACCGCCCAGACCGCGGAGTCCAACGCCCCGGAAATTAAGGGCGGGGACGACGCCGCGTCCGCCACCGAGGTCCCGGAAGACGTCGAGCTCTTCTCCACCCCGCTGCGTGAAAAGTCCGGCGGCGCGAAGAATGACGAGGACGGCGCCGAGTACTTCAGCACCCCCATTGCAGAGGGCGAGCGCCTCGCGATCGGTGTGGCTACGATGCCGCCGCCGTCCCAGGGCAGCGAGATCGGCTTCGGTAAGAACTTCTCGGTCAAGGTCGAGGTCGACGAGCCTCTGTGCTACCTCGCTAACGACAACGACTTCGGAATCATTGACTCCAACGGCCCTTTCTTCGCTTCGTGGACCACACAGCAGGCCGGCGAGGACTGCCCCGCCGGGGACTTCCGCTTCAAGGTGGTGCGCAAAAGTGGCCCTTATAAGGGCAAGGAGATCCCGGCTGAGGTCTCGATCAAGCGCCTGCCGAACGAGGACCTCTCTGAGGTTCCGGAACCCTTTGCGGCGGATAAGGCCGAGAACCGCAAGGAGCCGAGCGCTGCCGGCAAGCCCCGCAAGGTGACACCAGGCGCATGGTTCGACGACGCCACCGAGCTGAACCCGGACGCCAAGGAAACCGTCAGCGCGGACATCGTCCCGGGTGAGGCTCACGTCTACAAGATCAAGACCGACTACGGCCAGCAGCTCCGCGGCGGAATCAAGGTCACCAGCGAGCCACCGAAGGACCATTACGCAGAGATCAAGCAGCTGGACATCAACGTCCTCAACTCCGCCCGCCAGAAGGCAGCGATCGCGGAGAGCGTGCACGTCCGGGAGGGTGAATCCAAGGCCTTCGGTAACCCCGTGCGCGTGAACTACCGCAACATGGTGGGTGACGGGAAGGAACAACCGAGTGACGTCGAATCCCAGAAGGCCTGGCTGGACGGCGAGCAGTACATCGTCATTTTCCTGAACAAGAGCCTCAAAGCTGGCGCTAACCACGACATCAGCAAGGAGAAGAACGCCACCGCCACCTACGAGCTCACCACTGAGCTGGTGGGGGAGAGGATCCCCGGCCCCAGCTTCGAAAAGGTCTCCAATGACACGGAGATTGAGGAGAGCGAGAAGGCGGAGGAGCCGAAGGAGACCGAGCAGGCGGCCGCTGAGGAGGATAGCTCCATCAATTGGTTCCTGATCGGCGCGGGCGTACTCGTGGTGCTCGCCGTGGCCCTGGTGGCCCTGACCCGTCGCGGCCGCTAGAGCTCACGGCATAGACCTATGGTGCTGTGTGTCTCATGGCGCTGTGCCCCGTGGTGCTGTGCCTAACGGATCTGGGCTCGCGGCGCTGGAGCTAGCAGAGCTCAGCGCTAGCGCCCGACGTTAGGGATAAGGCGGGCGGCAGCTCTCCGCCGCCCCGCACCAGCCCAACCGGAATCAACTCAACCGGCACCAGCCCAACCGGAGCCAAGCACAACGAAGCCCCGGCCCTGCCACTGAATCATTCTCAGTGACAGGGCCGGGGCTTTAGCCGTGCCCTGGTGGTACCAGAGGAGTACCAGAGGGCTAGTCGCGGGAAGTCCTGAAGAGCTCCCCGCACCCACCTGCTAGCTCTTCAGGGAGTCCAGCGGGGTGAAGCGCTCGCCGTACTTCGCGGCCAGCTCCTCGGCGCGGGCGACGAAGCCAGCCACGCCGGTGGTCGGGTAGTCCCCGCCGTCCACATCAGCCTTCTTGCCCTCCGGCAGCGCAGCGGCGGCCGGGCGAGCGTAGTTCTTGATGTACTGGCGGGTACCGCCGGTCCAGGCCGGGAAGCCGATGCCCATGATGGAGCCGATGTTGGCGTCCGCGTCGGACATCAGCACGCCCTCGTCGATGCACTTCTGGGTCTCCAGAGCCTCGGCGAAGAGCATGCGCTCCACCAGGTCGACCAGAACCGGGCCCTCGGCGGAGATGGACTCCAGGCCGTGGCCAGCGGTTGCGGACTCAGCGTCCGGGACGGTGATGGATCCGCCGCCCAGCTCATCCCACAGGCCGCGCCACAGACCGGTGCGGCGGCCCTCCTCGTTGTACTCGTAGAAGCCCTTGCCCTCGAGCTTGCCCGGGCGGTCGTAGACGTCCAGCATCTTGTCCACGATCTCGGTGACGCCACCGTCGTCGACGGAGATTCCGGCAGCCTCCTGCGCGGCCTTGGTCTCGGCGCCGATCTTGCGGGCCAGCTTCAGGTTCAGCTCATCCTGCAGCTGCAGCGGCGGTGCTGGGTAGCCAGCCTGTCGGCCGGCTGCCTCGATGACGGCCGGGTCGATGCCCTCGGCCAGCATGCGCATCGCCTCGTTGAGGAAGAAGCTGATGACGCGGGAGGTGTAGAAGCCGCGGGAGTCGTTGACGACGATCGGGGTCTTGCGGATCTGGCCAGTGAAGTCCAGGGCCGCAGCCAGGGTCTCGTCGGAGGTCTCCTCGCCCTTGATGATCTCCACCAGCGGCATCTTGTCGACCGGGGAGAAGAAGTGGATGCCGATAAAGTCCTTCGGGCGCTTCACGCCGGTAGCCAGCTCGGTGATCGGCAGGGTGGAGGTGTTGGAACCCAGGACACAGTCCTCCGGAACCGCTGCCTCGATCTCTGCCCAGACCTTGTGCTTGAGCTCGGTGTTCTCGAAGACCGCCTCGATGACGATGTCACAGTCGGAGAGGTCGGAGTAGTCCACGGACGGGGTGATCCGGTCCAGCAGAGCCTTCGACTTCTCCTCAGTGGTCTTGCCACGCTGCAGCGCCTTGGCCTCCAGGCCCTCGGAGTAGGCCTTGCCCTTCTCCGCTGCCTCCAGCTTGATGTCCTTGAGGACGACCTCCATGCCGGCCTTCGCGGCGACGTAGGCGATGGCGGCACCCATCATGCCGGCGCCGACCATGCCCAGCTTCTTGAACTGCTTACGCGGCACGTCCTTCGGGCGGGAGCCGCCGCCGTTGCAGTACTGCAGGTCGAAGAAGAAGGCCTGCATCATGTTCTTCGAGGTGGAACCGGTGACGAGGTCCACGAAGTAGCGGGTCTCGACGCGGGTGGCCTCCTCGATATTCTTCAGCTGCAGGCCCTCGACGGCTGCGGCGAGGATCGCCTTCGGCGCCGGCATCGGAGCGCCCTTGATCTGCTTGGTGACGTTGGCCGGGAAGGACGGCAGGAACGCGGCCAGCTTCGGGTTGGTCGGGGTGCCACCCGGGACCTTGTAGCCCTCGGTGTCCCACGGCTGCTTCGCGTCCGGGTTCTCCTTGACCCACTTCTTCGCCGCGTCGAGCAGCTGATCAGCCGGAACGACCTCATCGATCAGGCCGGTCTTCAGTGCGTCCTCGGCGCGGAACTGGCGGCCGGTGGTCAGGACCTTCATCAGCGCGTCCTGCAGGCCCAGCATTCGGGTCACGCGGGTCACGCCACCGCCACCCGGCAGCAGGCCGAGGGTGACCTCAGGCAGGCCGACCTTCAGGCCCTTGGCGTCGGAAGCCACACGGTGGTGGGCGGCCAGTGCCAGCTCGAGGCCGCCGCCGAGGGCGGTGCCGTTGATGGCTGCCGCGACCGGCACGCCCAGGGTCTCCAGGGCACGCAGGTCGGCCTTCATTTGGTCGATCTGCTGGGTCAGCTCGGCGGCATCCGCCGGGGTGGCCTGGATCATGGCCTTGATGTCGCCGCCGGCGAAGAAGGTCTTCTTCGCGGAAGCGATCACAACCCCCTTGACCTCGCCGGCCTCGACGGCCTCCTTGACCTTCGCCACGGTGGCGGTGAGGTCGTCCTGGAAGGTGGTGTTCATGGTGTTGACCGGAGCGTTCGGGTCATCCATCGTCAGGGTGAGGATGCCATCGGCGTCGACATCCCACGCGAACATGTTGTTGCTCATTGATTCTCCTGTATTCGAATCTTGCAGTGAGGCAGTGCTCTCAAGCGCTGAATGTTTTCAGTGCTTAAAGCGACTGCAGTGCTTGAACTGTCGGGTGTCGATCGCTTAGACGCGCTCGATGATGGTGGCCACGCCCATGCCGGCTGCGACGCACAGGGTGATCAGCGCGTAGCGGCCGCCGGTGCGGTGCAGCTCGTCGACCGCGTTACCGGTGATGATCGCGCCGGTCGCGCCCAGCGGGTGGCCCATGGCGATCGCGCCACCGCTGATGTTGAGCTTCTCATCCGGGATGTTCAGCTCGCGCTGCGCGCGCAGGACGACGGAGGAGAAGGCCTCGTTGATCTCCCAGACGTCGATGTCCTCCGGCTTCAGGCCGGCCTTGGCCAGCGCGGCGCGGGAGGCCGGTGCCGGCGCGGTGAGCATGATGGTCGGCTCCACGCCGGTGGTGGCGACGGAGACGACGCGGGCACGTGGCTCGAGATCCATCTCCTGGCCTGCCTTCTCGGAGCCGATGGCCAGCAGGGCTGCGCCGTCGACGATGCCGGAGGAGTTACCCGCGTGGTGCAGGTGGTTGATGCGCTCGAGCTGCGGGTACTTCGTCTGCGCGACGGCGTCGAAGCCGCCCTGGTCGCCGATCATGGCGAAGGCCGGACGCAGGCCGGAGAGGGACTCCACGGTGGTGCCCTGACGGATGGTCTCGTCGCGGTCCAGCAGCACCTGGCCGTTCTGGTCCTTGACCGGGACGACGGTGCGGTCGAAGCGGCCCTCCTCCCAGGCCTTGGCGGCGCGCTCGTGGGAGCGGGCGGCGAAGGCGTCGAGGTCCTCGCGGGTCATTCCGTCGAGGCTGGCGATGATGTCCGCGGAGATGCCCTGCGGGATGAAGTCGTTGTAGAAGTTAGACTCCGGGTCGAGGGCGAGGGCGCCGCCGTCGGAGCCCATCGGCACGCGGGACATGGACTCCGCGCCACCTGCGAAGACGAGCTCATCCCAGCCGGAGCGCACCTTCTGTGCAGCGAGGTTGAGGGCGGTCAGGCCGGATGCGCAGTAGCGGTTGACCTGCAGGCCGGTCGCGGAGTACGGCAGGCCGGCGTTGAGTGCGGCGGTGCGGGCGATGTCCATGCCCTGGTCACCGACGGGGGTCACGCAGCCAGCGATGACGTCGTTGATGCGCGCCGGGTCCAGGCCTGGGTTGCGCTCCAGGATGGCCTCGATCAGTCCGCTGAGCAGGCTGACCGGCTTGACGGTGTGCAGGGATCCGCCGGGCTTGCCCTTTCCACGGGGCGTCCGGACGGCGTCGTAGATAAAGGCCTCAGGGGCGCCAGAGTTGCTCGTCATGACAGTCCTTTGGTTCCTATCGTTCGAGAAATGTGTCCTGCATCACTTTAATCTATTTCGGCCCGATAGTTGTACTTTTATTCTCTTCTTTTTAGGACGTCAGTTCCCGCCTCCCCGGGCGACCGCCAGCTAGGCCTTCCGGAACACCAGAACCAGATTGGATACCGCGAACTCCCGCAGCAGCGGAATCCGCACCATCCACCACGCCCACCAGGGGTGATAGCGCGGGAACGCCGCCACCAACTCAGCGCCGCCTGCGGCGGCAACCCGCTGGCCGTAGCGTAAACCATCGGCCGCGGAGACGTTGAATAGTGACTCGCCCCAGCGATTCTTCGGCGGCTTGCCCATCTTCTTCTCGTAGCGCCGGGCCGCGAACTCCCCGCCCACGTAGTGCTCCCACAGGCCCGTCTCGTGGCCGCCGAAGGGGCCGAGCCACACCGTATAGCTGTAGATCATCACCCCGCCCGGCTTGGTGACCCGCAGCATCTCATCGGCCATCACCCAGGGCTCCGGCACGTGCTCGGCGACGTTAGAGGAATAGGTGATGTCGAAGGCGGCGTCGATAAACGGCAGCTCCATTCCGGAGCCCCGCACCGAGGAGGCCAGGGTGATGCCCGCGGCCGCCATTTCGCCCACGTCCGGTTCGCAGGTGACGTACTCCGCGCCCGCGTCGCCGAAGGCGACACCGAAGTAACCAGGCCCGCCACCGACGTCCAAAATCTTGGAGCCAGCGAGCTCCCGTCCCGTCGCGCCGCGCCACAGGGCCTCGATGAGCCCCACCGTGTCCTCGGCGAGGTGGCCGTAGAAGATGTCGGGACGAGTCTGCTCGTAGCGGAAGTCCGAAAGCAAGCCCACCGCGCGGCGCAGGCTGGCTTTCGGGCGCCAAAAGCGCAGGGCAGAATTGCCCGCGGGGGCGGTGAGGGCAGTGCTGACGCGGCGGAAGAATCGCCGGGCGGGGTGCGCGGAAGTCATGGAAGGAATTGTGACATAACCAGAAGTGCTTGGGGGCGAATCCGGGTAGGGTGTGATGCACAATGAGTCGTTCCCTGAAAGTAATTTTGCTGTGCTGGCGCGACACCAACCACCCGGAGGGCGGTGGTTCGGAGCGCTACCTCGAACAGGTGGGGCAGTACCTCGCCTCCCAAGGTCACGAGGTGATTTACCGCACCGCTTACTACCCGGGAGCGAAGAAAACCGAGCACGTCCAGCGCGGCGGATACTGGCTGAAGTTCTCCCGCGCCGGGGGAAACTTGAGCGTCTACCCCCGCGCGCTGCTGGCGCTGCTGGCGGCCCGGCTCGGCCTGCGGGTCGGCGCGATCGGCAAGATGGGAACCCCGGACGTGGTCGTCGATACCCAAAACGGTGTGCCCTTCTTCGCCTCCCTCGTCGCCGGCGCCCCCACCGTGGTGCTCACCCACCACTGCCACCGCGAGCAGTGGTCCGTCGCAGGCCCGGTGCTCTCCCGGATCGGCTGGCTCGTGGAATCCAAGATCTCCCCGCTGATCCACCGCCGCAACCGCTGGGTCACGGTCTCGCAACCCTCGGCAGAAGAATTCGCCGAGCTGGGCGTGCCGGCCGAAAATTTCACGATCATCCGCAATGGCATCGAACCGGTGCCCGAGGCCGCGCGCGGGCACAGCGCCCAGGAGGGGGAGGACAAGCCCGTCTACCTGGTCGCGCTATCCCGACTGGTGCCGCACAAGCAGATCGAGCACGCCCTCGACTGCCTCGCCGCCCTGCAGCGGAGCCACCCCAACCTGCGCCTAGACGTCATTGGCGATGGCTGGTGGTCGGAGAACCTGCGCCGATACGCCCAGGAGCTGGGGGTAGACGGCAAGGTGGTCTTCCACGGCTACGTCAGCGAGGAACTCAAGCACCGCATCCTGCAGCGCGCCAGCATCCACGTCATGCCCTCCCGCAAGGAAGGCTGGGGGCTCGCGGTGATCGAGGCAGCCCAGCACGGGGTGCCCACCGTGGGCTACGAGTCCTCCGCGGGCCTGCGGGACTCCATCGTCGACGAGGAAACCGGCCTGCTGGCCACCTCCCCGGGCGGGCTGATCAACGCCGTCGAACACTTGCTGGACGACCCCGCCCTCTGCCGGCGCATGGGGCAGGCCGCCGAGCGGCGGGCAGCCCAGTACTCCTGGGAAAACACCGGCCGGGCCTGGGAGGAGCTGCTGCAGCAGGTGGCGAAGCCCCGGGAAACCGAACGGCAGGACTAGCCGGACACTTCGGCGACCAGGGCGCGTCGGCGCGCGTCTCGCCGCGCTTGGTCCAGCGACCATAAGCCCGCGCCCAGCGCGGCCAGCTGGGTGATCCAGTACAAGGCCATGCCCGCCACCGCGGGCGTGGAGGGTTTCCTAGCGCCAGCCCCGTCTGGCTGCGGAATGCGGTAGAGCTGCATGCCCTCGACTTCCTCCACCATCGGGTACTCGGCGAGCAGCTCGTCGAGCTGCTGGTATTCCTCCTCGTTGTCACGCATCAGCGGCCGGTCGGCGATCACCCAGCCCACGCCGCTGGCGGACAGCGTGTCCCGGCCCGCCATCGCGTCCTCGATCAGTCGGATCGTGTCCCGATCCCCGTCGACGAGCGTGCCGTCGACGATGAGGAACTGCGGATCCAGCGGCTGCCCCGGCAGCGTCTTCAGCGCCGGGGTGAGGGTCGGCTCGCCGTCCTCACGCAAGCGGTAGTTGCCCGGCGGGAAAAGCAGGATCTTGCTCCGCGGCACACCGGAGATCGTCTCCGAGAAGCTCGCCCACGCCGGGGAGATGCGCTGCGGCGCGGTGGGGGAGACGTCTGCGGGATAGCCCGGCACCGTCGCGATCACCAGCGTGCCGACTGCCAGGGGGATTACCCCGCCGAGCACTCGCGTGCCGTTGGGGGAGAGCTCCGTGCTGGTGGATGCCGCGCGCTGTCGCAACCGCTCCAGACCCACGGCCAGCAGCAGGATCAGTCCCGGCAAAGCCAGCCCCACGAGCTTGTGAGTATCGCGGAATAACGCCACCCCTGACACGTGCGCCACCAGGAAGCGCATCAGTGGCAGCCCCACGGGGGTTGCGAGCAGCAGGGGAACCGTGAAGGCCACAGCGGTGAGCACCGCAACACCCCGGTACACCCGCCACAGCTCCGCAAAGCCCCAGGCCGCGAAAACGAAGAGCGCGAGCCCCGCCAGCGCACCGAGCAGACCCCGGGAGGGCGGGATCGCGCCGGCGTTCCAGATGCCACCCAGCCCCAGCACCGAGACAACCGTGCCGAGCGGGCCGTCCGGCCCCACCGCGAACGCCTCTGCGCCGTTGGCAGTGGACCGGGAGGGCGTGCCATTGAGCAGGGTCACCAGCAGCCAGGGGGCAGCCAGCGCGAGGCTGCTGAGCAGTACCAGGGCGCGGGAACGCACCGTCGGGCTAAACACCAGGGCGACGATCGCGCCCAACACCAGCCCGGCCGGGGTCAGCCCCGCGAGGCTGATCAGCAGCACCTGCGGGCCCCGGAATCCCGTCGCCGCGCAGTAGGCGATCGCCGGCAGCAGCATCACCGCCAGCGCCAGCGACCACTGCCCCTGCAGCAGTCGCTCGATGACGTACGGGTTCCACACCACGAACAGGCCGCACACCAGCTGGGCAGCTCGGTGGGCGCCCGCCATGTCGCGGGCCATCTTCACCGCGCCGAGGATCCCGCAGGCTGCCGCGATCAGGACGAAAGCCGCCGCCAACGTGGTCGCGGGGATGAAGGGGGAGAAGACTCCGAGGATCGCGTCCTGCGGCAACGCCCGCGGCGAGTAGTCCCCCTTGCCGAGCACCAAGTCATTGGTGCTGAGGTTGAAGGGCACCATCATGTCGCGGAGCATGAAAGCCCGGTCCCGGGACGGGATGAGACCCCACCAAAAGGGCCACAGTGTGCTGGCCGTGACCGCGAGGATAAACAGCCCCAGCCCCCATGCCGGAACGCGCGGGGCGGGCTGGCCAGCCTCACCTGTGGCCAGCTCCCGCGTCGGCGTCGAATTAAGGGAAAAGCTCACAATAGAAGTTTAAGCCCGCCCCGTTGCTGCGAAAGCAGAAACGGAAAGCGGGCTTAAAACGTCAGGCGTCTAGATTTTGGCCTAGCTCTTACGCGGTGCGCGCTGCAGCCACAGGCCGACGAAGAGCAGGAACAGCCCCAGCAGGCCAGCGATGATCGGAACCGTGGTTCCCATCGTCTTGATGGTGCTCAGACCTTCCTTGGCGGTCACCATCTGGCCTTCCTTGGACTTCTCGTCCCACTGCGCCGGCAGGTACATTGCGGTGCGCTTCGGGTTGGCCAGCTCGCGCTCCCGGTTCTCCGGCTTCGCGATCTCCTTGGCCTCCTCTTCATCTTGCGCGTAGAACATCCAGATCTCTTCGGCACCGTTGACGATCGCGCCGGTCTCCGGCTCGATGCTGATCTTGCGGTTGACGGTGTAGTAGCGCTCCATCTCGACGTCCGGGCCGGCCTCGGACTCCTCGTCCTTGTCCTTGCTCTTCTTCGGGTTACGGATCTCGTCGTCCTTCAGTCCCCACACCTTCGCCGGGAAGGTCAGCTTCAGGGAAGCCAGCACGCCCTCCTCCGCGGCGGTCAGGGAGCCGTCGGACTCGAGGTACTTCTTCTGCGCCTCGTACAGCGGGGTCGGGTCGATCGTCTGCTCGAAGGTGTAGATCTTCTCGCCGCCCTGCTCACCTTCGTCGACGAAGTCGATCGGGTTGGTGGTCAGGGTCTGGGCGTCGAAGTAGGGGTAGGACTTGCGGTCAGCGCCCATCGGGAACTGGTACTGCAGGCCCTTGCGGACGAACTCCGGCGGGGTGTAGCCCTCCGCGTCCTTGCCCTTCGGCGGGGCCAGGTTCAGGGAGGAGACCGGGTCGGTCACCGGCATCTGGGTCTTGCGGTCCAGGGTGACGCGGTCGATGGTGGCGGAGAGCAGGTTATCCGGCTCGCTCTTGTCCGTGCGGAAGACGGTCTGGCCGACCTCCAGGGTGAGCTGCTTCTTGTCGCTCGGCTCCTGCGCGGTGGTGAACTTCTGGGTCTGGATCTCGACGTCCTTCAAGATGAAGCACGAGACCTCCTTGTCGTCCCCCTTGCACTCCGGACGGTTCTTGTTATCCCCCACGGGCTTGCCTTTCGCCAGCGCTCCCGAGTCGAGGAGGCGAGCCTCTACCGGCTCGGTGCTCGTCGTCGACACGACGTCCAGTGGCAGAACCTTGCCCTTAGGGACGACGTAGGTCGGAAGGGCGATCGCGAAGACCAGCAGCGCTGCTCCCAAAACGATCGAGATTAGGGAGATGGTTTTTCTCATATGGCAATTCCGTTCAGTGTCCTTGAGGCCTCTCTGCCCAGAGATCCCTCTTACAACAACGTGTTCGCCATACTTTAACCAAGAATGAAAGTATGTAAGGGGAAAGAAACAAAAAATTCTCTGGTTTTATGGCTATGCGCTGACTTTAGCCCTCAAGTACTCGCCGGAAGCTTAAAATGAACGGCCAGGAACCCGCCCGTCACGGTGGTTTTAATCCACCGGCGCGCCCATGATTACCTCGAGGAGGGTGAGTATGCGCTCTGCATCCGCGTCGGAGAAGGCTTCAGAGACGGGGCCGTCCGCACCGTCCGCGACGTCGTCCAGCGCAACGTCTGGGGCCCCCACGACGTCGTCCTCGGGAACCGTGGCACCGTCGGGAACCGTGGCACCGTCGGGAATTGGTTCAGTGCCGACGACGGCCCACCCCAAGACCCCCTTCCTGCCCTCCCTGGAGGGGCTCCGCGCGATCGCGTGTTCGGGGATCATCATCACCCACGTGGCCTTCCAGACCGGCACGGACACTGGCTCGCTGATCAACCAGATCATGGCGCGCACGGACTTCTTCGTGCCTGTGTTCTTCGCCCTCTCCGGCTTCCTGCTGTGGCGCCGCCAGCACGTGCAATTCCGCAACCGGCGGGGCGTGGCCAGCTACTACGTCAAGCGCCTGGGGCGCATCATGCCGGCGGCCTGGGTGATGATGCTCTTCGTCTTCCTCTTCCTGCCGGTCGCCGATAACCCCTCGGCCAAGCAGATCGTGGAGAACCTGCTCATGGCGCAGGTCTACTTCGCCGACGGCCTGGTCGGCGGCATGACGCACCTGTGGTCGCTGTCCGTCGAGCTGACCTTCTACCTCGTGCTCCCGCTGATCGCCCTGCTGATTGGGAAACAGCCCCGCTGGCGCCGGGTGCTCGTCATCGCCGCGCTCGGGCTCATCAGCTACTACTGGGCCTTCCTGCCGCCCTTCACCGGGGAGCTGGAGCCGGGGCGGGTGAACCCGCACACGATGCCCCCGGCGTTCGCGGCCTGGTTCGCGATCGGGTTCCTCTCCGCGGAGGCGGAGGCCTGGGTGCTGGGCAACCCGGAGCGCAGCCGTCGGTTGGTGGCGGCACTGTACCGGCTGCGGCCGCTGTTCTGGCTGATCGCACTGGCGGCGCTGGTGGTCGCGGCCATGGATGGCCCGCAGGGGCTGGTGCAGGCCACCCCGGCTGAGTTCGCGCGCCGCACGATTTACGGCACGGTCTTCGCCGCCGCTCTGATTACCCCCTATGCGTTGGCGCCACGCTCGGCATTCCTGGAGTCCGCGCCAATGCAGGCGCTGGGGCGCTGGTCCTATGCGATCTTCCTCTGGCACATCGCGATCCTCTCGGTGGTCTTCCCGCTGCTGGGGGTCCCGATGTTTAGCGGCAATCACGTCCACACGGTGATCGTGATGATCGCGACCTTCGTGCTGACCGTGCCGGTCGCCGCGCTGAGCTATGCCTTGGTGGAGGAGCCCGCCCGGGTGGGGATCAACAAGATGTGGGCGAAGTACACGGCGAGCACAACCGCCAGCAGCGCCAGCTGAACCACCCAGGAGTCCCCGGCGTAGTGGCGACCGGTCCACGGGCCCTGCGCCGCGAACACGGCTGCCAGGAACGCGCCCGAGCCGGCGACGATGCGCAGCACGCCCCCGGTCGGCAGGGACCGGAGGATGGGGCGCTGCTCGGCCCAGCGCTGGATGCCAGGCCGGGCGAACACCAGCTGCAGCAGGGCCAGCACCACCGCGAGCACCAGGCCCGGGATGCCGGCCAGCAGGAACGCCAGGGCCACGGTGGCGAGCAGCGCCGCGCCGCGCTGGGCCCGGTTGAGCGGGGTGGCGCTGTGGGCTGCGGCGCTGGCCTCGACCTGAGCCTCGTCGGCGGGCTCAGCGGATACCTCGTCGGCCGCCGCGGTGACCTCGCTCGAATGTGCCGACGCCCCAACCGCTGCCGCTGCCGGGATGCCCGCCCGGCTGCCCAGTCGGCGAGCGCGCCGCTCCGCCAGCGCCCAGGCCAGCACGACCGCGAGCGCCAACACCAGGCCCGCAGCCAGCCAGGCCTGGTAAAAACCGGTGGCCGCGAAGCTGAGCGCGATCGTGCCGCTCACACCTGCGGGAACCACCCAGCCCTGCTGCCAGCCGTTGATCACCATCGGGTGCAGGCGAATCTCGCGGGAACCTTCGGGATCCGCCACGTGCAGGGTGGCCACCCGACCCGGGTTGGCGTTGGAAGGCAGGAACACCACCCGCTGCTCCGAGGAATACCCCAGGTGGAAGCGGTCGTCACCGCCAGAGCCACCGTCCTGGGAGACCACCGGCAGAGCATCGGCCGCGGGAGCCTCGGAAACCGCCTCCGCGTACAGCGGTTCAGCCACGGAGAGGGCGGCCCAGCGCGCCGTCGTGGCCAGGCGGTGACGTCCTTCCGAAAGAGAGAGCTTCTCCCCGCAGCGGTAATCCTCCCCGTCGACGGTGACGACCGCAGACTCCGCGCGCGACGATGAATTCTCGCAGCCCGCGGTGTGGAGCACCAGCTCCTGGCCCGCGAGGTGCTCCGGCACCGTGAACTCCCGCACCATGGAGTGCTCCGGGACCTCCTGGCCGAAAACGAAGCGGTTGAGGTAGCGCGCCGAGGAACCGTCCAGCACCGGGACGGTGGGCACCCGCCGGGGCGTGACATCCTGGGCCGCCCCGCCGCCGTCCGTGGCGAAGACCTCGACCTCCGAGAAGCCCACGTCCGAGAAGCTGCCCAGCAGCTGGAGGCGCACCCGATCGCCCCTGCCGCCCGGGATCGCGATGCGCGTGGCCTCGCCGGCCTTGACCGTCACCGTCGTGCTGCCCAGCGGGCTATCCCCGGCATCGCTGCGGAAGCTCTCCGCATGGATGCGCGCATCCGCGCCCTGGGTGAGCAGGGAGACGCTGAGACCCCGGTGCGGCTCGTCCAGCTCCAGTTCCAGGTACTGGCCGATCGCGCGCCCCGGGCTGGGGTACCACGCGGTATCCGGGTTGCCATCCACTGCGGCGGTGAGCGAACGGCGGGTATCGGCCCCGCCGAAGCCCGTGGGGTCGGCCGCGGTGCTGCTCGCCCGGACCTTGCCCCCGGTGGCGAGCACCTCAGTCAGTGGGTGCTCGTCGTGGTTCGCTGGGTCCGCGCCCTCTGCCACGCTGGTCAGCGGGTAGTCCCGCACCGGGTTGAGCACCCGGGTCGAATCCTTGGGGGCGCGGATCTCGGAATCCGCGTTGGTCACGTTGCCGTAGTTGTGATCGCGCCGGGCGGGCGTGTCGGTGAGGGTCTGCGGGCCGCGGTCGGCGAAGGCATCCGCGCCCGTGCCGCTGCCAGCGAGCTGCTGGTGGAGCGCCCGCACGCGCGGAGCATCGGTGCGGCCCAGGGCGCGGTCGGCAGCATCCAGCCGGGGGAGGGCCTCGGGCCCCGCATAGACGATCTCCACCTGCTCGGCGTCGATCTCCCGTAGCCCACCGGCCGGTTGCGGTGCGTCCCCGCCAGCCTGCTCGGGGGTAACGGCGAAGACGCGCACCTCCGGAGCCTTCTCGTCGCCGAAGGTCGCGACCTCGCGGAAGCCACCCGAGCGCCGCAGCGTGCGCAGCACCGAATGCGCTCCCGGGGTATCCGCCGCCACCGTCAGGTCCGTGCGCACCAGCACGTGGCCCACACCCTGGGAGCGCAGGGTCGCGGCCAGGGTGGGCAGGGGGCGCCCGGAGTGTACCTCGCGCTGCACGCCGTCCAGCCCGCGGATGGCATCCGGCTGCACGAGTGGCACGGAGTCGCGCACCACCCACGGCACATCCAGCAGCGGCTGGGCGGGCTCGTCGCGAGTGTTGCCCCAGGTCTGGCGGCCGAAACGTGCCTGGGGGAGCAGCATGACGCGACCGTCTTCCGGCTGGTTGCTGTGCTCATTCAGCCAGTCCGCGGCCTCCCGCCAGTACTGCGGCACCTCGCGGAAGCCATCGGCCGGGGCGATCCGGCCGGACCAGCCGGGGGCGGTGGCCAGCACGGTCAGGAGCACGGCGGCGAACACCTTCACCACGTGCGGGTTCTTCTCCGGGTGGCGCCACTGGTTCATGCCCGCTCGGTCCCGGCCGGGGATCTGCACATGCCGAAGCGCGTGGGCCACGCCGACCATCAGCGGCAGTCGCACCAGGACGTCGAATTTGTGCAGGTTGCGCAGCGCGGCACCAGCGCCGTCGAGGAAGGACCGCGCCCCGCCGGACAGCAGGGAGAAGGGATCCACCGCGACTCCGAGCGCAGCCAGCCCCACGCCCAGCATGCTCAGCCAGACCCCAGCGGCTGGAAGATCGCGCCGGGCAAGCCCCCACAGGCCGAGCAGCGCCACCGCGAGGGTGGCCAGGATGAACACCGGCTCGCCGACCAAAGCGGCACCGGCCACGCGCTCGGAGGAGAGGAAGGGAACCCAGCTGGTCGTGCCCCGCAGGTTCTCCAGCAGGTTCAGCCAGCGGGTGGTCAGAGAACTGGACTCGATGTAGTCCGTGAAAGGCGGGGAGTAGCGGCCCAGGATCAGCAGCGGGCCGACCCACCAGAAGCAGACGGCCAGCCCAGCGGGCACCCACCAGCGGCTGAAGTAGGCCACTGGTCCCCGGGAGTCGCGGCGCAGCCAGGCGGCGAGCCAGAAGATCACCGCCGGCAGGATCGCCACGGCGGTGGCCACGGCGTTGACCGCGCCCATGCACAGGGCCGCCACCGCGCTGCGCAGTGCGGCCCGGCGCAACAGCACCTTGTCCTCGGCGCTCAGGGCACGGCCGGTGGAATCCGCGGTGGAAACGTCACCGGCATCAGCTCCGGTGCCAGCCCCGGCTCGCGGCCGCAGCACGTCGACGAGAGGCAGCAGCACCCACGGTGCCAGCGCGCACACCCAGGCCTCGGAAGAAATTGCGCCCAAGGTGGTGAGCACCCGAGGAGAGAGCGCGAAGAGCACGCCCGCCACGATGCGGGAGAAGTTGTTCCCGACCGGCAGCTTCTCCAGCAGCCGGACCATCCCCGCGAAGGCCAGGAACAGCAGGAGTGCCCACCACAGGCGCTGGGTAACCCAGGCGGGCAGCCAGGAAAAGAGCGCAAAAAACAGGCCGTGCGGGAAGAGGTACCCGTAGGCCTGGTTCTGGAGCTGCCCCAGCGGGAACACCTCAGTCCACGGCTGGAGCGCTTGGGAAAGAAAGCCCCAGGGGTTCTGAATCAGGTCGAGCTTGGTATCAGCGACCGATAGCCCAGGGGCTTGGAGAAAGGCGAAGGCCAGCCACCCGATGGCGCACAACAGCCACGCGCGGCTGCGCATGCTCGAGTGGACGGGGGCCTTCACCTAGCGAATAGTGTGCAGCGTTGAGCTAGCTCTCGACGCGGCCGCCGTACTGCACCGCACCCAGGAAGGCGCTGTCCTGGTCGACGGCGACAGCCTCTGCGGAAGGCAGGCTCGTGTTATCGGCGGCAGCGCCAGCGCCAAAAGCGACGAGGCCACCGAGGATGGCGCCCGAAACGATAGCGGCGATGGCCGGGCCGACGGTGCGGCGTGGTGCGGAGTCGTTCTCGAATGGCATGGGAATCCTTAAAGCGTCGTCGTGGTGCCGTTCCTCTCCAGCCGGAGAGGGGTGGGCATCGGGTGTTGTGGACTTATGTAGTGGTGAACCCCAAGTCCTTAATCGTCCTCGGCTGCCGGGACGATAAGCACTGGCCGACCAGCATTCTTCACGATGCTGTCGGAGACGCTGGACTGCAGGATGGACTTCCACCCGCTCAGCGTCCGGGAACCAGTGACGATGATGTCTACATCGAGCTCTTCTGCAGCGTCGACGATGGCGCTCCAGATGGCTGTTTCAGACTCTACCAAAAAGGGTTCGGTGGCAAAGCCGTTTTTGCGAGCAAACTCCACACCTTCCCGGCAGGTGGCCACAGCCTCGGAATATGCGGGGTCCTCGTTCTCGTTTTCCTCCGGCGAGTCCACCGACCAATCGTGCTGCATCATCCCGCTCATACCCGCGGCACGGGCGGCCTGGCGGTGGATGGGCTCCCACACGGTGAGGATGTAGGCGTTATTCGCGGACAGGAAGCGCCCGGCGTAATCGATGGCCGCCTTAGCTTGCTCGCTGCCGTCGTAGGCAATGAGGACGGTATCGCCCTTCAGGCTGCCGGTGCTGCCTTCCTGCGCCTCTGGCTGCGGGGAGGGGGTGGATGCATCCTGGGCGGTCTGGGCGGGATCAGTCACGGTATGCCTTCCTCGTTTCGGGTTGCCGGCTTCATGCCAACACTTGTTGCTCTTCTCCCCAGGTTAGTACGTTGGAATGATGACTTCCCGTCTTTCCCTTCTTCCCCGTTTCCGCAGTGGGACGGCGCGTCCCGCCGCCGCTGCTGTCCTGGTCACCGGTCTCAGCCTGGCTGCCGGCTGTTCTGCTGGGGACGAGGATCCCGCTCCCTCTTCCGCCCCGTCTTCTTCTATGACGACGACGTCCCCGGCCAGCGCCTCAGAGACCACGCCGCCGGCACCGCAGGTGCCGGCCGAGGAGCTCGCGCCGAAACTCCTCGCGGTCGGGGTGACGGACTTCGAGAGCGCGCGGGCGGCCGTGGACGCCGGGGTGCGGCACCTCTTCTTCGGGACGGGGTCGGACTTCAGCATGCTCAATGGGCAGGGCGATCCCGAGCGGAGCATCGCCGCGCTGCAGCGCCGGGCGGGGGAGCCGCTGCGGGTATCCGTCGACGAGGAGGGCGGGATGGTCCAGCGGCTCGCCGAGCTGATCGGCACCCTGCCTGCGCCCCGGGACATGGCCCGCACCATGACTCCTGAGCAGGTGCGAGACATGATGGCGGAGCACGGCCGGAAGATGGCTGAGCTGGGATTCACCGTGGACTTCGCCCCCTCCATCGACCTGGCTGGTGGCGAGAACATCGAGGACAACGCGATCGGCTCGCGTTCCTTCGGCTCCGACCCGCAGGTCGTGGCCCGCTATGCCCGCGCCTACGTGGAGGGCCTCCTGGATGCTGGCATCACCCCGGTGCTCAAGCACTTCCCAGGCCATGGCCACGCCAACGGGGATTCCCACACCGGTGAGGTCTTCGTCCCGCCGGTGGAGCAGCTCAAGCAGGCTGACCTGAAGCCCTTCGCTGAGCTGCTGGAGATTCCGGGGGTCGAGGTGATGATGGGGCACGTCCAGGCGCCGGGGCTGAACCCCGACGAGCCGGCCTCAGTCAGCCCAGCCACCTATGGGTTGCTCCGCAAGGGCTGGGAGGGCTTCGGCGGCTACCAGGGGGTCGTCTATACCGACGACCTCACCGGGATGCGCGCGGTCACCGACCACTACCCAGGTGCAGAAGCGGTTGTCGTGGCCCTTTCCGCGGGCGCGGATCAGGGGCTGACAGCGGCCGGCGAATTCGACCTGACCGAACTCATTAACGCGGTGACCGAGGCGATCCGACGCGGGGAGATCGCACCCGAACAAGCCCAGCGCAGCGCCGAACGGCTCACCCCTCCTGCGCAAGAAACGGAAAACCCAGGCCGTGGATAGCCTGAAAACCCAGCGATAGTGCGGAAGTTAAAGACCTGAGAAAGTTCCTAGAAACGCTGGTCGGCCTATAGACTGTGCCTTATTGCTGGGTGCGGGCATCTTCACACGCTAGATGGAGCCGCACCCTGCCTATTAAGGAATCGAACTAGGAAGGTACGCCGTCATGGCGGCAGCTGCGAAAAAGAAGACTATAAAGCCGCGCCACAAGCGCCGCCGCTGGCCCCTGTTCGCCTGGGGACTCCTTATTCTCCTCGGCCTCGGCGGGGTCCTCTACGGAGTGGACTACGCCATGAGTGAGGGCAAGGTGCCCCGCGGCGTGACCGTGGGCGGGGTGGACATCGGCGGGCTGCCGAAGGACCAGGCGGAACAGCGCCTCGTCAATAACCTCGGCGACGTCGTGCGCCAGCCGGTGACCGTTAACGCGGGCAACATGTCCAGCATCGTCGACCCGCGCGACTCCGGCCTGCAGGTCGACTGGTCCAAGACCGTCGATCAAGCGGGGCAGCAGCCGCTGAACCCGATCACCCGCATCCGCAGCTTCTTCCAGACCCGCGAGGTCGGCATCGTCTCCCAGTTCCACGAGGGACCCCTCGCGACGACGCTGCGCCGCGTGACCGATGAGCTCACCCGCGAGCCAGAGAACGCGCACGTCTCCATCACGGAGAAGGGCAAGCCGAAGGTCGTCGCCGATAAGCCGGGACAGACCGTCAACCGAGACCTGGTCGACGCGCGGGTCCGGGAACACTGGCTGAACAAGGACCGCACCGTGCACGTCGACGCGGACGTCGTGAAGTCCAATATCCCGAAGTCCGCGGCGGAAGAGATGGTGGAGAAGGTCATCAAGCCGGCCACCAGCGGCGACGTCGTCTTCAAGGGACGGGACCACGTGGACGGCACCCTACGCCCGGAAGATATGGCGCATGTCGTCAGCTTCAACGAGAAGCCGGGCAAGAAGCCGGGCACGGGCACCTTCGAGCCGGTGTACTCCACTGAGGCGGCGAAGAAGATCCTGCAGCCGCAGCTCGCGGAGACCGAGGTGGAGTTTCGCAACGCGGGCTTCAATTTCAAGGGCCGCGACATTGAGGTCATCCCGCACCAGGACGGCGTGGAGATCGAGTGGGACAAGACCCTGGGAGACCTGGGCAAGAAGGTGCTGGATGTAAAGCACCGCGAGCACAAGGTCTTCTACGAAGACAAGAAGGCCGAGTACACGACCGAGGAGGCCGAGAAGGCCCACTTCGACGACGTGGTCAGCAGCTTCACGACCCACGGATTCAGCGCCTCCTCCGGCGTGAACATCCGCCGCGTCGCGGAGATGGTCGACGGGGCTATTGTCCTGCCGGGAGAGACCTTCAGCCTGAACGGCCACACCGGGCCGCGTGGCAAGGAACAGGGCTTCGTGGAGTCCGGCATCATCATCGACGGTCAGGCAGGCGAGGCCGTGGGTGGCGGCATCTCCCAGTTCGCCACCACGCTGTACAACGCCTCCTACTTTGCGGGCATGGAGGACGTGGCCCACACGCCGCACTCCTACTACATCTCCCGCTACCCGGCCGGCCGTGAGGCCACGGTCTTCGAGGGCGCGATCGACCTGCAGTTCAAGAACCCATTCGATACCCCGGTGCTGATCGAGGCCTCGGCGGGCTCGGATAGCGTGACCGTGCGGATGCGCGGCGTGAAGCAGGTTGAGGTGGAGTCCATCGCGGGATCCCGCACCAACCCCACGAAGCCGGAGGTCCGCAAGGGCAAGGGCGATAAGTGCATCCCGTCGGGTGGTGCGCCAGGCTTCACGGTCACGGATACCCGCGTGATCAAGGACCTGCGCGGCAAGGAGATCAAGCGCGAGACGCAGACCACGGTCTACGATCCGCAGCCGATCGTGCGCTGCAGCTAGCAGCGAGAAAAAGTGATGGGCGCCCCGGGGTGGGGCGCCCATTTCTTATTGCACGGTTGGGTTCGCCGTTGTGCGAGGGGCACGCCTTAGGAGTAATTGGCCTCGTGGGGCGGGTGGCCGCTGGCGATGGAGACGCGGTTGAAGGCGTTGATCGTGATGATCGCCCACTCCAGGGCGGTGAACTTCTCCTCACCCAGGGTGCGTAGTGCCCGGTTCTGGACGTCCACCAGCTCCGGGCCGCTGATTGTTCCGGTGGTGCTGCGGCCGATGGTCAACGCCTCGGCGAGCTCGAGGGCGATGCGTTCTTCCTCGGTGTAGACCTCGGCGTCCTGCCAGCTGGGCAGGAGGTCGAGTGTGAGCTCGGATACGCCCGCGCGCCGGGCGGCGGGGACGTGCACACTCAGGCAGGCGGGGCAGCCGTTGAGCTGGGAGACGCGCACGTTGACCAGCTCGGTGAGTGCGCGGCTGAGGCCCGCTGCGCGTTCTGCGCGGCGGACGTGGCGGGTCACGCCGGCGAGTGCCTTATAAGTCTCGGGGTGGGTCTTGTCGAGGAATGGGTGTTGGGTGGGGCTCATGGCTTCCCTTCGGGGCTTGGGTTGGTTGTGGCTTGGGTTGGTGGACTGGGCTTCGTAATGGCGGAGGCTAGCGGAAAACGCGAAGCCGGGTGGGAAGCCACAGTGATGTGGTTCCCACCCGGCTGGGTGGTGCTAGCGCGCGGCCGTTGTTGTGGTGCGTGGTGGCCGGTGCGCTAGGCGGTCAGTTCCTTAATTAGAACTGGCCCTCCTCGGTGGAGCCCTTCAGAGCGGTGGTGGAGGAGTTCGGGTCGACGGTGGTTGCGATGGCGTCGAAGTAGCCTGCACCGACCTCGCGCTGGTGCTTGACGGCGGTGAAGCCGCGCTCCTCGGCAGCCTTGAACTCGCGGTTCTGCAGGTCGACGAATGCGGTCATCTGCTCGCGAGCGTAGCCGTAAGCCAGGTCGAACATGGAGTAGTTCAGGGCGTGGAAGCCAGCCAGGGTGATGAACTGGAACTTGAAGCCCATTGCGCCCAGCTCGTTCTGGAACTTGGCGATCTCGTCTGCCTCGAGGTGTGCGGACCAGTTGAAGGACGGGGAGCAGTTGTAGGCCAGCAGCTGGTCTGGGTGCTCCTCGCGGACTGCCTCGGCGAACTTCTTAGCCAGCTCGAGGTCCGGGGTGCCGGTCTCCATCCAGATGAGGTCAGCGTACGGAGCGTATGCCTTCGCACGAGCGATGCATGGCTCGATGCCGTTCTGGACGTTGTAGAAGCCCTCAGCGGTGCGGCCGCCGGTCAGGAACGGCTTGTCGCGGTCATCGACGTCGGAGGTCAGCAGGGTTGCAGCCTCGGCGTCGGTACGTGCGACGACCAGGGTCGGGGTGTTAGCAACGTCAGCTGCCAGACGAGCAGCGTTCAGGGTACGAACGTGCTGCTGGGTCGGGATCAGGACCTTGCCGCCCAGGTGGCCACACTTCTTCTCGGAAGCGAGCTGGTCCTCCCAGTGGGAGCCAGCGGCGCCAGCCTTGATCATGGCCTTCTGCAGCTCGTAGACGTTCAGAGCGCCACCGAAGCCGGCCTCACCGTCAGCGACGATCGGGACGAGCCAGTTCTCGACGGAGTCGTCGCCCTCGACGCGAGCGATCTCGTCGGCACGCATCAGAGCGTTGTTGATGCGCTGAACAACGTTCGGCACGGAGTTTGCCGGGTACAGGGACTGGTCCGGGTAGGTGTGGCCAGAGAGGTTGGCGTCACCTGCGACCTGCCAACCGGAGAGGTAGACAGCCTTCAGGCCAGCGCGGACCTGCTGGACAGCCTGGTTACCGGTCAGTGCGCCCAGAGCGTTGATGTAGGAGTCGTCGCCCTTGTTGACGGCCTCCCAGAGGATCTCAGCGCCGCGGCGTGCGAGGGTGTGCTCCTCGAGGACGTTGCCCTGGAGCTCTGCAACCTGCTCAGCGGTGTAGTCACGCTTGACCTGTGCCCAGCGCGGGTTCTCGTCCCAGTCCTTCTGGATTTCAGCTGCGGTACGTGGAGTTCCGACAGTCGACATGTGATGTCACTCCCTTTGTTGGTGGAGAATTGTGCCTAACAGTACGAACCTCTGAGGCCGTACGACGCTCAAGTCGGGCCGATAATCCCGGTGTAAAACCTGGTTGAAGGGCTCGACCTTGTGTGTCACAGGCCACTCTACCAAAGCATTCCTGCACGTCAACGGGGTGCGAGCGAGTGAATTGTGTGGGGGTACTCGCCCTTTTTGCAAAGTTTGCAAAGTTCGATCTGTTCAGATTTTTCCCGTTGTGGTGTGATTTGTCTCTCGTGCAGGGGTGATGCGGGGCGTTGAGATCTTTCATCCGGGGGTAACTCGGGATATTGTTCAACGAAAAATTTTGCTTTTCGCCAGCGAACGGGGGTAGTCGCTGTTCGCTCGTGGGCCGGTTTGCCTCTTTCGTGATCGAGGTCACCTAATGTGGGAGGGGTACTACACATGGGAAACCGCAACATAAAGGAGTCGAATATGGCCCAGACTCAGCAGACCGAACGCGTCAGCGCTGGTGGCCTCCAGGTCGCCAAGGTTCTCTATGACTTCGTGAATAACGAGGTTCTTCCGAAGGCTGGTAAGTCCGGCGAGGATAACCAGAAGAAGTTCTGGGATGGCTTCGGCGAGATCGTCGAGAAGTTCACCCCGCGCAACAAGGAGCTGCTGGCCAAGCGCGATGAGCTGCAGGCCAAGCTCGACCAGTGGTACACCGACCACAAGGGCGCTCAGGATCCGAAGGAATACGAAGCATTCCTCCGCGAGATCGGTTACCTGGTCGACGAGCCAGGCGAGTTCGAGATCGCGACCCAGAACATCGATAGCGAGATCGCAGAGACCGCCGGCCCGCAGCTGGTCGTCCCGATTCTCAACGCCCGCTTCGCCCTGAATGCGGCGAACGCTCGCTGGGGCTCCCTGTACGATGCCCTCTACGGCACCGATGCCATCTCCGAGGAGAACGGCCAGGAGAAGGGCAGCAGCTATAACAAGGTCCGTGGCGACAAGGTCATCGAGTGGGGTCGTGAGTTCCTGGACCGCGTCATCCCGCTGGAGTCCGGCTCCCACAAGGACGTCACCACGTACGCCGTGACCTCCGGCCAGATCACCGGTGTGATCGACGGCGAGCAGGTCAACCTGCGCAACCCGGAGGTCTACGCGGGCTACGCCGGCGAGGAGTCCAACCCGTCCGGCATCCTGGTCCGCAACAACGGCCTGTACTTCGAGATCCAGATCGATCCGGAGTCCCCGATCGGCAAGACCGACAAGGCCGGCGTGAAGGACATCCTCATGGAGTCCGCCATCACCACGATCATGGACTTCGAGGACTCCGTCGCAGCCGTCGACGCCACCGACAAGACCCTGGGCTACCGCAACTGGCTCGGCCTGAACGTCGGCGACCTCTCCGAGGAAGTCGAGAAGAACGGCAAGACCTTCTCCCGTACCCTCAACGAGGACCGCTACTACACCGACAAGGACGGCTCCGAGCTGCGCCTGCAGGGCCGCTCTCTGCTGTTCGTCCGTAACGTCGGCCACCTGATGCAGAACCCGGCGATCCTGGATGCCAATGGTGAGGAGATCTTCGAGGGCATCATGGATGCCGTCGTCACCTCCGCGGCCGCGATCGAGGGCCTGAACAAGGACAACGCGCACCGCAACTCCCGCACCGGCTCCATCTACATCGTGAAGCCGAAGCAGCACGGCCCGGAGGAGGTTGCCTTCACCAACGAGCTGTTCGCAGCCGTGGAGGACCTGCTGGACCTGCCTCGCTTCACCCTGAAGGTCGGTGTGATGGATGAGGAGCGTCGCACCACCGCCAACCTGGATGCCTGCATCGCAGAGGTTAAGGAGCGCCTGGCATTCATTAACACCGGCTTCCTGGACCGCACCGGTGATGAGATCCACACCTCGATGCTGGCCGGCCCAATGGTTCGCAAGGCGGACCTGCAGACCGCGCCGTGGAAGATCGCTTACGAGGACAACAACGTCGACGCCGGCCTGGAGCACGGCCTGCCGGGCAAGGCTCAGATCGGTAAGGGCATGTGGGCCAAGACCGAGCTGATGGCGGACATGCTCGCACAGAAGATCGGTCAGCCGAAGGAGGGTGCATCCACCGCGTGGGTTCCGTCCCCGACTGGTGCGACGCTGCACGCGACCCACTACCACGAGGTGGATGTTTTTGAGGTGCAGGACAAGCTGCGCACCGAGGGTCGTCGCGAGACCCTGGGCGACATCCTTACCCTGCCGGTGGCCGAGTCCGCCGACTGGTCTGCCGAGGAGATCGCCGAGGAGATCGACAACAACTCCCAGTCCATCCTGGGCTACGTGGTCCGCTGGGTGGAGCAGGGTGTTGGTTGCTCCAAGATTCCGGACATCCACGACATTGATCTGATGGAGGACCGCGCGACCTGTCGCATTAACTCCCAGCACCTGGCCAATTGGCTGAAGCACGGTGTGGTGACCGAGGAGCAGGTTCTGGACTCGCTGCAGCGTATGGCTGCGAAGGTTGACCAGCAGAATGCTGGGGATGCTGCTTACCGCGATATGGCGCCGGACTTTGACGAGTCTGTGGCTTTCCAGGCTGCGAAGGATTTGGTGTTTAAGGGCCTGGAGCAGCCGGCTGGTTATACCGAGCCGATCCTGCATGCACGTCGTTTGGAGTTCAAGGCTAAAAACGGCATCGCCTAATTAGTTAAATCTAGGGGTGCTGGTTCTCGCGAACCTCAGCAAGCTAGGTCCCGTCTCTGAGGCTGTTAACGCAGCCTTGGGGCGGGACCTTTCTTTTCGACTGCTGCAGGGTAGGCACTGGTTAAAGGTTCGGGCTACTTGTTATGGGCGTAGCGACGGGCTTTAGCCCGATTGCCACAGTCCTTCATCGAGCACCACTGCCTACGCAGGCCGTTAGAGCGATCTTCGAAGAGAATTCCACAACGCTCGTGGCCGCATATCTTCAATCGCTGTCGGTCTTTAGTTCCGAAAAGTGCAACCGCATCGGCAGCGACAAAACCTAATGCCTGCTCCAGCTCAAGATTCTTTGCCAGCGTTTTCCTCGGATCAGACTCTTCACTGTGAAGCGGATGTGGAGAGAAGGACTGAGCGTCCAACTGAAGTAAAGGCCGCCTAGCGGACCATTCGTTGAGTACATCGATTCTGGAGTTTAACTCGAATGAGGAGAGCGTATTCATGCCGAGGCTATGCTCTGCCAAGAATAGAACTGCCTCGCGTATCGCCGTAACGCTTGCCTGATCAATCGGCGTTGGAGCCTCCACAAGCTCAGGAAGTTCACCGGCCCATGACGTTGCCCGGCGAGCTTGGTTAAGCCAGCTGGCGAAGTCAGAACGATCGTGTAGAAGGTCGACCGTAGGGTGCAGCGGATCTTTACGGCGCCGAAGCGTATTCGCAAAGTCAAGAGCGGGCCGCTCGCCATAAAACACAAAAGGAAGGTGGTGCAGCTGGTCTGTGGATGAAGTGCTCATAAAATCTAGAGTACCCCTTGAACTAACCCCCTAAGGGGGTTAGTGTTGGAGTATGACACGTCGCACACTCCCTTTAGCTTTGTATGCGTTCCCGTTGGTGGCTGGGTTTATGCTGCCGAACCTCGCAACACCGCTGATGGAACTGTGGCGTGCGGATATTGGCTTCTCTGCAGGGACATTGACGCTCATCTTCATCATGTACCTTGGAGGGCTCGCGCCAGCCTTCCTGCTAGCGCCGGGGCTCAGCGATAGCTGGGGAAGGAAACGTACGCAGCAAGTGGCTGTGGTGCTCGGTATTGTTTCGTGTCTCTTATACGTCTTAGCGGACAGCATTCCAGTACTGCTACTGGCTCGGATCCTTACGGGTCTGTGCTCCGGAACTCTCTTGGTGCTAGGGCCATCTGCTGTGCAAGGTATGGCTAGTGAGGATGAATCCTCTAAAGCTACGCTCACGGCCACGTTAGGTATCGCAATAGGGTTGGCGGGCGGACCCCTGTTTGCAGGAGTGGTTGCGCAGTTGGCTCCATGGCCAACGAAGACGGTTTTCGTTCTTATGGCTCTCCTTCTCGCAATATCGCTGGTAGTGGTCGGAACAGAGCCGGAGACGGAGCGTAAGCCCAGGCGAGACTTGTTGCCTCACAAGGGGCTGGGGAGGAGAGACAACCGCGTTGTTATTGCTGGTCTCGGAGCTTTTGGCCCGGGAATGACGGCTGCTGGAATAGTTTTGGCGCTATCCCCAACACTTCTCAACGGAATTAGCGAAACGAGCGGTCCCCTGGGCGCTGGCCTGATTGCGGGAGGTATGTATGCGGTTAGCCCGATCGCACAAAGTGTAGTCCGTCGACTCCACAGCCTTGCGCACATTAGGCTCTCTCTGGTGCTAATCGCGTTGGCGATGTGCAGCTTTGGCATAGCAATGACGCAACAGAGCGTATGGATCCTGCTTCTAAGCGCGGTGCTTATAGGTGCCGGGCAAGGGATTAGTAATTTGGGCAGCTTTGGGCTCATCCACCAAGAGGTCCACGAAGATTCGGTGCCTGGAGCAACGGCACTTTTGAGTTTGGGTACGTATGTCGCTGCGAGTGTTGTCCCTCTGGCAGGTGGATATCTCATCGATCTAACCGGGTTGCCGGTTGCAAGCCTCTGCATGGCGTTGGGGGTGATTCTAATGGTCGCGGTGGGGTCCGTGTTTGCCCGGCAGAGCTATATTGACCAAACAAGGACTACCTAAAAATGAAGATTGGCATTGTAGGGGCAGGAATTGCTGGTCTTGCGCTGGCTAATCTCTTGGATCCTGGAAGATACGAGATTCAGCTGATTGGCAGTGCCGAATCGCTGGAGCCGATTGGCGCTGGTTTCACTTTGCAGCTGAACGGGCGCGAAGTGTTGAGAAGAATATTTCAAGAAGATAAGTCTGTCAGGGAAGCAGAGCTGGTAAACACCATATCCACCAATCACGCCACGTCGCGGCCACTCCCAGAGGTCAAAATGGATATTAAGTTGACTCGGAACATGACTTTTCGTACGGCTTCAGATTTTGATTCTGACAGAGACTGTGGTGCTAGCGCGAATTACTCAAAATTTGCTGCAGATAAGGCTGCGGTAAAGGGCGTTGATCGCGCGACCCAGACCCATGGTGGCAATGGATTTGCGGGGGATTATCGCGTCTCAGAATTTTTTGGCCGATCCGTTTGTTTCGAGCGGAACCTGTGAGTGAGGAGATGATTCTGAATTATGTAGCCAGCAATATTCTCGGTATGTGACGATCTTGCTAGATGTTTTCTGAAAAGGAGTATTTTACAATGATTTCTAGTTCCACTAATTCTCAAGGTGCCGAGCGCGTAACAGCCGGCGGTCTTCAGGTCGCCAAGACTCTCTACGACTTTGTTAACACTGAGCTACTTCCCGTCATCGGGAAGGATTCCGCCGAGGAGCAGGAGAAGTTCTGGGATGGCTTCGGCAAGATCGTCGAGGAGTACACCCCGCGTAACCGCGAGCTGCTGAACACTCGCGACGAGCTGCAGAAGAAGATGGACGCCTGGTATGAGGATCACAAGGGTGCTCAGGATCCGGAGGAGTACAAGGCCTTCCTGAAGGAGATCGGCTACCTGGTTGACGAGCCGGGCGACTTTGAGATTACGACCCAGAATATAGATAGCGAGATCGCAGAGACTTCCGGCCCACAGCTGGTTATTTCGGCGTTGAACGCCCGCTTCGCGCTGAACGCGGCGAATGCCCGCTGGGGTTCTCTGTACGACGCTTTGTACGGCACCGATGCTATCTCTGAGGAAAACGGCCAGGAGAAGGGCACTGGTTACAACAAGGTCCGTGGTGACAAGGTCATCGAGTGGGGTCGCGAGTTCCTGGACCGCGTTGTACCGCTGGAGTCCGGTTCCCACAAGGACGTCACCAAGTACGCCGTCGAGTCTGGCCAGCTGACCGCCACCATCGACGGCAACGATGTGCACCTGCGCGAGCCCGAGGTTTACGTCGGCTTCGGCGGTGACAAGGCCAACCCGACCGACATTCTGCTGTACAACAACGGTCTGCATATCGACATCCAGATTGACCCGGAGTCCCCGATCGGCAAGACCGACAAGGCCGGTGTGAAGGACCTGAACCTCGAATCCGCAGTGACGACAATTATCGATTTTGAAGACTCAGTGGCAGCTGTGGATGCCGAGGATAAAACTCTGGGTTATCGCAACTGGCTTGGGCTAAATGTTGGTAATCTGACAAAAACTATTACCAAGTCGGGGCGAACCTTCACTCGTAAGCTCAACGAGGATCCTGTGTTTACCTCCCGTGATGGTGAGGAGCTGCGTCTGCATGGTCGTTCCCTGCTGTTCGTGCGTAACGTTGGCCACCTGATGCAGAACCCGGCGATCCTGGATCAGAACGGCGAGGAGATCTTTGAGGGCATCATGGATGCCGTTATTACTTCGGCTGCTGCGATCCCGGGTCTGGATGAGAACAACCCGCTGCGTAACTCCCGTACCGGTTCGATCTACATCGTGAAGCCGAAGCAGCACGGCCCGGAGGAGGTTGCCTTCACCAACGAGCTGTTCGCAGCCGTGGAGGACCTGCTGGACCTGCCTCGCTTCACCCTGAAGGTCGGTGTGATGGATGAGGAGCGTCGCACCACCGCCAACCTGGATGCCTGCATCGCAGAGGTTAAGGAGCGCCTGGCATTCATTAACACCGGCTTCCTGGACCGCACTGGTGATGAGATTCACACTTCCATGCTGGCCGGCCCGATGGTGCGTAAGGCGGTCCTGCAGACCGCGCCGTGGAAGATCGCCTACGAGGACAACAACGTGGATGCTGGCCTGGCACACGGTCTGCCGGGTAAGGCTCAGATCGGTAAGGGCATGTGGGCCAAGACCGAGCTGATGGCGGACATGCTCGCACAGAAGATCGGTCAGCCGAAGGAGGGTGCATCCACCGCGTGGGTTCCGTCCCCGACTGGTGCGACGCTGCACGCGACCCACTACCACGAGGTGGATGTTTTTGAGGTGCAGGACAAGCTGCGCACCGAGGGTCGTCGCGAGACCCTGGGCGACATCCTTACCCTGCCGGTGGCGGAGTCCGCTGATTGGTCTGCTGAGGAGATCGCCGAGGAGATCGACAATAACTCCCAGTCCATCCTGGGTTATGTGGTCCGCTGGGTGGAGCAGGGTGTTGGTTGCTCCAAGATCCCGGACATCCACGACATCGACCTGATGGAGGACCGCGCGACCTGCCGCATTAACTCCCAGCACCTGGCTAATTGGCTGAAGCACGGCGTGGTGACCGAGGAGCAGGTCCTCGACTCCCTGCAGCGCATGGCCGCGAAGGTCGACCAGCAGAACGCTGGGGATGCTGCCTACCGCAACATGGCGCCGAACTTCGACGAGTCTGTGGCTTTCCAGGCTGCTAAGGATCTGGTGTTTAAGGGTCTGGAGCAGCCGGCTGGTTACACTGAGCCGATCCTGCACGCACGTCGTTTGGAGTTCAAGGCTAAAAAC
>NZ_KV823552.1:0-143970 GCF_001815985.1 Corynebacterium sp. HMSC27B11 | reverse complement strand
GAGTTCAAGGCTAAAAACGGCATCGCCTAACACGGCTGCCGACTCTCGCCAGCGCTCTTGAGCGGGGCGGTGAGTAGGTCAACGGGGCGGACGCACCAACATGGTGTGCCCGGCCCGTTTTTTCATTGAGGCAGGGGGGCGAGTTGATCGGGGTGAGGGGGTGGCGACGCTGGGGTTGGCCGGTGGAGGTGCCAAGAGCGAGAAGGCGGTCCCGGCCACAAGCCGCAGTGGGAAACGTACTATCGGCAGCATGAACCCTGGGAACGTGAACAAGCGACAGCCCGAGACGTCGACAAGCGGGCAGGGGAGCGGCAGCGCAGGCGCAGACCTGCCCGACCTCTGCCTGCCCGACCTGTGGCAGTACGGCGCGATCCTCTTCGACCTCGACGGCGTGATCACCCCCACCGCCGACCTCCACCGCGAGGCCTGGGCCCACATGTTCAGCGAATACTTCCGCGAACTCGGCGCCGGTGGGCAGAGCGTGGCCGAATACACCGACCAGGACTACTACGACTACCTCGACGGCCGACCACGAACCGAGGGGATCGCCGCGCTGCTGCATTCCCGCGGCATCGACCTGCCCGCCGGTAGCGAGGAGGACACGGCGGCAGAGAACACCGTCTACGGGCTGGGCGAACGTAAGAACGCCGAGTTCCTCCGACTGCTGGGCCAGGGCATCGCGGCCTACCCGGGCAGTGTCCAGCTCCTCGACACCCTGACTGCGCCGAAGGAGGGCGTGGCCCCGCCCCGGCTGGCGATCGTCTCCTCCTCCAAGAACGCCCGCCCAGTACTCCAGGCGGCGGGCCTGCTCGACCGCTTCGAGCTGGTCGTGGACGGGCTGGTCGCCGCGGAGCTCGAGCTGCCCGGCAAGCCCGCCCCGGGTACCTACCTGCACGCGGCCACGTGGTTGGGTGTTCCCGCCGAGAAGGCCGTGGTGGTGGAGGACGCTCTCAGCGGGGTGGCCTCCGGGCGTAACGGCAAGTTCGGCCTCGTCGTGGGGGTGGACCGGGGAGCAGGCGAACAGGAACTGCTCGACGCCGGGGCGGACACCGTGGTCGCCGACCTCGCAGACTTCGTGGGCTAGCCCCGCGATAGCGCCACAGCCCTCGCCGTACCGCCTTGTGCAGCCGCGCAATAGAGCCCCCGTGCGGCCGCGCAAAAGAGCCGCCGTGCAGCCGCACAAGCCAGCAACGTGACAACCCGAGCCCGCGATTCGGGGTAGTGCAACCCGCCCGCTAGACTGTGCGCGGCTCAGAAGAAAACCTCAACATGTGGGACACAATGACCTCAGCTTCTCAATCCGGAAACGCACAGCTCCAAGCCTTCCTTGCCGCCAAGCGCAACGGTGGCGCGCAGGGGCCGAACCGGCCGATCGACGGTGCGGACTTGGCTACCGAAGGCTACCGGGCGGACCGCCACCACCACGGCGTCGACCCATTGGAGCTGATCGACCGCGATAACAACCCCGTCTGGGAGTGGGGCTGGGCGGAAACCAAGCCTAACCGCACCGACTTGGGTGTCGCCGAGACACTCTTCGCGCAGTCCAACGGCTACCTCGGCATGCGCGGCAACCCGCCGGAGGGCCGCGATTCCGCCGTCCACGGCACCTATATCAATGGCGTCTACGAGAACTGGAAGATCACCCACGCCGAGGACGCCTACGGCCTGGCCCGCGATGGGCAGTCCATCATCGACGTCCCGGACGCGAAGGCGATGCGCCTGTACATCGACGACGAGCCGTTGCGCCTCGGCAACGCGGATATCAGTGAGTACAGCCGCACCCTGGACTTCCGTGATGGTGTGCTGCGCCGCAGCATGATCTGGCGTACCCCAGGCGGCAAGCGCGTGCGCGTGACCACCGAGCGCATGGTCAGCTTCCAGGAGCGCCACCTGGCGATCATGGCGCTCGAAGTGGAGCTGCTGGATTCGGACGCCGCCGTCGTCGTCTCCTCCCAGCTGCTCAACCGCCAGGACGGCGAGGGCGAGTTCCCGGATAACAACGGCCCCGTCGCCGTCCAGGATGGAGAGCTGGACCCGCGGAAGGGTTCCACCTTCGACGAGCGCGTCTTGATCCCGAAGTACCAGTCCCAACCCGAACCGGAGCGCGCGACCCTGGGGTACCAGGTCAACCACTCCGGCATGACGGTCGCCGCCTCCATGGACCACGAGCTGCGCGTGGACAATCCGGCGACCGCGGACTCCGGCGACGTCGAAGTGACCACGGAGGTCGCGGAGGACGTCGCCAGCGTCGTCTACCACATCAACGGCGCGAAGGGCTGCCACCTGCGCCTGGAGAAGTTCGTTAGCTACCACTCCTCCCGCCACGTGGCCCCGAAGGAGCTGGCCTTCCGCTGCGACCGCACGATCAACCGGGCGAAGCAGGTGGGCTACAGCAGCCTGGTGGAAAACCAGCGCGAGTGGCTGGGTGCATTCTGGGAGCGCTCGGACGTGCGCATTGGTGGCCAACCAGAGCTGCAGCAGGCGGCCCGCTGGTGCATCTTCCAGCTGATCCAGGCCTCCGCGCGGGCCGAGACCACCGGCGTTCCCGCCAAGGGGCTGACCGGTGCGGGCTACGGCGGGCACTACTTCTGGGACACGGAGATCTACGTGATGCCGTTCCTCAGCTACACGAACTCGAATTACGCCCGCAATGCGCTGCGCTTCCGCTACGAGATGCTGCCCTCCGCGCACGAGCGTGCCCTGGAGCTTTCCCACGACGGCGTGCTCTTCCCGTGGCGCACGATTAACGGGCACGAATCTTCCGCGTACTACGCTGCCGGCACGGCGCAGTATCACATCGACGCGGACGTGGCCTTCGCGCTGATGAAGTACTTCTACGCCACCGGGGATAAGGAATTCCTCATGCGTGAGGGCGTGGAGATCCTGCTGGGTACGGCCCGGTTCTGGGTATCCATCGGCTTCTTTAACTCCGCGCAGGATCGCTTTGAGATCCACGCGGTCACCGGCCCGGATGAGTACACCACGGTGGTGAATAACAACCTCTACACCAACGTGATGGCGCAATATAACCTGCGCATGGCTGCGAGGGTGCTGAAGAAGATGCGCGCCGAGCGGCCGGATGATTACGCGGACCTGGCTGCCCAGCACAAGCTCAACGATTCCGAGTTGGATCGCTGGGAGCTGGCAGCCGAGCAGATGTACATCCCCTTCAATGAGGAGCTGGGGATCAATCCGCAGGATGATTTCTTCCTCAACCGCCAGATCTGGGATCTGGACGATCCGAACGGTGAGCCGAAGCGGCCCCTGTTGCTGCACTATCACCCGCTGACGATCTACCGCTATCAGATCCTGAAGCAGGCGGACGTGGTGCTGGCGCTGTTCCTGCAGGGGAAGCGATTCTCCCAGGAGGTCAAGCGGGCTGACTATGACTACTACGATCGGCTGACGACGGGGGATTCCACCCTTTCGGCGGTGGTGCAGTCCATCATGGCTGCGGAGCTTGGTTATGCGGATAAGGCTCTGGAGTTTTTCCACCGCGGGTTGTTTGTGGACCTGGCGGATATGCATGGCAATACCGCTGACGGCGTGCACATCGCCTCCTGCGGTGGGGTGTGGACTGCGCTGACCTATGGCTTTGGTGGGCTGCGCGATCATGAGGGCGAGTTCACCATTGACCCCCGGCTGCCGGAGGGTTGGGAGTGCCTCAGCTACAACGTCACCATTCGGGATGTCCAGGTTCGCGTGACGGTTCGCCCGGGTGAGGTGGAGCTGGTCTCCGTCCGGGGGAAGGACGCCGGTGTGGTCACGGTGCTGGGTCAGGAGGTTCGGGTCGCCGGTGAGCCGCAGGTTGTCGTGGGGGAGACGGTTCTCGCCGCAGGCTAGGTCCGGACACGTCCTGTTCTTCTCCCCGCATCCGGTGGCCGTCGTTGCCACCGGGCGGGGAGTTTTGTGGCTGGTGCGACTGGTGTGGCTCGGGGTTATTTACGCAACGAAGTTGTTGCGCAATAGCTGCATTTCCTGTGATTTTGCCCCAAATAGGGTGTAAAACCCCAGGGTGGACCATGGCAGTTAGTGACCAAGGTCTCCAAGCTCGTAGAGTTATTACGACACTGGAGGTGCCATGACTGTAAAGAATGACGAAAACCGGGACGCCCTTGTCCACGGGAAAATAACGACGAAAGCCCTGCGCGAAAAGCCGGGCATCCCAACCTGGGTTATGAAGCTGACGATGGCCATCACCGGCATCATCTTCGGCCTGTTTGTTCTGGTCCACATGCTCGGAAACCTGAAGGTTTACACCGGCGCTGAGGGCCTCAATACTTACGCGGACTTCCTCCGCGAGGTCGGTTCGCCGATCCTGCCTGAGGGCGGCATGCTGTGGATCTTCCGCATCGTGCTGCTCGTGGCAATCGTGCTGCACGTGTGGTTTGCGTTCGCACTGGTCGGCCGCAGCCACCAGTCCCGCGGCCGCTTCCGCCGCAAGGGCATGGTCAGCAACTGGAATACCTTCTCCGCACGCACCATGCCGGTCACCGGCATCGTGCTGCTGCTGTTCATCATCTTCCACATCCTGGACCTGACCCTGGGTGTCCAGCCGGTTGCGTCCAGCGAGTTCACCGAGGCTGTTGACGGCAACCACGCCGCCTACCAGAACCTCGTGGCCTCCTTCGAGCGCCCGGCAGTGGCGATCATCTACATCGTCGCGATGTTCATCCTGTTCGCCCACCTGTCTCACGGCATCTGGACCGCATCCTCGGACCTGGGTATCACCGGCCACCGCTGGCGCCAGGTGATCCTGTGGATCTCCTACCTGGTCCCGGCCCTGATCCTCATCGGCAATATCTCTATCCCACTGGCTGTGCTGTTCGGGGGCATTGAGCAAGTGCCATTCGTCCCAGGCGTTTAAGCTCGCGAGTCTGTTAAGGAGTAAACGGCTATGAGCGATGTTATTAATCACCCGCACAACCAAACTGCGGATTTCAACTACGACGAGGCAGTCGCAGCTTTCACCGCGCCTGAGTCCTCCGTCGACGGCGTGACCGTCGGCAAGGTTCTGAAGGACAACGCCCCGCACGAGGTCGGCCAGGATCAGCAGTGGACCTACGCCAAGGACCACTTCGGCCTGGTGTCCCCGCTGAACCGCAACAAGTTCCGCGTCCTGATCGTCGGTACCGGCCTGGCCGGTGGCGCTGCCGCTGCAGCCCTCGGCGAGCTGGGCTACGACGTGAAGGTCTTCACGTACCACGATTCCCCACGCCGCGCGCACTCCATTGCTGCGCAGGGTGGTGTGAACTCCTCCCGCGGTAAGAAGCTGGATAACGACTCGACCTACCTCCACACCAAGGACACGGTCAAGGGTGGCGACTACCGCTGCCGCGAGAACGACTGCTGGCGCCTGGCCATGGAGTCCCCGAAGGTCATCGACCACATGAACGCCATCGGCGCACCGTTCTCCCGCGAGTATGGCGGCACCCTGGCAACCCGTTCCTTCGGTGGCGTGCAGGTTTCCCGCACCTACTACACCCGTGGTCAAACGGGTCAGCAGCTGCAGCTGGCGACGACCTCCGCGCTGTACCGCCAGATCGGTGCCGGCAACGTGGAGATCTTCACCCACGCAGACATGCAGGACGTCATCGTCGAGGACGGCGTCTGTAAGGGTGTCGTGATGCGCAACCTGATCACCGGTGAGCTGACCGCTCACACCGGCCACGCAACCGTGCTGGCCACCGGTGGTTACGGCAACGTGTACCACATGTCCACCCTGGCGAAGAACTCCAACGTCTCCGCCATCATGCGCGCCTACGACCAGGGTGCCTACATGGCGTCCCCGTCCTTCGTGCAGTTCCACCCGACCGGCCTGCCGGTCAACTCGGACTGGCAGTCCAAGACCATTCTGATGTCCGAGTCCCTGCGTAACGACGGCCGCATCTGGACCCCGAAGAAGAAGGGCGACGACCGCGACCCGAACAACATCCCGGACGACGAGCGCGACTACTTCCTGGAGCGTCGTTACCCGGCATTCGGTAACCTGGTCCCGCGTGACATCGCGTCCCGCGCGAACGCCCAGCAGATCAACGCTGGCTACGGCGTTGGCCCGAAGAAGAACTCCGTCTACCTGGACCTGGGTGACGCCATCAAGCGCCTCGGCAAGGACACCATCCGCGAGCGCTACGGCAACCTGATTCAGATGTACGAGGAGGCCATCGGTGAGTCCGCGTACGAGACCCCGATGCGCATCGCCCCGACCTGCCACTACACCATGGGTGGCCTGTGGACCGACTTCCACGAGATGACCTCCATTCCTGGGCTCTTCTGCTCCGGCGAGGCTTCCTGGATGTACCACGGTGCAAACCGACTGGGTGCTAACTCCCTGCTCTCCTCCTCCGTCGAGGGCTGGTTCACCCTGCCGTTCACGATCCCGAACTACCTGGCACCGCTGCTGGGCGAGGAGGTCTCGGCTGAGGACTCCCCGGCTGCACAGGAGGCCCTGGAACGCTCTCAGAAGCGCATCGACCGGATCATGAACATCCGTGGCGAGGAGCCACACGGCGCGGCCCACTACCACCGTCAGCTCGGTGAGATCCTGTACTTCTCCTGTGGCGTGTCCCGCAACGTCGAGGACATGAAGGACGGCATCGAGAAGATCCGCGCACTGCGCAAGGAATTCTGGGCCAATGTCCACGTCCCTGGCGAAGCCAACGAGATGAACCAGGAGCTGGAGTACGCACTGCGCGTGGCCGACTACCTGGATCTCGGCGAGCTCATGTGCGTCGACGCACTGGACCGCGACGAGTCCTGCGGTGCCCACTACCGCGATGACCACCTCTCCGAGGACGGCGAGGCCGAGCGTGACGATGACAACTGGTGCTTCGTCTCCGCTTGGGAGTCGAACGGCGATGAGAAGTTCATCCGCCACTCCGAGCCGCTGTACTTCGATCGAATCCCGCTGATGACAAGGAATTACAAGTAATGAAGCTGAATCTTGAAATTTGGCGTCAGGCGGGCCCGAACGCCGAAGGCCACTTCGAGTCCGTCAAGGTTGACGACGCCGCAGAACAGATGTCCATCCTGGAGCTGCTGGACCACGTCAACACCATGTACGTCGAGGCTGGCAAGGAGCCCTTCGCCTTCGCCTCTGACTGCCGCGAGGGTATCTGTGGTACCTGTGGCCTGATGGTGAACGACCGTCCGCACGGTCCAGACCAGAACAAGCCTGCCTGCCAGCAGCGCCTGGTTTCCTTCAACGATGGCGACACCATCAAGCTGGAGCCGCTGCGCTCCGCTGCCTACCCGGTCATCAAGGACATGGTCGTCGACCGTTCCGCACTGGACCGCGTCATGGAGAAGGGCGGCTTCGTCTCCGTCCAGGCTGGTACCGCACCGGACGCCGACGACCTGCTGGTCAACCACTCCGACGCGGAGAAGGCTCTGGACCACGCGGCCTGCATCGGCTGTGGTGCCTGTGTCGCAGCGTGCCCGAACGGCGCTGCTCACCTGTTCACCGGCGCGAAGCTGGTTCACCTCACCCTGTCCCCGATGGGTCGCGAGGAGCGCGGCAAGCGCGCCCGCGCCATGGTCGACGAGGTGGAGACCAACTTCGGTCACTGCTCCCTGTACGGCGAGTGCGCGGACGTCTGCCCAGCTGGCATCCCGCTGACCGCCGTTGCCGCAATCACGAAGGAGCGCGCACGCGCTGCCTTCCGCGGTAAGGACGACTAGGTTAAGCTGTAGATACATACAGGTTTTCCGGAAAGTAGGAAAGAAATGGCTCTCGCTGAAAACCTCCACATGGAGCGTTACTACGAGGACGGCTTCGTCCCGTCGAGCTACGATGCGCCGCACTCTTCTCTGCACCGCTCTATCACCTGGGTCGCAATGGGCTCCATCCTGAGCTCCCTGGCCTTCTTCGGCATGGCGATCTACGGCCTGGCTGGTGCAGCCGGTAGCGACAATGCAACCGGGTTCGTTATCGCAGGTCTGATCGGTGCTGCGCTCTTCCTCTTCGGTGGCTTCGCCATGGTCCACATCGGCCGTGCGAACTACCGCGAGTACGTCAAGCGCAGTGGTCGCATCCACTAGAATTTGGCTAGCGAGCGCGTAATGAACGCGCAGGGCACGCACCTCCAACGTAGCCCGCAAAGCTAGTACTTGAGGCCACCCCGGTCCCCGTCATTGAGGACGGCGACCGGGGTGGCCTTTTTTGCATGCCGTTCCCGGTCATGCCGCGGAGCACGAGACCTGGCCAGTGCATCGACCCCGGGGAAGATGCGGGTGAGATTAGGCAGCTCGTTCTCCGCACCGGGGGCAGTCAATCGGAGTGGGAGTGTGGCGCGTGCCGGCCGGGGCGAGGGGACCGCCGAAGGCCCAAAGCTGCGATACTGGTGGGGTGAGCCATCGCAGCATTGATAACCCCGCCCCAGCAAGCAGCAGCCTGCCAGTGCCCGGCCCCTCCCCGGAGTCCGAGGCCCAGCGGCGCCATGACCTGCGCAAGCACAAGGCCATCGCCTCGGGTCTGCTGATCTTCGCGGCGATCGTCTTCGCCATCTGCCGCATCGTGGATCACGGCGGCAATGCCCCGGCCTGGGTCGGCTACGTCCAGGCCGCCGCTGAGGCCGGCATGGTGGGTGGCATCGCGGACTGGTTCGCCGTCACCGCGCTCTTCCGCCACCCACTGGGCCTGCCGATCCCACACACCGCGATCATCAAACGCAAGAAGGATCAGGTCGGCCACTCGCTGTCGGAGTTCGTCGGCGAGAACTTCCTCAACGCCACCCTGATCTCCGAGAAGCTGCGCGCCGCTCACCTGCCTACACGGGCCGCCAAGTGGGTTGTGGAATCCGAGGGGGACCAGGTCATCAGCCGGGAGATCGGCAAGCTGATCCGGCTGACGGTCAACGGGGTGAACGCCCAGGAGGTCGAGGCCGTCCTACGCGTGATGGTCATCGACCGCCTCCGCGAACCACAGTGGGGTCCACCGATGGGGCGCGGCCTAGAGCAGCTCATCGACGAAGGGCGCACCGAGCCACTGGTGGACGCGGCCGTCATCTGGATGGACGATAAGGCCCGCGAGTCGGAGGACTTCATCGTCAACCTCATCGACGAGCGCACCCCGCGCTGGGCGCCCCGCTTCGTCCGCGAGCTCGTCGGCGACCGCGTCTACCGCGAGGTCGTGGACTTCACCGCTGCGGTGCGGGCCAACCCGAACCACGAGGCCCGCCAGCAGTTTCGCAGCTTCATCGCGGGTCTGGCCCGCGACCTTCAGCACGACCCGGTGATGATCCAACGCATGGAGAACATCAAGGAAGACATCCTCAACTCCGGGCCCATCACCGCCCTCCCGGCGACCGTGTGGGAGAACACCCGGCACGTGCTCGCAGAGCAGGCCGAGGACCCAGACTCCATGCTGCGCACCCGCATCGCGGCCTGGGTCACCGAATTCGCCAACCGGGTGCTCGCGGAACCACAGCTGCGAGAAAACCTGGAAGACCGGCTGGTGGGGGCGGCGGCCTACCTGGCGGAAAACTACGCAGGTGAGGTCACTAGCATCATCGGTGAGACCGTGGAGCGGTGGGACGCTGAGGAGGCAAGCGACCGCATCGAGCTGATGGTGGGCAAGGACCTGCAGTTCATCCGCGTCAATGGCACCGTCGTGGGCGCCTTGGCGGGGCTGGCTATCTACTCGCTGGCGCAGTTGATCGGCTGGCTCTTCTAGCGGAAGGGACGGTGGCCTGCCGCTCCCGCTGCGTGTCCGGGGCGTGCACTAGGATGAGGCCATGATGAATCCCGCAATACTCATCGGCTTCCAGGTGGCTTTCTACCTGTATATGTCCCTGTCCGTGATCGTTCTGATCCTGGGGGTTGCTGCCGCTGCCCAGGTGGCAATGACCCGCGATGATGCCTTCGAGGTCATCAACCGCAAGAAGCAGAACTGGCTGCTGCTTGGGGGCGGGGCAGCGCTGACTGGCCTATTCGGCATCTTCGGTGGCGGTGCCTTCCCACTGTGGATCATCGGTGCGGTGATCGTCGGTATCTACTGGCAGGATGTTCGCCCGGCGATCCGCGACGTCCTCGATAACGCCTCCGGGGCGTGGTAGCCGTGGCTGCTTCCCAGAACTCGTCAGGGTCCGTGTCCCCGAGCCGCGAGTCGGTCGCTCAGATTATGGACGCCACCCTGCTGGCCACCGACGCCAGCCGGGAGGACGTGCGGGCTCTGCTCCGCGAGGCCCAGGAACTTGGCTGTGGCGCGGTGTGCGTATCCCCGTCCATGCTGCCGATCTCGGGGGATTACCCCGGGCTGCGCGTGGCCACGGTGGCGGGATTTCCCTCCGGTAAGCACCAGAGCCTCATCAAGGCGACCGAGGCCCGCTTTTCGGTGGAACAGGGCGCCGATGAGGTGGACATGGTCATTGACGTGGCCAATGCTGTGGCCGCCGATGAGAATGCCATGCTCTCGGAGATCATGGCCGTGCGCGAGGCGCTACCCGCGCCAGCGGTGCTGAAGGTAATCCTGGAATCCGCGGTGCTTTCCGAGGAGCAGCTGCGCGCTGCAGTGCGTTCGGCCGCTCGCGCCGGCGCGGATTTCGTGAAGACCTCCACTGGCTTCCATCCGGCGGGAGGCGCCAGCGTCGAGGCTGTGCGGATCATGGCCGATGAGCTGGATCGGATGGGCAAGCGCGGCCGGGTGGGGATCAAGGCCTCCGGCGGCATTCGCACCTGGGAGCAAGCCGTGGCCATGATCGAGGCGGGGGCGACCCGCCTGGGGGTATCCGCTGCGCGCGCCATCCTCGAGGACGCTCCGCAGCAGTAGCCGGGGTTTGGTAGGGGGCTTAAGCCGCAGCCCGGTTGAAGATCTCGCCGCCGGAGCCCACGGCCCCCGGGCGGTCTTCCCCGGCCGGGGTATCGTCCCCAGCGCCGTCGTTGCTGCGACCCCCGCGCGGGCTGTCCTGCCCGCCCTGCTGGGGCTGGCCCGCCTCGTTCAGGGAGTTCTGTAGCTCGTCGATGTGGACGTCCGTGCCGTGCAGGGAGATCTGCAGGCCCCGGTTGGTGACGCGCACGTCCCGGGCCTCCAGGCCACCCGGCGTGTTCTGGTCCACGGAATCCTCGACCGCGCCGCCGAGTGTCTCGGCGAGGACATCCGGCAGCTCCTGGCCGAAGACCTTCACTGCCGAGACCTCCATCGTCAGCTGGCCCTGCTCGATCTTCGGGCTCATCACGATGCTGGCCAGCCCACCGCTGAACTGCACCTCGAGGGTCTGATCCTTGGCGTTCGGCACAACGTCATTGACCTGCAGAAGCTGACTCATCAGGTCATCGCCCGACTGACCGGACTGGTTGGCGATCATCTCCGCCTTCATGACCTCCTTCGGCAGCTCCGCGTCGACGGTCAGCTCCCCGAAGATCATGTCCTCCGGGTTCTCCCCCATCGAGAGCTTCTTGCCGGTGATATGGGTGCGCGGCATGCCGGTGATGACCGGGCGGCTGGGGTCGTTGTCCTCATAGGAGACGTCGATGCTGGAGGGGACCTCCACCTCCAGGTGGGGCAGCGAGCCCTGCACCAGACCAAAGAGAACAGGGGTGGTGCCCAACGAGACCTTCGGGTCCTCGGCCATGCGCGAATCCGAGGCCTCGGTCATGGCGTTGGTGATCTCATGCTTGATGTACCAGCGCGCGCCGAACTCGGCGATCAGCGCGAGCAGGAGCACGATGACCACGATGATGGCCAGGATCTTCGGCGCCTTCGACTTCTTCTCCGGCGCCTGCTGGGCCGGGTAGCCGGAGAATTGGGGCTGCTGCTGGGGATAGTAATTTTGAGAGCTCACCCAACATAGTGTTCCGCAAAGCCGGCGAGATTTCTATAGAACGTCTAGAGCCGGATGTCGCTGACGAGCTCCCAGGGGACGGTGAGCAGGTTGTCCTGCATTCGCCGCCGCGGGTTGAGCTTCGCCACCCCGGCAGGGAGCTGGCCCAGCAGGTCCTCCCGGGCGAAGCGCCAGCGCACCCGCGGGCCGTAGGGTGCATAGCCCGCCGCCCGGTCCCAGGCCGCATCCGCAGCCTGCAGCAGCGTGAAGACCTTGTGGCCCTCGGTGTTCTCGTGGATCAGGGCCTTCGGCAACCGTTCCGCCACATCCGAAGGCTTGTCCACATCGGCCGGGTCCCAGGCCAGCGTCAGCGTCCGGGGGCCGGACTCGTCCAGGAGCACCCAGGCCGCCCGCCGTCCGATCTCATCGCACGTTCCCTCGATGATCTGCCCGCCGGGGTTAAGCCCCGCGATCATCATCCGCCAGGCCGCCAGGACCTCGGAGACGTCGTACTGCCGCAGCACGTTGAAGGCCCGCACCACCTCGGCGCGGTGGCCCGCCAACTCGAAGCCGCCCAGGGCGAATTCCACGCCATCGCGGGGCGGCAGCACCCGGGAGGGCTCGATCTCGAGCCCCAGCACGCGCACCTCAGGGTTTACCCGGCGCAGCCACCCCGCCCATTCCACCGTGGTGGTGTGAGAAGCCCCGTAGCCCACATCCACGGCAAGGGGGCGACGTCCTGACAAAGAAGCGGCATCGAAGGCAGCGCGCACCGCGGGGTGATGGGCGAGCCACCGATCGGCCTTGCGCAGCCGGTTGAAGCCGGTCGTGCCACGGGTGGGTACGCCAACGGGCCCGTCCTGCGACCAGGAACGGGCCCGTAGATTGTGGGCGTGATCAGCCACGGAAGTTTAGGCGTTCTCCTTCAGATACTTCTCGATCAGGGAGGACTCGTGGGCGATGAACTGCTCGACCCACTCCATGATCTTCGGCTCCAGCATGGAACCCATCATGGGGATCTTAACGTCCACCGCGGACTTGGCGCTCAGGGAGGTCGCGCCATCGGCGTCCTGCAGCACCAGGTCGGCGTTGAACTTCACCGGCAGGCCCGAGACCTCCGCGGTGACGGTACCGGTCGCGCGGCCGCCTTCGACCGGTCCCAGGGTGACGGTGCGGGCCAGCTCCAGGGTGGCCGGGACCATCGCGCGGAAGGACTCTGGGACGGCATCAATCGGCAGCTTCTCGGCCAGCTCAACCTTGACGTTCGGGCCGCCGGTGAAGTTGCGGACCTCGCCGGGCTCGTCGCCGGTGTTCTTCGCCTCGTACTCCCAGTACTCCTGGGAAGACAATGCGGCGTGGACATCGGCGAGCGGGAAGCCGATGCTGTGGGTGTTCTCACTGTTAGTCGTCATGGCTACAGGCTACCGTTAGAGGGGTGACACAAAAGCAGAATCACGCCAATACTTTTCCGGCCGCAACTACCGGCCCCTCCGCCCCGCCGAGCCTCGACGAGGTTGCCGCCGCCGTCGCCCCCACCGGGGCTGCCGTGGATCGCCGCCCGCTCGCGGAACTGACGACGCTGCGCATCGGCGGGCAGCCCGCCGCCGTGGTGGAATGCACCACCGCCGAGCAGCTGGCCGGTGTTCTGGAGACCGTCGATGCCGCGGGCTGGCGCGTGCTGATCGTCGGCGGGGGATCGAACCTGCTGATCGGGGACGGGCCGGAGGTCTCCGAGCTGGTGGTGGTGCACGCCGCGGACGATCCGGAGGCTGCCATCAGCATTGATCCGGAGACGGGCGTGTGCTCGGCCTTCGCGGGAGTGGAGTGGGACCGCTTCGTCGCCGCGACCGTGGCTGCCGGCCTGGGCGGGCTGGAGTGCCTCAGCGGCATTCCGGGCTGCGTCGGCGCCACCCCGGTGCAAAACGTTGGCGCCTACGGGGCGGAGGTCTCCCAGGTGCTGTGCCGGGTACGCCTCTACGACCGCGCCCGCCGGGTCGCCGAGTGGGTGGCGCCCGAGAGCCTGGACCTGGCCTACCGCTACTCGAACCTGAAGTTCACCGACCGTGCGGCGGTGCTGGAGGTGGAGTTCCAGCTGGACCCGGCGGGGCTCTCCCTGCCGCTGCGCTTCGGTGAGCTGGCCCGGCGCTTGGGCGTGGCCCGCCCGGCCGAGGGAGAACAGGCCGGTGAGATCCGCCGCCCGGCAGCAGAGGTTCGCGAGGCGGTGCTGGAGCTGCGCGCCGGCAAGGGCATGGTTCTCAACGCCGAGGATCACGACACCTGGTCCGCCGGTTCCTTCTTCACGAACCCGGTCGTCGCCGGGGAGGCGGCGCGGGATGCGGTGGTCGCCGCCGTGCGCGAGCGTGTGGGTGAGTCGGAGGCCGAGGCCATGCCGCTGTTCTCCGTCGGCACGCCGGAGAATCCGGAGTTCAAGTTCTCCGCGGCCTGGCTCATCGAGCGGGCGGGCTTTCACAAGGGCTGGCAGGTGCCGGGCCGGGAGCGCGCCGGGCTGTCCACCAAGCACACTCTGGCGCTGACCAACCGGGGCGGGGCGAGCAGCGAGGACCTGGTGGCGCTGGCCACCGCGGTGCGCGACGGGGTCTTCGAGGCCTTCGGCGTGGAGCTGGTGCCAGAGCCCGTGTGGATCGGGGCGGAGCTGCCGCCGGTCAACCGCGCAACGGACTAGGCGCGAAGAAGGCTAGGGGTTCACGCAGAACAACGCCCTAGGCGCGAGCTCTGCGACCCCATAACGGGGTCGGTCTCGGCCTAGGGCGTTGTGCGTGGTTGATGTCGCCGGGCGAGTGCCGGGGCGGGCCAGTCTGCCTAAGGTGCCGAACCCGGCACCCCAGGTGGCGGCTTAGCCCTCCTCGGCGACGATCTTTTCGACCAAGTCCTTGATCTCACGGCGGCGGATCTTACCGATCAGGTCCGCCGGCAGCTCGTCGACGACGAAGAAGCGACGCGGCACCTTGTAGCGGGTCATCTCGTGGCGTGCCCACTCCTTGATCTTCTCCTCGTCGAAGTCCTCCTTCTTGACGTGCTCGTCGAGCACCACGGCGGCGACGACCTCGTCGGAGCCGTCCTCCTTGGCCAGGCCCACCACGCCGGTCTTCGCGATCATTGGGTGGTCCGCCAGGACTTCCTCGACCTCCGCCGGGTAGACGTTGAAACCGCCGGTGATGATCATCTCCTTGATGCGGGAAACGATCCGCAGGAAGCCATCCTCCTCCATGACGGCCATATCCCCGGTCTTGAACCAGTCTTCGAAGAACGGCTGCTCGTCCTCCGGGACGTTGATGTAGCCACTGAACACCTGCGGGCCGCGGACCAGCAGCTCGCCCTCCTCGCCGTCCGGCATGGTTCGGGAGAGATCCTCCGGGTCGGCCACGCGGATCTCGGTGCTCGGGAACGGGATGCCGATGTAGCCTGCGCGCGCGTTCTCCGAAATCGGGTTCGCGGTAACGATCGGGGCGGTCTCGGTCAGTCCGTAGCCCTCGATGATGGAGCCGCCCGTGCGACCCTGCCACTGGTGGGAGATGGACACCGGCAGCGGCGCCGCGCCGGACAGGGCGTTCTTCACGCCGTTGATGTCCAGGTTGTGCTCCTCCGCAGCCTCCAGGATCTTGTCGTACAGCGTCGGCACGCCCGGCATATACGTCGGCACCTGCTTCTTCATCTGGTCCACGATCAGCGGGATCTCCGGCTTCGGCAGCAGGCAGAGCTTGCCGCCAGTCGCCACGCCCAGCGCCGCGGTCAGCGTCAGGCCGAAGATGTGGAACATCGGCAGTGCCGCCAGGTAGATCTCCTGCTCGCCCTCGCCGAGCTCGCCAACCCAGGCCAGACCCTGAGCTACGTTCGCCATGATGTTGCGGTGCGTCAGCATCGCACCCTTCGGCTTTCCGGTGGTGCCGGAGGTGAAGAGGATGAAGGCCTCGTCCTCCAGGCTGCGCTCCGGCACCGGGCTCAGGTACGCGCCGTCGCCGCCGATGGTGCCGTCGACCAGCTTCTGGAAAGGCACCGTGCCCGGTGCTGGGGAGTGCAGCTGCTCCCGCTTCTCCTTCAGCGAGGAGACCGGCAGCTTCAGCGCAAACTGCTTGATCTTCGGCATCGCCTCGATCATGTTGACGGTGACGACGGTCTGCAGCTGCGTGCGGTTGACCAGCTCCTCGCACAGCGGGGCGATCTTGTCCCAGGCGATGATGACCTTCGCGCCGTGGTCGATGAACGGGCCCTGCAGCTCGCGGGCGGTGTACAGCGGGTTGTGCTCCACCACCGTCGCCCCCAGGTACAGCACCGCGAAGATGGAGATCAGGTGCTGCGGGCAGTTCGGTAGGCAGATCGCGACGCGGTCGCCACGGCGGACGCCGAGCGCCTTCAGGCCGGCGGCGACCTTACGGACCTGCACGTGAGCCTGAGCGTAGGTCGTTGTGCCGCCGAAGAAGTCGAGCATCACGTCCTTGCCGTGCTCGTTGCTGGCCTTGATGAACATGTCCACCAGGGTGTCGCCGCTGAGTTCGATCTCCGCAGGAGTCCAGGAGTTGTAGTACTTCAGGTACGGCTTCTCCCGCCACGCGCGGCCTTCAGGCTTCTTGCCTTCCTCGTTCACCGCGGAAGAGTTGGGGGCGAGGGTTTCGGTCATGTCTATGGCCTCCTTGGGAATCCGAAACAAGGAATGTGATGCGGGTCTCACTAACGCTAGTTGCTTCCGTGACATTTGTGTGTGAAAACAAATAACTCGCGAGAAATATTAACGCCGCCGGGGGAGGCGTCCTCAACGGGGCTGGAACCAGTGGGGGAACGTAGGATCGGAAAGCATGCGCATCGCGATGATCTCTATGCACACCTCCCCGCTGGAACAGGCGGGAACCGGCGACGCCGGCGGAATGAACGTCTACATCCGCAACACCGCCGAACAGCTGGCCAAACAGGGCTTGAGTGTGGACATCTTCACCCGCGCCACCCGGCCGCTGCAGGGGGAGGTCGTGGAGCTCGGTGACGGCGTGCGGGTGATCAACTGCGTGGCCGGGCCCTACGAGGGGCTGAGCAAGGAGGAGCTGCCGACTCAGCTGGCCGCCTTCACCGGCTCCGTGCTCGCCTTCGCCCGGGAGAATGGGCTGAGTTATGACCTCATCCACTCCCATTACTGGCTCTCCGGCCAGGTCGCGTGGCTGCTGCGGGACCTGTGGAATATCCGCTGGGTGCACACCCCGCACACGCTGGCCGCGGTGAAGAATAACTACCTCTCCGAGGGTGATAACCGAGAGCCGGAGTCCCGCCGCATCTGCGAGCAGCAGATCGTGGACAACGCCGACGTCCTCATCGTCAACACCGAGGCTGAGGTCGCGGACGTCGAGCAGGGTTACGACTCCCATAAGGCCCGCATCGCGGTGGTCACCCCCGGCGCCGACATCGAGAAGTTCACCCCCGGCACCGAACGCGCCACCGAAAACGCCCGTCGCGCGCTAGGAATCCCGCTGTCTGCGAAGGTCATCGGCTTTGTGGGGCGCCTCCAACGCCTCAAGGGGCCGCACGTGCTGCTGCAGGCCGCCGCGACCCTCATCGAGCGCTACCCGGACATGCCGATCCGCGTGCTGATCTGCGGCGGGCCGAGCGGTTCCGGTCTAGAGCGCCCGAAGTGCCTGGAGGAACTCGCCGAGGAGCTGGGAATTTCGCGGGCGGTGCGCTTCCTGCAGCCCCGCCCACCCGAGGAGCTCGTCTCGATCTACCAGGCCGCGGACGTGGTGGCGATGCCGAGCGCGAATGAGTCCTTCGGCCTGGTCGCCCTGGAGGCGCAGGCCACCGGCACGCCCGTGGTCGCCACCCGAGTCGGCGGGCTGCAGGCCGCGGTCGCGGAGGGCGAGTCCGGCCTGCTAGTCGACGGCCAGGACCCGCACGTGTGGGCCGATGCGTTGGGTCAGCTGCTTTCCGGCGACGACCAGCGCATCGCGATGGCGGAGTACGCACCCCAGCACGCCGCCCGCTATAGCTGGGAGAACACGGCCAAGCAGCTGGTGGAGCTCTACCGGAGACTCCCGACGATGCCGGAGGAGGGCCCCGCGGAGCGTCACCCCGCGGGCAGCGCGAATTAGCGCTCACGCCTTCCGCAGCTCGGCTGCGGGGGTAGGTTGGGGGCATGAACCTCGAAAAGATCTCTGCGCTCTTAGACGAAGCCGACGTTGACTACGTCGAGTCCGGCGGCAACCTGGTCGTCGTCCTCCCGGGGGAACGCAGGCTCAAGACCAACTGCCTCTTCATCCCGCAGGAGGGCATGTTCCGGGTTGAGGCCTTCGTGTGCCGCGCGGTGGAGGAGGCCCAGGAGGAGGTCTACCGACTGCTGCTGCAGGCCAACCGCCGAACCTACGGGGTGCACTACACCCTCGACGGAAATAACGACATCTACCTGGTCGGACAGTTCGGCGAATCCACCACCGCCGAAGACATCCAGCGGATCCTGGGGCAGGTGCTGGAACGCGCGGACGGGGACTTCAACCGCATCCTGGAACGCGGCTTCGAATCCTCCATCCGCCACGAATGGGCCTGGCGACTTTCCCGCGGCGAGCCGACCTTCAACCTGGGAGCCTTCCAGCGCCTGCGTCCCACCGACGAAGAGGTCGACCAGCTGGCTCCCATGCCCGGCAAGTCCCCGCGCGAGGTTGTGGCCGAGCAGGCCGCCGCGCCAGCCGAGGCTGAGGGGGAGACGAGCAAGGCGGCCACCGGCCAGGACGCGGAGTAGCGGGCCGCGCGCCGGGACAGCGTGGGAGCGCGCCCCGCGAACGGGGCCACCTGCCGCCTGGGCCACAACGTTTCATGGCAAAATGGAGGTATGAGCAACACTGAAGGAACACTGATCCTCCTCCGCCACGGGCAGAGCGAATGGAACGCAACGAACCAGTTCACCGGCTGGGTGGACGTCAGCCTCACCGACCAGGGCAAGGCCGAGGCCAAGCGGGCTGGTCAGCTGATTAAGGACGCCGCCGTCGAGCCGACCGTCCTGTTCACCTCCCTGCTGCGCCGCGCGATCATGACCGCGAACATCGCGCTGAACGAGGCAGACCGCCACTGGATCCCAGTGCAGCGCGACTGGCGCCTCAACGAGCGCCACTACGGTGCGCTGCAGGGCCTGAACAAGGCCGAGACCCGCGATAAGTACGGCGAAGAGCAGTTCATGTCCTGGCGTCGCAGCTACGACACCCCGCCGCCGCAGATCGACGTGGATAGCGAGTACGCGCAGACCAACGACGTGCGCTACGCCGATCTGCCGGAGGTTCCGCGCACCGAGTGCCTGCAGGATGTCGTCAAGCGCCTCGTCCCGTACTACGAGGCCGAGATCGAGCCGCGACTGAAGGCGGGGGAGACCGTCCTCGTCGTCGCGCACGGCAACTCCCTGCGCGCGCTGGTCAAGCACCTCGACGAGATCTCGGACGAGGACATCGCCCAGCTGAACCTGCCGACCGGCATGCCGCTGGTCTACAAGTTCGACAGCAACGGTGTGGTCAAGGTCAAGGGTGGCGAGTACCTCGACCCGGAGGCAGCAGCAGCCGGTGCGGCCGCCGTGGCCGCCGAGGGTAAGAAGTAACACCCTCCGCTGAGCTCACCCCTTAAGGCTCATCACCTAAGCGAAACGCCCCAGGAAAACTTCCTGGGGCGTTCTTGCGTCGCGTGGGCTGTGACCGCACCCTGTTCGGGCGGGCGCCCCTACTGAAGCGCGATTGCGCGAGCGCGATTGAGCAGGCGAACTAGAGCTTGCGCTCGCGGGCCGCCCGGGTCGCCGGGTGGATGGTCAGCAGCGGGAAGCCACTGGGCGCCAGCGGAGCCCCCGCCTCGTTCTGCTCGCCGGTGGCCGCGGCGCGCGCTTCCAGGGCCTCGCAGTGTTCCGCCAGCACCTCGTAGGACTCCTCGCCGATGAGCTCCACCAGCTCGTCCTTGTGGGTGCGCCACATCGCGTCGGCTGGCCCGCCCTGCCCCTCGGCGCTGCCCGCGTGGCAATTCGGGTCGGTGGTGCACCACCAGTCGAAGTCCGCCCCGCCGTCGCCCCAGGCGCGGCGGTTGTACTCCGTGATCGTCGTGCGCAGCATCTCCTGGCCATCGGGGCGGGTCTCCCAGTCCTCCAAGCGACGCAGCGGTACCTGCCAGCAGACCTCCGGCTTGGACTCCACGATGGACTCGCCGTTCTCGGTGGCCCAGATGTGCAGCGCGCAGCCGATGCCGCCGTCAAAGCCCGCGCGGTTGGCGAAGATGCAGGCGCCGTCGACGGTCTTGGTCTTCAGCGCGGGCTCCATCTCACCCTCCTCGTTTTCCAGCTCGTCCCACTCGAGCCACGGCTCGAGTTCCCCGTCCGCCTGCTCCTTCTCTCCCGGGGTTTCGCCCGGCGTGTAGAGCTGCCACTGCTCGGGGCTGAGCTCCTGGACCACACGGTTGAGGTTGGCGCGGTCGTCGTCGTCCGTAAGAAAAGCACCGTGGACGCAGCAGGCCACGCCCGGGTCGGCAGCGACGTCGATGCCGTGGCAGGCCTCCGTACCGAAACGGCAGCGGTAGGTGGACATCAGCCAGGTCAGGTCGATCTGGATGATGTGCTCGGAGTCCGCCGGGTTGATGAATTCCAGCCATTCGCGGGGGTAATCGCCGGGCAGCTCGACGCCGCGGCGTACCGAAAGGTCAGCTGGGGTGCCGTCTGGATAGCCGGACGCGATGGGGTGGGGGGAATTTGACTCGCTATTTCTCACGCAATCCACCGTAGACCCGATAGGCTGAAAACGTGAGATTAGGTGTCTTGGACGTTGGCAGTAATACGGTTCACCTCGTGGTTGTGGATGCCCAGTACGGTGGCCCGCCAACTCCCATGAGTAATTGGAAAACCCCCATGCGGTTGGTGGAGTACCTCTCGAAGAAGGGGAACATCAACTCGAAGGGGATCGATAAGCTCACGCGCGGCGTGGGGCTGGCTTCGGAGATGGCGGAACAGTTCCGCTGTGAGGAGCTGCTGCCGTTCGCGACGTCGGCGATCCGTTCCGCGAATAATTCCGAGAAGGTGCTGGACGCCGTCGAGGATGCCACCGGCGTGCGTTTGCAGATCCTGACGGGCGAGGAAGAGGCTCGGTTGACCTTCCTCGCGGTGCGCCGCTGGTACGGTTGGTCGGCCGGCCGGATCTGCGACCTCGACATTGGTGGCGGTTCCCTGGAGATGTCCGTGGGAACTACGGAGAGCCCGGACGTGGCGCTGAGCCTGGATCTGGGTGCGGGCCGGCTAACCCGGGAGTGGTTCGACAGCGATCCGCCGTCCCGGAAGTCCGTGAAGAACCTGCGGGAGTTCATCGAGGAGCAGCTGGACGCCAATATCAAGGAATTCCAGGATGCCGGCCCCATCGACGTGGCGGTGGGGACCTCTAAGACTTTCCGCATGCTTGCCCGCCTGACTGGTGCGGCCCCGAGCTCTGCGGGGCCACGCGTGAAGCGCACCCTGACCCAGCCTGGCCTGCGGCAGCTCATCGCTTTCATCTCCCGCATGACGGCGGCGGACCGCGCAGAGCTGGAAGGCGTCAGCCAGGAACGGTCCCACCAGGTGGTGGCTGGCGCGCTGGTCGCGGAGGCGGCGATGCGCAAACTGGACCTGGATTCCTTGGATATCTGCCCGTGGGCATTGCGTGAGGGAATGATCTTCCACCACACGGACGTGGCTTTCGAAGATTTTTCTTAGTTTCCTAGCGCCATTAGGGTGTGGAATGAGCAAAACCAAAAATGGCGCTTCGTATACTATGCGAAACAGTTATTTGTATGTTCACGTGGACATTGATGGGAACATTCGATGAGTGAGAAGCTTACGGTCGCGGAACTGCTCGCCCGCAGCGGTCGCACCTCTTCTGATAGCGGCCGCCGTCGGCGCCGTCGCAGCCTCGACGAGGGTGGCATTTCCGTTGCCGAGCTGACCGGCGCGATCCCGGTCGTCGGGGACACCGAGAGCGAAGCTTCCACCGCGCCCGCAGCGGGTGCTGACAAGCGTGAGCAGCCCACGGTCGATCGGGCTGAGGCCGGGGTAAAGCAGGCCGATAAGGCTGAAAAGACGGCGAAGCCTGAGCAGGCCAAGCAGGCTCAGGCTGCCGAGCAGGCTGAAGATAAGAAGGCTGAAGCCGAAAAGGCGAAGCAGGCCGAGGCCAAGCAGGCCAAGGAGGCTGCCGCAAAGAAGGCCGCCGAGGAGAAGGCGGCAGCGAAGCAGGCGGCTGAGGAGAAGGCTAAGAAGGCTGAGGCTGAAAAGCTCAAGCAGGCAGAAGCTGAGAAGGCGAAGAAGGCCGAAGAAGAGGCTGCAGCCAAGAAGGCTGAGCAGAAGAAGCCTGAGCCCAAGAACGCGGCTGCCGCTAGCTCCGCGATTGTCGACCGCCGCGAGGTTCCGGCACAGCGTCCGGAGGAACAGACCTCCGAGATCCCGGCTGTCACCGATAAGGCCGCGCCGGCAAAGAAGAACACCGAGCCCTCCACCGAGCAGACGGCCCTGATCACGAAGGTTACCGCGGACCAGGCGGAGGGCGCTGAGCCTGCGAAGGACGCCTCGGCGAAGAGCGCTTCGGCTACGAAGGCGCCGGCCAAGGACGCTGATCGCAAGGACGCTGACCAGAAGGGCTCTGGCGCCGGGGCCGCGGCGGCTGCTGCCACCGCCGGTGCTGCCGGCACTGCCGCCGCGACGCGGGGCTCCGATGCGGAGCGCAAGGGGGAGCAGCCCGCTCCGGAGGAGTTCCACAGCCCTGAGGAGCTCGAAGAGCTGCAGCGCACCCTCGGCGAAGACGAGGTCATCGAGTACGAGGACGATTCCATCTCCTGGCCAGCCCTCATTGGCCAGGCCATCGCGGCCATCCTGGTCGGCATTGGTGTGTTCCTGGGATTCAAGCTCCTGTGGGGCTCCCTGCCAGCGGTGCTGGTGCTGGTGCTCGCCCTCGCGGTGACCCTCGTGATGGTCGGCGTGGTGCACGCACTGCTGCGCCACCGCGACAAACTCATCATGATTCTCACCTTCGTGGTGGGCTTGGTACTCACCATCGGCCCACGGCTGATCATGAGCATCTAAGTTTCTGCGCGCCGCGAGGCGCGCTTTTCTTTTTGCCGCACCAGCCACGTTCGGGCGGGGTGCTGTGGCGCCGGAGGGCGACGTCCTCACAACTGGATGCGAGACCACCGAAAACGGGGGAGCTGCACGCAAGCGCTGCAATCGACGCGCCAGGCTGGCACCCTGGAGGGCATGACTCGAATCGCAATCATCGGCGGCGGGAACATCGGCGAAGCATTGATCGCCGGACTCGTCGCAGACGGAATTGACCCGAAGACCATCATCGTCGCGAACCGCAGCGAAGACCGGCTCACCGAGCTGGCGGACCGCTACGGGGTGCTGACCGCGGAGGACTCGGTCACCGCCGCGGTGGAGGCGGACGTCCTGTTCAACTGCGTGAAGCCCGACGGCACGCTCTCCGTTTTCGACGAGGTCGCGGAACAGCTGGACGATAACGACGCCACGACGGTCGCGGTCTCCGTCGCCGCTGGCGTGACCATCGGTGCGATGGAGAATGTGCTGCCTGCGGGCACCCCGGTGGTGCGCGTGATGCCGAATACCCCGATGCTGGTCGGCAAGGGGACCAGCGCGATCGCGGGTGGCCGCTTCGCGACGGAGGAGCAGCTGGAGACGGTGCGCGAACTGCTGGCCAAGGTGGGCACCGCGGTGATCGTCAAGGAGAAGGACATCGACGCGGTCACGGCGGTCTCCGGGTCCGGCCCGGCATACTTCTTCCTCGTCGCCGAGGCGATGGTGGACGCAGGCGTGAACCTGGGTCTGCCACGGGCGCTGGCCGAAAAGCTCGCGATCGGTACCGCGGAGGGTGCAGCCCAGATGATGGCCAACGGCCTTGCCGAGGGTGGTGACGGCCCGGTGGAGCTGCGGGCGAAGGTCTCCAGCCCGGGCGGGACGACCTCCATGGCGACCCGCACCCTGGAGGAGGAGGGGCTGCGCCGTGCCTTCTTCCGCGCGATGGAGGCGTGCCGGGACCGCTCCGTGGAGCTCGGCGCCCCACCGAAGGGGGACTAGGGGAGCACGGGGTGCCGAGGGGGAGGCAGCGCATCGTGGGGGTGTGAAGTGATAGCGCGTAAGGGGGTTAAGAGCGGTGCGTGAGGGGTCGCATCGTGGGGCCTGCCGCAATGCGCGGCGGGCCCGATTTTTGTAATTTCAAGACTCCCGGGGCGGGGAGAGTCTCAAGTGAAACTTGAGGTGGGGGTGGTGGGTGTTGAACTGTTTGCACTGGTCAACCCAAGTCACAAAAAGAAACAAATAGCACTTTCGACATAATCGTCCCTGAATGCGCAAGCGTCACTTGGTTCACGTTATAGTAGTGAGGAAAGCGTGGCCGCGTGACGTCCTGCAGAAGGGGAAGTCTGCAGCGCGGGGCCGTGTGAAGAAAGAGATAAGACTTTTATGGCTAACCCAATGGGTGGAAATGACAAAGGAACCTTTCTGACCGTCGCTGAGGTCGCAGAGCTGATGCGCGTGTCGAAGATGACCGTGTATCGCCTGGTGCACGCTGGCGACCTGCCAGCGGTGCGTGTGGGTCGCTCCTTCCGCGTCCACGAGCAGGCAGTGAGCGAGTATCTCGGTGCGTCCGTCTACGACGCCTCCGAGGGGCAGACTGGTTAGAAACCCACCCCGACCGTGGCTTCAGCGCCATAGCAGTCGGGGTTTAGCGCTGCCACCGCGGCATAGAAACCGGCCCTTATGGGCCGATTTTTGTGCGCTCAGCCACTGGAACGGTAGAATTTAATAATTCGTGTCCTATGTGAGCTCCCGGGCCACCCCGGCGATGAAGCGCTGAAGCGTAGGGCTCGCCTTGTTCGCTGACTTCCGGGCGGCAGCCGCCTACCGGGGCTGCGGAACCGTCGCGATGGCGCGGCATACGAGTTTTCAACAATTTGAAGTGAGGTGCCCACGATGGGTTCTGTGATTAAGAAGCGCCGCAAGCGCATGTCCAAGAAGAAGCACCGCAAGATGCTGAAGCGCACCCGCGTTCAGCGTCGCAAGCTGGGCAAGTAAGCCGCCACCGGGCCACGCGCCCGATTCGCGGCTCGCGAGACAATTCTCGCGACGAGACGGCTGCGATGCCGCCGCACGAGCCCCAGTGGGAGCCAACCGGCCCCGCTGGGGCTTCGTGCTGTTTAAACACTGGAAGCTGGAATGCCCGCGCTGAAGGAATCCAGCGGGGCGGCGGGCGCTGGAGACCTAGCGCCGGGAGAGTGCGCCAGTGAGGGCGGGGAGGAGAAACCACCCCACCGCCCCGGCTGCCAGCATGCCCGCCGCCGTCGCGCTGGCTTCGGCCGCCAGCAGCGTGCGCTTCGGATCGTGCTTTCGGTACTCCACCGTCGGCCAGCCCCGCTCCCGGGCTGCCTCCGCCAGGCGGGGATCAGCGTTGACCGCGACGGCCCGGCCGACCAGGGAAAGCAGCGGCATGTCGTTAAAGGAATCCGAGTACGCCACGCAGCACGAAAGATCGTAGCCTTGCTGCTCCGCGAGGGCAGCCACGGCATCCCGCTTCTCGGGGCCGTGCAGGATATCTCCCACCAGCCGGCCTGTGAACCTCCCATCGGAGACTTCCGCCACCGTTCCCAACGCCCCGGTGAAGCCCAGGGCCCGGGCTATGACCTGTGCGAGCTGCACCGGTGCCGCGGTGACCAGCCACACACTGTGGCCGGCCTCCAGGTGCTCCTCGGCGAGCTCCCGGGCACCCGGGAAGATCCGCTGGGCAATCGTGCTCTCCCAGATCTCCTCCGTGAGCGCCACGACCTCGGCCTCGCTGCGGCCACGCACGATCTCGAGCGCCCGCTGCTTGCCGGAGGCGATATCCGGCTGGCTCTCGGTGCCGGAGAGGATGAACTTCGCCTGCTTCCAGGCGAAGCCCGCGATATCCCCCATGGTGAAGAAGCGCCGGGAGGCCAGCCCCAGCGCTAGCCAGAGGGAGGACGCCCCCTTGATGATCGTGTTGTCCAGGTCGAAGAATGCCGCGGTGCTGGGGTTTTGCGGAACATCCGCTTTGGGCGGGGACAACCTCAGTGTGCCGCCCGCGGCCAACCATGCCCCATGGACGGAGGCTCGGCCGCTTTCTAATTGTGTTGGGGTGACGGGGGAAAAGCTGTGTTGGCTCGGTTGGCTAGGTTGGGTCGGTTGAATGATTTGGATGGGTTCGCTGACACGGAAAGCTGTTGACTTAATCTCGCCCACGGCTACCAAGGTACCGTTGAATCCGTGACTGGTGATGAGAAGAAAACCGTGACCCTCCTGACCCGCACAACCTGCGGCTCCTGCGCCCGGGTCTGGGAGCAGATCCGCCCGGTCGTCGCGGCGAAAAACGCCACGCTGGAGCGGGTCGACGTCGACGAGGACCCGGAGCTGAAAATGGAATTCGGTGACCGCGTGCCCGTCGTCCTCATCGACGATGAGGAATTCGCCTGCTGGGAAGTCGACAACGAAGAGCTCGCGGCTGCGCTTGAGGGCTAAAACGGCAACGCGGCGTTCCACGGAACATCACAGTTGGGCTGCGCGCCGTTCCCAACGTCCCGCCCCTATAACAGTCGGCTATGCCTGTTTTGTCATTGGGGTCGGTTAAGGGATACCGTAGGTAGCTGTTAAAGAGCCGATGGCAAGCGTCGGCAGGGGAGCTGCGCCCATCAGCAGCATCTGGCTACCGACCTCGTCGGCTGCGGTGCATCACCCCACCACGGGGGAGCATTCGGCCCATCGTCGGCGGCCCCAAGACCCGGGTCCGACTCCCGGTTCGCGAGGAGGCACGCAAGACCGATGGCTGGGCACGTCCAAACCGGTTCCGCCGCCGTGCTGCTCGTCGGGCTTTCCTTCCGCTCCGCCCCGGTGTCCCTCCTCGAGCAGGTCTCCACGGTCGATAGCGACCTTCCCAAGCTGGAAAATGCCCTGCTGGATCACGACTCCCTCTCCGAGGCGCTGGTGCTGTCCACCTGCAACCGGATGGAGTTTTACACCGTCGCCAACGCCTTCCACCCCGGCCTCGACCACATCGTGGACACCATCGCCACCTACTCCGGGCTCGCCGACGGCGACCTGGAACCGCACCTCTATGTTCATTATTCGGACGCCGCGGTGGAGCACATGCTCAACGTTGCCTCCGGCCTGGACTCCATGGTGCTGGGGGAGCAGCAGATCATCGGCCAGCTCCGCGGCGCCTACGAGGAGTCGAAGGAGGCCGGTACCGTCGGGCGCACCCTCCACGACCTCACCCAGCGAGCCCTGCGTACCGGCAAGCGCGTCCACAGTGAGACGGAGATCGACTCCGCCGGCTCCTCGATGGTGAGCTTCGCCCTCGACCAGGCGCTGACCGTGCTGGGGATCCCGGAGGCCAGCAGCGACGCGTTGAGCGGGCGCCGCGCCGTCGTCATCGGTGCAGGCGCGATGGCCTCCCTCGCATCCTCCCACCTGGGCCGCCTCGGCATCGAGCACGTGACCGTCGCGAACCGCACCGTCGACCGCGCCGAGCAACTGGCCTCCCACGCGGTGGAGGCTGGTGTGCCGGCCCGTGGCATCGGCCTGGACGAACTGCCCGCGGCGCTGACGGGGGCGGACATCGTCGTCTCCGCGACGGGTGCGGTGGGAACCGTCGTCAGTGCGACGGACATCAAGGCCGCGCAACAGGTCCGCGAGGGTCGTCAGCAGGTGCTCATCGACCTGTCCATGCCCCGCGACATCGAGCAGGCCACGGCCGACGTGCCGGGGGTTGCGCTGCTCAACATCGAAGAGCTCACCGGGATGACCGAGGACACCATCGAGGACGAGGACGCCGCCCGCGGCATCGTCGCCGAGGAGCTCGAGGGATTCCTTGAGCAGCAGCGCGCCCAGGCTGTCGTCCCCACCGTCAAGGCCCTGCGTCAGCAGGCGATGGACGCGCTCAGCAACGAGATGCTCGCGCTGCAGCGCCAGACGCCGGGGATGTCCGACGAGGACCGCGAGGCCGTGAACCGCTCGATGCGCCGCCTCGTGGAGAAGCTGCTGCACACCCCGACGGTGCAGGCCAAGAAGCTCTCCGCGGCGGGTCAGTCCGTCAGCTACCCAGATGCCCTGGCTGCGCTGTTCAACCTGCCGACCGGCATGACTCAGCAGGTCAGCGCGGTGAAGGGCGCGAAGGCGGGCAGTGGGCAGCGGAAGCAGCAGAAACCGCAAGAAAATCGAGTATCCACCGCGCGGGCCGTGTACCGCACGACCTACCAGGACCTGACTCAGGCCTCGACCCCAGGAGGGAAAGACGATGACCGATAACCGCCGTTTGCTCGTCGGTACGCGTGGCTCCACGCTGGCTACTACCCAGGCAGGCCATGTCCGCCAGGGCATGATCGACGCCGGCTACGAGGCCGAGCTCCACATCGTCCACACCCCGGGGGATGCCTCCCAGGCCTCCCAGATCCCGGTCGCGAAGGTCGGCGTGGGCGTGTTCACCGAGACGCTGCGCACCGCGCTGGATGAGCGCGAATGCGATGTGGCGGTGCACTCCTTCAAGGACTTGCCGACCGCCCCGGACGCCCGCTTCCGTGCGGTGGTTCCGAAGCGCGTGGACTCCCGCGAGGTTCTGATCAGCGTGGATAACAAGAAGCTGATGGAGCTGCCAGAAGGAGCGAAGGTCGGCACCTCCGCCCCGCGCCGCGTCTCTCAGCTGCGCGCCCTGCGCCCGGACCTGCAGATCCTGCCGCTGCGCGGGAACATCGGCACCCGCATGGGCCGGGTCGGCGACGACCTGGACGCCGTGATTCTCGCTCGCGCCGGGCTGGAGCGCGTTGGCTGGCTGGATAAGGCCGCTGAGTCCATCGACCCGGAGCTTATCCTGCCCGCCCCGGCACAGGGCGCGCTGTGCGTGGAGGTCCGCGCGGACGATGAGGAGGCCTGGAACTCCGTGGCCGCCCAGAACCACATTCCGAGCTATGCCTGCGTGGTCGGCGAGCGCACCGTGCTCTCCACCCTGGAGGCGGGCTGTTCCGCCCCGGTGGCCGCACACGCGACCCTTAACGAAGAGCAGAATCAGTTGACTGTCACCGGTGGTGTGTTCGCCATCGACGGCTCCCGCAAGCTGCTGGAGACCCGCACCGTGAACATTGACCTGGCGGGCGACTGGCGTGCGGCTGCCGCCGGCGTCGGCGCCCAGATCGGCCGGGTCCTGCTGGACGCCGGAGCCGCAGAACTCGTGGCGGAGGCCCGCGAGAGCTAAAAGTGGGCTTGCGGAACCCCGGGGTGGGGTACCGCGAGCCGCCTCACCCCGCCACCCGAAAGAGCGTTCCCCTCGGAACTGCCCCGAAATGACATGGAAAAGATCAGTATGACTACCTCCGGACTTACCCCGCAGGGGACAGGCCGCGTCCTGTTCGTTGGTGCCGGCCCCGGAAATCCGGAATTGCTGACCGTTCGCGCCCAGAAGGCCCTGGAGAGCACCGCCCACGCGTGGGTGGACCCCGACGTCCTGGAAGGTGTGCGTGCCCTGGTTGGGGCCCAGGTGCCCGTCCCGCAGCACAAGATCGATGCCGCTGAGGCCGAGTGGCAGGCCAGGGTCGCCGCGGCGAAGGAGGCGGGAGCCCGCCGGAAGCCGCCCCGTCCCGCGCCGCCGACCGCCGCTGAGATCCGGATCGCCGCGCCCTTCGTCGGGGAAGGCGCAGTGGCAGAAGGGGAGGCCGAGCCCGTCCAGCAGCTGACCGCGAGCCAGATCGCCGAGGAGATGGTAGCGCTGGCCCGCGAGGGCGAGGACGTCATCCGCCTGGTGGCTGGCAACCCGCTGTCCAACCAGGCCGTGATGTTGGAGCTCCAGGAGGTCGCGAACCTGGGTGTGGACTTCCAGGTCGTCCCTGGCATGACGGGGTCTGTCGCGGTGCCCGCGTTCACGGGCATCGGCGTCGGTTCGGACTTCACGGAGGCCGACGTGCGTGGCGGGGCGGACTGGGACCAGCTAGCCTCCGCGGGGCTGCCTCTGATCCTCACCGCCGCGCCGAGCGACCTGGCCACCATCGCCACCGAGCTGAAGGAACGCAACATCCCGGGCTCGACCGCGGCCACCGTCACCCTGCACGGCACGACCCGTAAGCAGCGCAGCTACGACGTCACCCTGGACACCCTGAAGTCTGTTGCAGCGGCCTCCGGGCCTGCGGCGAAGGAAGGCGAGCTGCCGGAGCAGCTGCTGGTCACGATCGGCTCCCAGGCCGGCAACCGCAGCAAGTACTCCTGGTGGGAGAACCGCGCCCTCTACGGTTGGACCGTGCTGGTGCCGCGCCCGAAGGCGCAGGCCGCCCCGATGAGCACGCGCCTGGCGAGTCATGGCGCGATTCCCGTGGAGGTGCCGACGATCTCCGTCGAGCCGCCGCGCACCCCGGCGCAGATGGAACGCGCCATCAAGAACCTCGTGGATGGTCACTACCACTGGGTGGTCTTCACCTCCGTCAATGCGGTGAAGGCGACCTGGGAGAAGCTCCAGGACTTCGGCCTGGACGCCCGCGCTCTGGCTGGTGTGCGGGTGGCCGCGGTGGGTCCGAAGACGGCCAGCGCGGTGCAGGCCCTGGGCATCACCCCGGAGCTGTTGCCCAAGGACGACGCCCGCAATGCCTCCGGTATCGTCGACGTGTTCCCGGCCCGCGATCCGGACCTGGACCTGGTCGACCGGGTGCTGCTGCCGCGCGCGGATATTGCGACGGAGGTGCTGGTCGAGGGGCTGTTGAAGCTGGGTTGGAAGGTTGACGACGTCGTCGCCTACCGCACCGTCCGCGCCGCCCCGCCGGCACCGGAGATCCGAGACATGATCAAGTCCGGCGGCTTCGACGCGGTGTGCTTCACCTCCTCTTCGACCGTGAAGAACCTGGTGGGCATCGCTGGTAAGCCACACTCGCGCACCATCATCGCCTGCATCGGCCCGATGGCTGCCCAGACCGCCCGGGAACACGGGCTGCGGGTGGACGTCATGCCGGAGGTCGCCGGCGTTCCGGAGCTGGTGGATGCCCTGGCCGCCCACGTGGCGGACCTGCGAGCGAAGGGGCAGCTGCCACCGCCGCGCAAGCGTCGTCGCCGTCGGAAGAAGACGAGCGAGCAGAACGCAACGGCGAAGTAGGGGGAGAAGCCATGACACCCGTCGGCACGTGATGCCGGCGGGTTTGCGCGTCCCAGTAAGCTAGAAACATGGGAAAAGGAGTATCTGGGATGCATGATAGTCGGCGGTCGTGGCACCGGCGGGCCGGGCGCCCGGTCAACATTTGGCTGAGTCTCCTGCTGGTCGCCGGGTTCGTGCACCCCGCTTTGCCCGAATACCGCTGGGTGCTCATCCACCTGCTGACCTTGGGTGCGGTGACCAACTCCATCGTCGTGTGGTCCCAACGCTTCACCGAACAGCTGCTAGACCAGCGATGCCCGGATTCCGCTCGGCCGCGCCAGCTGAGGCGCATCTGGGTGCTCAACACAGGTATTGCGTTGACGATGATCGGTCAGCTCGGCAAGGGGGCCGAAGGTGCTTTCGATGCCGCGTTAACGATCGCGCACAGCATCACCGTCGCTGGTGCTGCGATCGTGGGGCTGAGCTTGTGCTCGCACGCACTAAGCCTGCTGCGGCAGGCTCGCACAGCCCGGGCACACATGGAGCACAGCCTGCCGCTGGTGCCCGTCAGCGCATATATTCTTGCAGCCCTGTTCCTACCGATTGGCGCGATCGCGGGCGCACTCCTGGCAGTGGGCATGTCCTCACCGTGGCAAGAACGCCTCCTGCTGGCACACACCGCGGTGAACGTGCTGGGCTTTTTGGGCTTTGCTGCGTCCGCCAGCCTGACATTCCTCGCCCCGCAACTGCAGAGCGCGCTGGACAGCGACAAGACACGCGACGGACGTCCTGGGGTGGGGCATGCGGCTCGGCGGCTGTGGGGCGTGATCATCCTGCAGGGGATTGGAGTCCTCAGCATCGGCGGTGGCGCGCTCCTTGACCAGCGCTTCGTGGTCCTTGGCGGGCTTGTCGCTTATGTGGCCGCCTGGGGGATCCTGTTGTCTACCTATGCCCCAGCGGTTCTGCAGGGGATCTTTAATGGGAACGCACCGGTGTTTGCGGGCGTAGCCATGGTGGCTGCCCCGCTGTGGCTCATCGGCGGCCTGCTGTGGCTCGCAGGTCAGATCGCCATCGGCACCCCGGCCAGCGAGGCCACGCTGCCAACGCTGGCGTTGACCGTGGGCTTTGCGGCCCAGCTGTTGCTGGGGGTGATGAGCTATCTGCTGCCGACCACGATTGGTGGCCCACGCCCCGCCGTTACCGCGGGGCTGAAGGCTTTGGATTGGGCTGGACCATTCCGCACGGTGCTGCTGAACCTGGGTTTGGCGGTGTGGCTGCTGCCGATCAGTAGCTGGCTGAAGGTTGCCGTGTCGGTGCTGACCCTCCTGCCACTCGCTCTCGTGGTGCCCCTGATTCCTAGGGCGGTTAAGGCTCAAGGCGCACGCCTGGCGGCCATCGCGCGTGGGCGCCGAGAGACAGTGGCCGAGCGCCCCGAGAACGAGCCCGCAGAGCAACCCGACGAGGCAACCACAGGGGTGTCAGAAAACCGCGAGAACCCGGTGGGCAGCACACGGCGCGGTGGCGTCGCCGAAGTAGCCGCTGCCATCGCGACGATTGCCCTGGTGCTCGCCAGCGGGGCAGCTCTTGGGGGATCCGGTGGTGCCACGAACACGACCGCCGACTCGCAGATCGTCCCCACGGGCAACACCGTGCGGGTGGAGGTGTCCGCCAAGGGCATGGCCTTCCACCCCGACAGTGTCACCGTAGAACCCGGCGACAAACTCGAACTCGTGCTCACCAACGATGACAAGCAGGACCACGACCTGAAACTCGCAACCGGGGCCGAAACGGGGCGCGTGTCCCCGGGCGACACTCGTGTGCTCGACGCCGGAATCATCAGCGCGGACGTGGAAGGGTGGTGCACCATTGCGGGGCACCGCATGCAGGGCATGACCTTCATGGTCCACACCAGCGGCGATGGCGATGCGTCACAGACTTCCGGCGGAGGAACCCGGTCGGGACACACTGCTCATGGTGCCGGCTCCGGGAGCCCAGGCGAGGAAATCCCCGATACACCGCTCGACCCGGCCTGGATGCGGGACCCGGAACTCGCACCGGCGAGCGCGAACCGCACCCACCGGATCACGATCGACGTCCAGCAGGTCCAGGGAACCCCGCACGAAGGCGGAGCCACCCGCGGTTGGTGGACCTTCAACGGCAAACCGATGGGACCAACCCTGCGTGGCAAGGTCGGGGATACCTTCGAAATCGTGCTGAAGAACTCCGGCACGATGAACCACTCCATCGACTTCCACGCGGGCATCGTCTCCCCGGATGAACCCATGCGAGACATCGCCCCGGGGGAGCAGCTGACTTACCGTTTCACTGCAGATAACGCCGGGATTTGGATGTACCACTGCGCGACAATGCCGATGAGCTTGCACGTGGCGGCCGGCATGTTCGGCGCAGTGATCATCGATCCGCCGGACTTGGATCCGGTGGACAAGGAGTTCCTGCTGGTGCAGTCGGAGGTCTACGGCCTGGACTCAGACTCGGAGCAGCCGGTAGACGAGGAGCTCCTGCAGGCCGCCCAACCGAGCGCGGTGGTGTTTAACGGGCTGGAGAACCAGTACGTTCAGTCCCCGTTGCGCCTGGAGCCAGGGCAGCGGGCACGGTTCTGGTTGCTCAACGCTGGCCCGAATATCGCCGAGAGTTTCCATATCGTGGGGACGCAATTCCCGGTGATGTACAAGGAGGGCGCCTACACAGTGCGTAATCAGCCTTCCGGTGCTGGGCAGGCGCTCGACCTTCAGCCCGCACAGGGTGGATTCGTGGAGGCGGAATTCCCGGAGGCGGGGACGTACACCTTCGTCAACCACCGTTTTGTGGACGCCGAACGCGGCGCGACGGGGCATGTTGTGGTGAAGTAGGGGCCATGGCAGCAAAGAAGAAGCACGGCGGTTCCAGCCCAGCTGGCGGCACACCGCCGCAGGACACCCGCAACGTGGTCCCAGTGCGAGCTCTTACGGACTTCGACGGTCTTCCGGAGGCTTTCGCCCAGGGTGAGGACGCCCCGATCCTCGCGACGAGCGCGTGGGGCGGAGCCAAGGGGCAGAAACAGCAGATCGGACTGGTGGCCTGGGGTGAGCTGCCCGCGGTGAACGCGGCGGACCCGTTTGTGATCGCCAGCCCGCACGTGCCCAGCGAGGTTCGGCTGTACGTCCGCGGCGAGGTGGGCACCCCGGACTTCAAGGAGCCGCGCGAGCCACTGCTCATCGCGGAGGCCGGCGAGGCGCGCGCCGGGGCCGAGGTGCGGCGCACGCTGCTCGGAACGATGATCCATCCGCCGGCGGAGCTGCTCGCTGAGGTGGAAGGTTCGGCGGGGCTGCGGGCCACCGTCGAGGCCCTGTGGATCACGGAGGACGGCGACGAGACCGTGACCTGGGCCGTGCGCCTATCCGAGGACACAGCCGAATAAAAACCCGTCCAGGAGGCTCAGCCGGCACCGGGAATCCCTGCGCAGCCGTCGGCGCCGCACAGCCTGCCAGAGCGCGATGGGCAGAGGCAACGGTGGTGTCTGCCCCGTGGCGTACCATCGGTGCTATGTCTGAATCCGCACAGAATTCCCAGCTGCAGTTCAATATTCCCCGCCGCCCGCGCCGCCTGCGCACCAACCCGGTGATGCGCGATTTCACGGCGGAGACCAGCCTGAACCCGAGCCAGCTCGTCCTGCCGATGTTCGTTGCGGACGGCCTGACCGAGGCCAAGCCAATCAGCTCCCTGCCTGGGGTCTACCAGCACACCACCGACTCTCTGCTGCGTGCCGTGGAGGAAGCCGCGGAGGCGGGAGTGGGCTCCATCGACCTCTTCGGTGTCCCGCTGGACGAGGATAAGGACGCCACCGGCTCAGTGGGGGTGGACCCGGAGGGGATCTTGAACAAAAACCTCCGTGCGATCCGTAAGGAATTCGGCAACGACATCCTCGTCATGGCCGATACCTGCCTCGATGAATTCACCGACCACGGCCACTGCGGGGTGCAGGGCGAGGACGCTTTTGGCCAGCAGATCGTGGACAACGACGCCACCCTGGAGCAGTACGCCGCCCTCGCGGTCGCCCAGGCGGACGCCGGCGCTCACATCGTTAGCCCGTCCGGAATGATGGATGGCCAGGTCGCGGTCATCCGCGCGGCCCTGGACGCCTCCGGCCACGAGGACGTCTCCATCATGGCCTACTCCGCGAAGTACGCCTCCGCCTTCTACGGCCCGTTCCGCGAGGCCGTCGGCTCCAGCCTGACCGGCGACCGCCGCACCTATCAGCAGGACCCCCGCAACCGCCGGGAATCCCTGCTGGAGACCCAGATGGATATCGACGAGGGCGCGGACATGGTGATGGTCAAGCCCGCGATGCCGTACCTGGACGTGCTGCGGGAGGTCGCGGACATGTCCCCGGTTCCGGTGGCCGCTTATCAGGTGTCCGGTGAATATGCGATGATCAGTGCAGCAGCCCAGAACGGTTGGATCGATCTGGAGCCGGCGATCATGGAGTCCCTGACGGGGATTCGCCGCGCCGGTGCGGACATCATCCTGACCTATTGGGCAACGACCGTCGCGAAGATGCTGCGCGGCTAGCCGAAGGATGTGCCGACAATCCCGCTGATTGTCGGCATGTATTTTCTCCCCACGACCCCTTGATCTGCGATTTATGAGCAATTCTTCTTCTCCCACTCCCTCCGGGCAGTCCCGTCCGCCGCGGCCGCGCGGCCAGCAGGGCCGGCAATGGGAGGCCAGCCCCGATAACGGGCACATCCCCGGCTACCCCAAGCCGGAGGACGGCGGCCCGGTCGGGCCCGGTTGGAACAACCCTCAGGGGCGGGACAATCAGTGGCAGTCTGGCAATGGCTCTAAGAATCAGGGAAGCCCGAACCCGGGCATGCCCCCGGAGCTGCCGAAGCCACCGAAGGTGGGCCGCCCGGATGGCCTGGCGCCGAGCCTCAAGGGGGCCCCGGAGAACGTCCGCCTGGGCGTGCGCGCCTGGCTGGCGGTCAGCGGCCTGCAGATCTTCTACGCCCTGGTCCAGTTCGCCGCGAACTTGAGCGACGACCGCGACCTGCGCCGCACCGTCACCAAGACGATTGAGGAGGGGGCCGGTGTTCCCGACGAGGTGACGGAGAACGTCTCCATCGACACCCTCGTCCTGGGGACGAATGCCCTGACGACCGCCTGGCTCATCATCGCGGCCCTGATCTGCGCGTGGCTCACGCTGCGCGCCGGGCGAGGCGCGGTGTATTCCCGCATGTTCCTCAACGTGGGCTCGGTCTACCTCATGCTCACCGCGGTGCTGATGAGCCTGTCCTCCGGGCCATCGACGATGGCGGTCGGCTTCGTCCTCGCCCTCGGCGTGCTCAGCATCCTGGCCGGCGTGACCGCGGGCGTGGGCATGTGGTTCATGTCCCGCCCCGGTAACGAGGAGTGGTTCGGCATCCCGAGCCGCGAAGAGGTCGAGCGCTATGCCGAGGAATACGAGCAGGCCCGCCGCGAGCGCGATAAGCACAAGAGTGGAAAGAAGCGTCGCATCCCCTGGGGGAAGTCCCAGGATGAGAGTGCCGATAGCGAAGATAAGGCCTAAGCTGAGCCGATGGCGGGAAAATTCTCCACACCCCAACCCGGGCGGGGCGACGACATCCAGGAACTCGACCTGGCGATCGCGCAGGCCCGCAGCGCGGCCGAAGCGGCCGGCGTGGACGTCGAAAAGTACGACGCCGAAGAACACAGCAACGTGCTCAGCACGGGCAACGGACTTTCGTCCTACGCCTTCCACCTGGAAAACCTGGAGTCGGCGGCGCAGGCGACCTCCCTGGAGTACGAGCTCAACGCCATCGACGGGGTCGAGGCAGTGGTCGTGTACTCCGCCAACATGGTGTGGATCTCCGCGCTGGATAGCGTGCGGCCCGACGAGGTGCAGCGCCACCTCGAGGACGCCGGGATCCGCGGGCATCTCACCGCCTCCTCGCTGCGCCGCCGCGCCACGCGACTGACGAAGCAGGACCCGCGCATCCGGTCCCGCCGCGAATCCGCCCGCGAGCGTGCCATCATGGCCGCCCGGCGCCGCAAGGAGGGTGCGGGGGCGCGCCGCCGTGGGGAGGCCCGCGCCGGTGAGGTGCTGCACACCGCCCGCGAGCTGGTGACCGCCTGGCGGCTCATCATCGCGGTCGTCTTCGGCCTGCCTGTCGTGGCGATGCAGATGATCCCCTCCCTGCAGTTCGACTGGTGGCAGTGGGTCTGCCTGGCGCTGTCCACGGTCGTCGTCGGCTGGTCGGCCTGGCCCTTCCACCGCGCGATGGTCGCCGGTGTGCGCCGCAGCATGTCCGCCCTCGACGGGGCGAGCAGCCTAGCGATCCTGCTGGCCTACGGCTTCTCCGTGCTCTCCCTGATCACGACCTCCGCCTCCGACCCGACGTGGCGGGCCAACACCGTGTGGCTGGCCCGCACCTGGTCGGATCCGAGTTTCGAGGGTGCGATCTTTTTCGACGTCGCGTGCGGCGTGACGATCCTGCTGCTCTTCGGTCGCCTCCTTTCCCGGCGGAACCAGATCCGCACCCGGGCCGTGCTGGCGGTGCTGCAACCGCCGAAGAACGAGCCGATCACCGTCATTCGGAAGAACAAGTCGGAGAAGAAGGTCATCTCCACCGCGGAGATCAGGCGCGGCGACGACGTCCTGCTGGAAACGGGAATGACGTGCCCGGTGGACGGCGAGGTTATCAGCGGCCGCGGCGTCGTGGACATGGGGCCGGTCGGGGGAGTGGACCGCAAGAAGGAGCTCGTGGTCGGCGACCGGATTTACGCCGGGGCGACGAATCACGGGCAGACGCTCAAGGTGCGCGCCTACGCCACTGGCTCGCACACCCGCCTGGCCGCGATGGGGCGCTGGTTCACCCACGCCGCGCAGGACGAGAACCGGATGGCGCAGATCACCAACCGCTCGGCCGGCCTGCTGGTGCCGTGGGCTTTTGCCATCGCGGTGGTGAACTTCTGCATGTGGCTGATCTTCAACGGCTCCCTAGACGCGGCCGTGGCGACCAGCCTCTCCGTCCTCGCGGCGGTGGGCCCGGTGGCGCTGGCACTCTCCGCGCCTCTGGCCCTGCGCCTGGGCCTGGCTCGGGCGGCGAATTACGGCATGTTGCTGCGCGATAGCGCGACGATCCATCGGCTCTCCGGCGTGGACTCGATCATCTTCAACCGGCTGGGCACGCTCACCCGGGCACCGATGAACGTGGTGAACCTGACGGTCGCGCACGGGGAGCACCCGGAGCTGGTGCTGCGCGTCGCGGCCTCGCTGATGATGGAGTCCGAGCACGCGGTCTCCAAGGCGATCGTCCGCGCGGACCGCGAGACCCGCGACGCGAACTCCGGCTTCGACACCATCCCCGTGTGGCTGGAAACCGGCGAGGTGAAGGTGAACGCCGAGGGCACGTTTGTGGGTTCCATCGACGTCCCGGTCCCGCCGAAGGGGAAGGACTATAAGGACGTGGTGCGCCGCGACCGGCACGAGCTGCCGGCCTCCCCGGAGCTGACGGATGACGAGAACGTCCGTCGCGTCACCGCCCGGGTCTGGCGACCAAAGGACCTGGGCGAGGTGCGCGACCCGCACCTGGCCTCCGCGGCGCTGTCCGGTGGCAGCCCCGTCGTCGTGTCCTGGAAGGGTAAGGACCGCGGCGTCATCAACGTCGCCGATGCTTTTAAGGACGACGCCGCCCTCGCGATCGAGGAGCTGGAATCGATGGGTGTGGAGACGCTGATGATGTCCCGCGACATGTACCCGGTTGCCCGCCACCTGGCGGATTCCATCGGGGCGTCTACCGTGCTGGCCGGCGTGGTGCCGGGCAAGAAGGCCAAGGCCGTGCGCGGCGTGCATGCCCGCGGGCACCGGGTAGCGATGGTGGGCGATCAGGATTCGATCGGCGCGCTGCGGGTGGCGGATGTCGGCATCCTCATGGGGTCCCCGAGCCGGACGGAGGCCGATAGCGCGGACGTGGTCCTGCTTCGGGACGACGTCATGGCGATCCCCACCCTGATTAACTTCGTCCGCCACGTGCGCAACACCGTGGACTGGAATGTGTGGCTGGCCTGGGCGTATAACGCTATCGCGATCACCCTGGCTGTGGCGGGCGTGATGAACCCGATGGCCGCCACGGTGGTCATGCTGCTGAGCTCCACCATGATCGAGTGGCGCAGCTCCCGCATCCTGCGGCACAACTACAACGCCGCCACGATGCGGCACACGCACACCTGGCAGGGCTGGGTCGAGCGGCTGCGCAGCCGCCGGGAGCGCCGCCGTCGCGCGGAGCAGCGCGAGCAGTTCGTGGAGAGCGCACGCCTGAACGCCACGGAGGATGGCCGGGAGCTGCAGGAGCACATCACCGGCCCCGGCGTCGCCGGTCGCTAGGGGTCGAGATATTCGCGCACCGGGGTGAACAGCCGCGCCCGGCGCAGTCGGCTTGCTAGGCCAGAAGCCTGCTCACCAGGCGGGCCCACGGGCCGGCAGGGGTGTCCGGGGCCATCGGTAGGATGAGAGCGTAGTGCATTAAACCGACGATGAATCTTCACAAGAAAGGGCGATGTAGGCGATGGCTTCGACCAACACCAACGTCAACGCGGCAGCCGAGGAGCGCCACCACGAGAGTGCGGCGGCGATGGAGCGGGCACGCCGCTTCATCCCAGGGGGTGTGAACTCCCCGGTGCGCGCCTTCGGCTCGGTCGGTGGAACCTCCCCCTTCATCACCTCCGCCTCCGGCTCCCAGCTGCAGGATGCCGATGGCCTCAGCTACGTGGACCTGGTGTGCTCCTGGGGGCCGATGATCCACGGGCACGCCCACCCGGAGATCGTCGAGGCCGTGAAGTCGACCGCCTCCCGCGGCCTGTCCTTCGGCGCCCCGACCTCCCTGGAGGTCGACCTGGCTGAGGAGATCGTCAACCGCACGAGCGTGGAGAAGGTCCGCCTGGTCAACTCCGGCACCGAGGCCACCATGTCCGCCGTGCGCCTGGCCCGTGGCTTCACCGGTCGCGACAAGATCCTGAAGTTCGAGGGCTGCTACCACGGCCACGTGGACTCCCTGCTCGTCGCCGCCGGCTCTGGCGTGGCCACCTTCGGCCTGCCGGACTCCCCGGGCATCACCAAGGCCGCCGCCAGCGACACCGTCGTGGTGCCGTACCGCGACATCGAGGCCGTCAAGAAGGCATTTGCGGAGAACGAGGGCCAGATCGCCGCCATCATCACCGAGGCCACCCCGGGCAACATGGGCACCGTTTCCTCCATCACCGCGGACGGCACCAGCTTCAACGCCCAGCTCAAGGAGATTGCGCACGCCAACGGCGCGCTGCTCATCGTCGACGAGGTCATGACCGGCTTCCGCGTGGGCTACCAGGGCTGGTTCGGCAAGGACGGCGTGGCCGGCGACCTCACGACCTTCGGCAAGGTCGTCTCCGGTGGTCTGCCCGCCGCCGCCTTCGGTGGCCGCGCCGAGATCATGGACCACCTGGCCCCGGTCGGCCCGGTGTACCAGGCCGGCACCCTCTCCGGTAACCCGGTCGCGATGGCCAGCGGGCTGGCGTCGTTGAAGCTGGCGGACGAGGAGGCCTACCGCACCCTGGACGCCAACGCCGAGCGCCTGATCGGGCTGATCACCGAGGCGCTGGACCGCGAGTCCGTGGAGCACCACATCCAGCGCGCTGGGACGATGTTCTCCGTGCGCTTCGCGGACGGCGAGGGCACCAACTTCGAGGAGATGAAGGCCGCGGAGACTTTCCGCTACCCGGCCTTCTTCCACGAGCTGCTGGACAACGGCATCTTCGCCCCGCCGAGCGTGTTCGAGACCTGGTTCGTCTCCACCGCGCTGACGGACGCGGACTTCGAGCGTTTCGAGGCCGCCCTCGTGCCAGCCGCGAAGGCAGCCGCCGCCGCGGAGGCTTAGGCGCAGGCCGGGTCGGCCGGTAAGCTCGACAAGCATGACAACCATCGTGCATTTGGTTCGCCACGGCGAGGTCCACAACCCAGATCGGATCCTCTACGGTCGCCTCCCCGGCTACCGGCTTTCCGCCCGGGGCGAGAACATGGCTCATGCCACGGCCGCCGACCTGGCCGACCACCACGTCACCCACCTGGTGGCCTCCCCGCTGCAGCGCGCACAGGAGACGGCCCGGCCCTTCGCCGAGAAACTCGGCCTGGAGATCCAGACCGATGAGCGGGTCATCGAGGCGGGTAACGACCTCGAAGGTCTGCATATCAAGGGGGTGCGCTCCGCGCTGTGGAATCCCAAGCGCTGGCACATGCTGCGCCGCCCGGCCGAGCCGAGTTGGGGTGAGCCCTATACCGAGATCCGCGACCGCATGTGGGAGGCCGTGGAATCCGCCCGCGCTGCCGCCCGTGGCTCCGAGGCCGTGATCGTGAGCCACCAGCTGCCGATCGTGATGATCCAGCGCGATGTGCGCGGCCAGAAGCTGGCCCACAACCCGGCCGCCCGCCAGTGCAACCTCGCCAGCGTGACCTCCCTGATCTTCGAGGGCAAGGAGCTGGTGGACATGATCTATTCCGAGCCCGCAGCCGATATTTAACGGGTCGCAACCCGAGCGAATAGCAGCAGAAAGGTAGGTAGGTCCCATGTCGCGACGAGGCGCCCATCTGAGGAGCACCCGTCCCAATCTCCGCTCGCGCAGCCGCGCCGCACTGGCCGCGCTGCTCACCGCCGCCATCTCCCTCGGCGGGCTCACCGCCTGCGGGGAGGGCGCCACCGGCGACGATGCCGTCGCGGTCGGTGGCACCTTCGAATTCGTCTCCCCAGGGGGGCAGACCTCCATCAGTTACCCGCAGGAGGAGCGCAAGGAAGTCGCCAACCTCACCGGCGAGTCCCTGATGGAGGAAGGCGAGCAGATCAACCTGGAGGACTATGCCGGCAAGGCCGTCGTCCTGAACACCTGGGGCCAGTGGTGCGGGCCGTGCCGCTCCGAGGCGGATGACCTGGAGCGCGTCCACGAGAAGCTGGAAAAGCGCGGCGACGGCACCGTCTTGGGCATCAACGTCCGCGACTCGTCGCGGGAGAAGCCGAAGAACTTTGTGCGCACCTACGGCATCACCTACCCCTCCATCTACGACCCACCGTTCAAGTCCGCGCTGCGGCTGGGCGGTATCCCGGCGTCCGTCGTCCCGACGACCATCGTGCTGGATAAGCAGCACCGTCCGGCCCACATCTTCCTCAAGGAAATCACCGACGATGAACTGTGGAAGGTCCTGGAGCCGATCCTCGACGAGGATGACGGCGCCGGGGCCGGGGAGGGTGCTTAAGTGCTGAGCCCGGAGCAGGCTGTGTTGACCCTCGCTGCGGGGGATATCGGCCAGCGTTTCGCGGATACGGTCTCCGCCGGTCCGCTCGTTCTTGCGATGCTGGCAGCCGCGCTGGCGGGCCTGGTCTCCTTCGCCTCGCCGTGTGTGATCCCGCTGGTGCCGGGCTATATCTCTTATCTCGCGGGCGTGGTCGGCGCGGATACCGAGTTCACCGAGCAGGGCACGAAGGTCGCGAATAAAAGGGGACGCGTGGGCGCTGCGGCGCTGCTGTTCGTCGCCGGTTTCACCGTGATCTTCCTGCTCGCCACGGTCACGGTCTTCGGCCTGATCAGCACCCTGAGGATCAACCAGCAGCTGCTCATGCGCATCGGTGGCGCGGTGACGATCCTCATGGGCGTGGTCTTCATGGGCTTCATCACCCCGCTGCAGGCCGATACCCGGATGGCGCCGAAGCGCTGGACGACCCTGGCGGGAGCCCCGCTGCTCGGCGGGATCTTCGCGTTGGGCTGGACGCCCTGCCTGGGCCCCACACTCGCGGCGATCATCTCCGTCTCCGCGGGCACCGAGGGCACGACCGCCGCGCGCGGGGTGCTGCTGATCATCGCCTACTGCATCGGCCTGGGCCTGCCGTTCATCCTGCTGGCCTTGGGCTCGCGCCGGGCGCTGGCGGGTGTTGGCTTCCTGCGCCGCCATTCCCGCCGCATCCAGGTGGCCGGCGGCATCCTCCTGGTGATTGTTGGAATTTTGCTGCTCACCGGGCAGTGGGCAATATTTGTGGAGTGGGTTCGGGACGCGTTCATCAGTGATGCAACGTTGCCGATCTAACGGGTGCGTAGAGCGTGTGCGAAAACAACGTGAAAGGGCATTCTCATGACTGAGCGCAAGGCCGGTACGAAGCCGGGCGGGAATAACGTGGCCCGGCTGATTCTGGGCCTGCCCAAGCGCGGCTGGCAGTGGCTCACCAAGATGAAGACGGCCCTGGTGCTGCTCTTCCTGCTGGCCCTCGCCGCGATTCCCGGCGCCCTGCTGCCGCAACGCTCGCTGAACCAGGACAAGGTGGCCGATTACATCGCCGCCAATGGCAAGACCGCCGAGGTCTTCGACAAGCTGGGCCTGTTCGATGTTTTCAGCTCCTCGTGGTTCATGGCGATCTACGTACTGCTGTTCATCTCGCTGGTGGGCTGCATCCTGCCACGCAGCTGGGATCACTACCAGGCGCTGCGCTCCACCCCGCCGCGGGCCCCGAAGGTGCTCAAGCGGATGCCGAATCACATCTCCGGCACCGTGGACACCGAGCCGGAGGCGATGAAGGAGCTGCTGCGCCGCGAGTTCAAGGGCTGGCACATCGCGGAGACGTCCGCTGAGGACGACCGCGCGGGGCGTTGGTCCATCTCCGCGGAGCGTGGCTACCTGCGTGAGTTCGCGAACCTCGTCTTTCACCTCGCCCTGGTGGGCATCCTCGTGGCTGTGGGAGTCGGCCGTCTCACCTACTACGAGGGCCAGGCGATCATCATCGCCGATACGGAGAACTCCGAGTTCTGTAACTCCGCGGTCGGTAACTTCGACTCCTTCCGCCACGGGCAGCTCTTCGACGGCACCGGCCTGCACCCGTTCTGCATCAACGTCAAGAACTTTAAGGCGGAGTACCTGCCGAACGGGCAGGCAGTGGACTTCGAATCGGACATCGACTACGCCGTCGGCGATGCCGCCTACGAGCCGCACGAGAAGTGGGAAAAGACCACCCTGAAGGTTAACCACCCGCTGCGCCTGGAGGGCGACCGCATTTACCTGCAGGGCCACGGTTACGCGCCGACGTTCACCATCAAGTGGCCGAACGGCGAGACGGTGACGGAAACCACCCAGTTCCGTCCGGACGATCAGATCAACTTCCTCTCCTCCGGCGCGATGCGCTGGGACCCGCCGGCGGACATGTTCGACACGGAGCTGGAGCGGCGCAATAACCAGGTCGCCATCCAGGGGCTATTCGCCCCCACCGCGGAGTTCACCGGTGAGAAGGGTGCGCTGCTGACCTCCCGCTACCCGGCGATGACGGACCCGGCGGTGGCCATCGACGTCTACCGCGGCCAGACGGGGCTGGACGCCGGCACCGCGCAGTCCATCTTCTCCCTGCACCCGGAGCAGATGCATAACGGCCTGCTGGAGAAGCTGGATCGCGTGAACCTACGCGTCGGCGAGAAGGTCACGCTGGACGACGGCACCGAGATCACCTTCGACGGTGCCAAGGAGTTCATCAACATCCAGATTGGCCACGACCCGAGCCTGTACTGGGTCTTCATCTTCTCGATGCTGATGCTGGTATCCCTGGTGGTGTCCTTGGCGATTAAGCGCCGCCGCCTGTGGGTGCGCCTGGCACCGCGGGAGGACGGCCAGCCGGGGACCGTGGTCGAGATCGCGGGCCTGGCGCGCACGGACGCTGCCGGCTGGGGTGCGGAGTTCAACCGCACCGCGGAGCGGATCCTGGGCCTCGAGGAGGAGGACCTGGACGAGGAGCACCACGTATCCAGCGGTAGCTGGGAAGAGGATTTCGGCGACGGGCTTGACGAGCAGCTCCGCGATCGCTAATCCGTTTTTGCTGGTCGCTGCCACTATCCGGCGCCGCTGGAGTGTTGGATTTCCCGCTAGGCGGGGATAATCTTAGATGTGCAAGAGATGCGCCTTAGTCGGCGTATGCCTTTAGTCCGTTGAGGAATCGAAATAATCCATGCAGATTAATCAAGATCTCGCGCAGTTTTCTGACCTGGCGTACAAGACCACGGTGGTGCTGTACCTGCTCGCCCTGGCGGTGTCCCTGTTCTACTACGGGCTGGTCCGCCTGGCGAACGACGCCCGCCGCGAGCGCGCCCGGGTGCTGAAGAACGAGGCCACCCCGCAGGAGGCGAAGCGTCGCCAGAAGGTGGCGGTTGGTGCTGGCGCATCCGGTGCAGGCTCCACCGACGTCGCTGCCGATGAGGTCGGGGACGACGGCGCGGCCGACGTTTCCGGTATCGCGACCTCCTCCCTGGACGAGGCCGACCTGCCGGCGGGGCTGCGCACCGAAACGATCCTGCAGCGCGTGAAGCGCGCGGATACCTTCGGCGGGATTACTCAGGCGCTGGTGTGGCTGGCCATCGCCGTGCACGCCGCTTTCCTGGTGCTGCGCGGCATGTCCGCGAACCGCTTCCCGTGGGGCAACCTCTTCGAGTACGTCGCGGTGGTGACCCTGTTCGCCATGGTGGCCGCGGCTGTGGTGATCAACCGCCGCTCGATGCGCGTGATGTGGCCGTGGGTGCTGACCCCGGTGACCCTGCTGCTGTTCTACGGCGGTACGAAGCTCTACGCGGAGACCGCCCCGGTCGTCCCGGCCCTGCAGTCCAACTGGTTCGTCATCCACGTCTCCACCGTCTCCATCGGTGGCGGCATCGGCCTGCTCTCCGGCATGGCTTCCCTGATGTACCTGCTGCGCCGCTGGCACCCGAAGGGGCAGGAAAAGGGCTTCTTCGGAGCCATCGCCTCCCCGCTGCCGGATGCCTCCAAGCTGGACGCCCTGGCCTACCGCAGCGCGATCTGGACCCTGCCGATCTTCGGCCTGGGCATCATCTTCGGCGCGATCTGGGCGGACGCCGCCTGGGGCCGCTTCTGGGGCTGGGACCCGAAGGAGACGGTGTCCTTCATCACCTGGATCCTCTACGCCGCCTACCTGCACGCCCGCGCAACCCCGGGTTGGCGTGGCACCAAGGCTGCCTGGATCAACGTCATCGCTTTCGCGACGATGGTCTTCAACCTCTTCTTCATCAACATGGTGGTCTCCGGTCTGCACTCCTACGCTGGCCTGAACTAAACCACCGACTAGAACCCACGCTTGGAGTGTGACGCTTCCTCGTGACCGCTCAAACCGCTGACCAAGCGGCAGCGCCCCACCGCCGGTTGACCCACGTGCTGGTCACCGGCGGTGCCGGTTTTATTGGGGCGAACTTCGTCCACCGCACGCTGGCCACCCGCCCGGATGTGCACGTGCACGTCGTGGACGCGATGACCTATGCCGCCAATCCGCTGAACCTGCGCTCTACGGACGGTACCCCGTTGGAGGATGCCTATCCGGGGCGGTTCCGATTCACGCAGCTGGACCTCGCGGACCGGGATGCGGTGCTCGCCCTGGTCGACGAGGTCGCCGCCGAGGTTCCGGACGTCGACGGGCTGGCCATCGTCCACTTCGCGGCGGAGTCGCACAACGATAATTCGCTGCTGGACCCGGCGCTGTTCGTTCGCAGCAACGTGGATGGGACGGTGCACCTCGCCGAGGCGGCGGTGCGTCACGGTGTCTACCTGCACCACGTCTCTACGGACGAGGTCTTCGGGGACCTGGCACTGGACGAACCGCAACGCTTCACCCCGACGACCCCCTACCAGCCCTCCTCTCCCTACTCGGCGTCCAAGGCGGCGGCTGACCACATGGTGCGCGCCTTCGTCCGCAGCCTGGGGCTGAAGGCCACGATCAGTAACTGTTCGAATAACTATGGGCCGCGCCAACACCCGGAGAAATTCATCCCGCGTCAGATCACCGGCCTGTTGCAGGGGCAGCGGCCGCGGCTGTATGGCAAGGGGGATAACGTCCGCGACTGGATCCACGTCGACGACCACAACGACGCGGTCTGGGCGATTATGGACCGCGGCGAGCTGGGGCAGACGTACCTCATCGGCGCGGACGGGGAGCGAAATAACCTGCAGGTCGTGCGGGACCTTTTGGCGGCCTTCGGCCGGGAGCCGGATGACTTCGACTGGGTGAGCGACCGCCCCGGGCACGACCGCCGCTATGCGATCGACCCGTCCTCGATGCAAGCCCTGGGCTGGCAGCCGCGGTATACCGACTTCGCCGCGGGCCTGGCGGCGACGATCGATTGGTACCGCGAGAACCAGCAGTGGTGGGAGGACACCCGCGCGGCGGCGGAACGCCGCTACGGGCAAACGGAAAAGCTGCTGGGATAGAAAAACCCCGCAAGCCACGAGCTTGCGGGGCAGGTAGCCGGTGCGCTTTAGAGCTCGGCGTCCGCGAGGTTACGGGGGGTGCGCAGCAGCGCGATCACGGAGATCAGGCAGATCACCATCAGGTAGATGCCGACCGTCCAGATCATCCCGGTGCGGTTGAAGAGCATCTGGGAGATCATCGGTGCGAAGGCACCACCCAGGATGGAGCCCAGGGCATAGGCCACGGACACACCGGAGAAGCGCACTTCGCGGGGGAACATTTCCGCGTAGAGGGCGGACTGCGGGCCGTAGGAGAGGGCCAGGCCCGGGATGAACAGCAGCATGCCGATGCCGAAGATCCACAGCGAGCCGGAGTCGATGAGGAACCACACCGGCACCGCGATCACGATGAGCATGCCGTAGCCCCAGAGGAAGGTCTGCACCCGGCCGATGCGGTCGGAGAGCCCGCCGGAGTACATCGTCAGCACGATCCACGCCAGGGCGGCGACGACCACCCAGAGGAACACGCTGACCTGATCGTGGCCTAGCTCCTTCGTGGCATAGGAGCCCATGAAGGCGATGATCATATAGCCGGAGGCGTTGTTACCGGAGAAGATCAGCGCCGCGCGGATCACGAGACGCCAGTGGTCGCGCAGCAGCACACCCAACGGGGCGCTGGACTCGGCGGCACGCTCCCGCATTTCCTGGAACACCGGGGATTCGGCGACCTTGGCGCGCACGATGACGCCCACGATGACCAGCACGAAGCTCAGCAGGAATGGAATACGCCAACCCCAGTCGAGGTAGGCCTCCTGCCCAATGATCGCGGTGATGGCCAGCAGCACCACGGTGGACAGTGCCAGGCCGGTGGGCACGCCGATCTGCGGATAGGAGCCGAAGTGCCCGCGGCGGCCCTTCGGTGCGTGCTCCACGGCGAGTAGAGCGGCCCCGCCCCACTCGCCGCCCGCGGACAGTCCCTGCAGGATGCGCAGGAAGACAAGCAGCAGGGGAGCGGCGATGCCGATGGCGGCGTAGGTCGGCAGCACGCCGATCAGGGTGGTGGCCATACCCATGAGGATCAGGGTGCCCGCGAGCACCTTCTTGCGCCCGATGCGATCGCCCAGGTGGCCCGCGATGGCGGCGCCGAGCGGGCGGAAGAGGAAGCTGATGCCCAGCGATGCCCAGGCGAAAACCTGCGCGAGGCTGGGGTTATCGCTGCTCGCGGGGGCGAAGAACTGCGTACCGAACACGAGGCCGGCGGCTTGAGCGTAGATGAAGAAGTCGTACCACTCGATGGTCGTGCCGACGAGGGTGGCGCCAAGAATGCGCCGGTCTTCTGAACGGTTGGGAGAATCCATGCGCTGAAAGTTAGCAAAGGCTAAACACTTCGGAGAGGTTATGGAAAAATTCGCGCGTGCGACAACACGGGGGCGCTGCCTGGCGCGCACCGCACCGGCTGTCTGTCCGGGCTGGGCGCTAAAGTATGGGCTATGAGTACCGCAGAGCTGCCTGTTGACTTGCGTCCCCTGGACTCGGCCACCGAGCCAGCCATCGTCGACCTTCCGATCGCCGGCGCCTGGCTCTTCGCCCCGCGGGTTTTCGGGGACGCTCGCGGCAGTTTCCACGAGGGCTTCCGCGCCGCCCAGTTCACCGAGCACCTGGGCTACCCCTTCGACGTCGCGCAGGCGAATGTCTCCCGCAGCAGCCGGGACGTGGTGCGGGGCATCCACCTGGCCGAGGTGCCACCGGGGCAGGCGAAGTTCGTCAGCTGCCTGGCCGGGGAGGTTGTGGACGTGCTGGTGGACCTGCGGGTCGGTTCCCCGACCTTCGGCAAGCACGTCAAGATCACCCTCAGCGAGAAGAATAACTACGCGGTGCACGTGCCGATCGGGGTGGGTCACGGCTTCGCCGCCCGCTCCGAGACCGCGGTGCTGAATTACCTGGTCACCGAGGCCTATAACCCGGATCGGGAGTTCGGGGTGGATCCCTTCGACCCGGAGTTGGGCATCGACTGGGGCGTGGAGCGTGCCGATGCGGTTCTTTCCGATAAGGACGCCGCCGCCCCGGCCCTCGCAGAGGTTCACGCGCGCCTGGCTGATTGGCAGGAGGCACGTGGCTGGGAGCAGCAGCTGCGCCGGGAGTGGTCCGAGGCTCTCGACTTCGCCGATAGCTACGGCGAGCACGGGGAGGGCTAGATAATCATGCGCGGAATCATTCTGGCCGGTGGCACCGGTTCGCGGCTGTGGCCCATCACCTTCAGTGTGTCGAAGCAGCTGGTGCCGGTCTACGACAAGCCGATGATCTACTATCCGCTGTCCACCCTGATCCTTGCGGGGATCACCGAGATTCTCGTGATCACCACGGAGCGCGACGAGCGGGCCTTCCAGGAGCTGCTGGGGGATGGCAGCCGCTTCGGCGTGAGTATCGAGTACGCCACGCAGGAAGCCCCACGCGGGTTGGCGGAAGCCTTCATCATCGGTGAGGAGTTCATCGGCGACGAACCGGTCGCGCTGGTGCTGGGCGACAATATCTTCTACGGCTCCGGCCTGGGCACCCAGCTGCGCCGCTTTAACGAGCCGGATGGCGGCGTGATCTTCGGCTACGCCGTCGCCGATCCAACCGCCTACGGGGTGGTGGATTTCGACGAGACCGGGAAGGCGATCTCCATCGAGGAGAAGCCGGCGAAGCCGCGCTCCCCATACGCGGTGCCGGGGCTGTATTTCTATGGCCCGGACGTGGTGGAGATCGCCAAGCAACTTCAGCCCTCCGAGCGCGGTGAGTTGGAGATCACCGGCATCAACCAGGCCTATCTGGAGCAAGGCCGCCTGCACGTGGAGGTGCTGCCCCGCGGCACGGCCTGGCTGGACACCGGCACGATCGACGACCTCAACGGCGCCAGCGACTTCGTCGGCGCGATCGAGAAGCGGCAGGGCCTGAAAGTCGGCTGCCCAGAGGAGGTCGCGTGGCGCATGGGGCTGATCAGCGACGAGCAGTTGCGGGATAACGCCGACGCGCATGGGGCCAGCCCCTATGGTCAATACCTGAGGCAATTGTGCGCTCAGGCGGAATGGGAAAAGTGAGGCAACGAGAGTGACAGAGCAGCAGGACGGCTTTTCTTCTGGGAACTTCCAGCCCATCGGCAAGCTGAGCGCGAAGGACATCCGCACCGGCAACATCGACCGGGCGGACGTGGCGCACGACTACAGCCGCGAGGACCTGCGCCCGGAGACCCTGCCGATCTTCATCAAGCTGATCTGGCAGGACCTGGCCTGGGAGAACATCCTCCTGCCGAAGCAGGGCATGGACCACGCCGTCATCTTGCTGGAGGGGGTACGCAGCGACGAGGGAGAGTTCGCGGACATGGTCCCGAACCGCGTCATCGTCCGCGCACCCTACACCGAGGCCTACCGCCTGCAGGCCTCCCGGGAGTCCGGGGTGATCGCGGCGCTGGGGCACCGCTCCAACGCCCGCCTGCCGCAGACGGTGCGCCAGGCCCACGTGCCGCGCCGCTTCACTGGCAACCAGCGGCGTATCCGGGTGACTCTGCTCTCCGTCATCGACGGCACCCCGTTGGACGCGAATGTCTGGCAGCAGATGAACGCGGAGCAGCAGGAACTCGTTATCGAACAGCTGGGCAGCCTGCTGGCGGCGATGCACACGATGAACTCCAGCCTCCCGCCGGCCAGCAACCTGGAGAGCTGGTGGGCCGACGGCCCGGGGCAGAGTGACGCGACGGGCGTCCACGAGGTCGGCGGGGTGCCGATCAGCCCGGCCACCGAGGGGGCGCAGCACGGGCTGAACTACACGGAGCGAACCCTGCCGGGCAAGCACGAGGTGATGCGCCACCGCATGGTCGAGGTGCTGAAACCCGAGCTCTCCGCGGCGGAGTACGCCCGCGCCGAAGGCATCATGGCCGAGGTGGACGACATGCTAGCCCGCACGGACCTGCGGCGCTGCTTGACCCACGGTGACCTCTCGCGGGAACACCTGCTGTGGCTACCCGACCAGGGCGTGGGCGTGTTGGACTTCTCCGATATGACGGTGGGCGATCCGGCGCTGGACTACGCCCACTTCGAGACGATCGCGCCGGGGCTGACGAAGCGGATCTTCGACCACGCCGGGGTGGCCGCGGAGGACGTGGCAGACCCGCAGGTGGTCTTCGAGGATGAGGACCTGCTGGAGCGGGCGAAGCTCTACAAGCGCTGGGATAACCTGTTCCTGCTCATCGACCACTACCGCACGGGGCGCTCCCCGCGGGTGGAGATTTAACGCGGCCGGGCCTAGTCCTGGGCGGGCGGGTCCTGCTGGTCCTCGTCCCGCTGGCGGCGGAGGCGCTCCCGCTTTTCGCGCTCGGCCTCTTCCTCGGCTAGGCGTTCCTGCTCACGGCGCTTCTTGAAGCGTTCCTTCTCGATATTCCACAGGAAGTCCGGGTCGTCGTCCGGGCCCTTCGCTCGCGGCTGCTGATCGAGCTGCTTATTCTGCCGGCGGCCTAGCTGGCCCACTGAGGAAGAATTGCCGCTGCCCGGCCCGAAGGCCTTCCACAACATCACGAGCGTGATGATGACCAGGATCAGGATAATGAGGCGACCCAAGGGTGCGATTCTCCTTCAAGGCATAAAAATCGGCGTAGTTTCTCCCCTCGACTCTAGCCACCTCACGGGCTCGGTGGGTAGGAGAAAAGCGGCGGGAATACGGTGGCGGACCGGGGTGACGTCCTAAAAATAAAGCGCAATTGGTGCCCAGCGAAGCAGTGACCGTAGGCTGGACGGCGTGACTAATAAGCAGAATCCGCAAGACCCATCCCAGGTTGAACCAGCGCTGCCGGGGCCGCCCGGGCAGAAGCCGAAGCTCGGCTCGAAGGCCTGGCGGGATGTTTTGCTATACGGATTCCTGCGGCTGGTGCTGTTCCTGGTGCTGACGTTCGTGATCCACTCGATCGTGATCCTGCTGGGGATGGCGAACTTCTTCCCGCTGCTGATGAGCGCGCTGCTGGCGCTCATCCTCGCGCTGCCGCTGTCCATGATGATGTTTAAGAATCTGCGGCTGCGCGTGACCGCGCAGATGGCGGAGTGGGATTCCGCGCGGCGCGAGCACAAGCGCCAGCTGCAGGAGCAGCTGCAGGACCGCCTGCACGACTAGAGCAGCGAGGATCAGCGGGGGCCAGCGGGGCGGACAGTGCGGCTGGAGCTGCGCAGGTGAGTGCGCAGCGGGGGAGCAGCGTCGGAGTGAACTAGATGGCTAGATAAACGCTGCGACCAGCATCATCACCGACCACAGCAACATGCCGCGGCCAGTGAGCCCCAGTACCGGGATCAGGCCCTTGCCCTGCGCGCCCTTGCGCACCGGACCGGAGGCCAGCACCCACAGCGGCACTGCCAGCAGGCCCAGCAGGGCAGCGAGCTGACCGAAGGCCAGCGCGATGGTGAGCACCACGGAACCGCCGACCAGGCTCAGCCACAGCGCGCGGGTGCCCGCATCGCCCAGGCGCACGGCGAGGGTGATCTTGCCGGTGACCGAGTCGGTCGGGATGTCGCGGAGGTTATTGGCCAGGTTCACGGACGAGGAGAGCGCGCCGATCGTCACCGCGAGGCCGAGCCCGCGCCAGGTGACCTGCCCGGACTGCGTGAACTCCGTGCCCAGCACTGCGACGAGGCCGAAGAAGATGAAGACCGCGACCTCGCCCAGGCCCCGGTAGCCATAGGGGTTTTCGCCGCCGGTGTAGAACCAGGCTCCGGCGATGCAGACCGCGCCGATGAGGATCAGCCACCAGGCGCTCAGCAGGCTCAGCGCGATTCCGGCGACCCCAGCCACCCCGAAGCAGGCGAAGGCGGCGTACTTGACGAGCTTGGGCTCCACCAGCCCGGAGCCGGTGAGGCGCAGCGGGCCGGAGCGGTCGTCGTCGGTGCCGCGGATGCCGTCGGAGTAATCGTTCGCGTAGTTCACGCCGATGATCAGCGCGAGCGCGACCACGAGGGCGAGTAGTGCCCGTGGGAAGGATGCCCCGCCGGTGGTCACCGCGGCTGCTGTTCCGGCCAGCACCGGGGCGATGGCATTAGCCCAGGTGTGTGGGCGGGCGCCTTCAAGCCAGTCGGCGGCGGTGGCGGTGTTGGTGGCAGACATACGCGACGGTCAACCTTCCTTCGGGCATGGGCGGATGCAAACTGTTTACTCTACTCGCTTGGGCGCAGGACTGAGCAGCCAGGCTTGTCCGGGTTAATCCGTAGGGTGGGGCCATGAGCAGTGTTGAGCGCAGGATCGCGATCATTGGCGCGGGGCCACGGGGGATCTCTGTGCTGGAGCGGATCGTGGCTACCTACCGGGAGCTGGCGGAGCAGGGTGCGGCACCCGAGCGCCTGGCCGTGGCCGTGGTGGACGACGTCCAGCCCGGTGCGGGACGCGTCTGGCGCACCGACCAGAACTTCGACCTGTGCATGAACACGCTGGCCGACGCGGTGACCCTGTTCCCGGAGCCCGGCTCCAGCGTGCACTCCCCGTTCCTCGAAGGCCCCACCATGTACGAGTGGATCATGCTGGTTCGTGGCGAGGAGCTGGGCGAGCAGCGCGATCCGCGCGGGGCGAAGGCGGCGCTGTTTTCCCGGCAACCGGTCCAGCCGCTGAGTCACCGGGCAAAGGACATAGACCAGGCCGAACCGAATACGCACCCGCCGCGGGGCCTATACGGCGAGTACCTTCGCTGGGCCTTCTCCGCGGTGCTGGGCATGGTCCCGGAGGCCATCGAGGTGACGGTGCACCGCTCGAAGGCGGTGGGGATCGAAGCGGCGGCAGACGGCACGGACACCATCGAACTTGCGGACGGCACCCGCCTGCGCGCACACGCGACCGTGCTCGCGCTGGGCTGGCTGGATACTGAGCTGGCCCCGGAGGAGCGGGAGCTCGCCGCAGCTGCGAGCACCCACGAGCAGCTGGAGTGGATCGCGCCGAATAACCCAGCTGATCAGGACTTCTCCACTGTTCCCAGCTGGGCGGAATCCGGTCAGGAGATCCTGATCCGCGGTTTGGGCATGGGGTTTTTCGACGCTATGTCCATGCTCACGGTCGGCCGGGGCGGAGCCTTCATCCCCGACGTCACCGCGCTGGCGGGATTGCGCTATCAACCATCTGGGCGGGAACCGCGGATCCTGGCGATGGCGGGCCGTGGCTACCCACATCAGCCCCGCCCGGAGTTTTCGGGCATGCCGCCGCGCGCGGAGCTACGCCGCCTGGGCCGGGCGATCGCCCAGCTCGATACTCCGCTGGACCCCAATAGCCTGGACTTCGGGGAAACGCTGTGGCCAGCACTGCTGCGCGACGCACAAGAGGCCTACTACCGGGTTCTGCTGGCGGCCGAACCTGACGTCCTAAAAAAGGTCGGTGAGATCATCGACGACCCGGCCACCGACCCGCTGAACATGCACGAGGACACCCGCCTGGACGGGCTGGTGGACCCGGAAAAACGATTCAACATCCCCTGGGAGAACAACCCGGTCTCTCATCTGGAGGACAAGGCGGAGGAAGCGGGCGAGGAGTTGACCATCGACTCCTTTACCCGGACCCTGTTCGACCACCTCCTTGCAGACTGGCAGGAGGCGCAGCGCGGCGAAAAGTCCCCGGTGAAGATGGGGCTCTTCAGCTTCGGCGCGGCGATGAAACGGATCGCCCTGGTCGACGAGCCGGGGCGGTTTACGCAGGCGTCCCGCGAGGAGGAATACGCGTTTTTCGGCAGCATCGCCCAGATGGTGAGCGTCGGCCCGCCCGCCTTCCGCACCGCCGAGCTGCTCGCTCTCATCGACGCTGGGCTGGTGCGCTTCCTTGGCGCGAAACCGGAGCTCACCGTGGACGAGGAGACCCCGGCGTTTCGGGTCCGTTCCGCGACGACGGGGGAGGAAGTGTGCGCGTCTGTGCTGATCGAGGCGCTGATCCATGACCCGGATGTGCGGCACACGGCCTGCCCGCTGAGCAGGCAGTTGCTGGCACAGTCCCGGATGCGGGCTTGGGCCTGGGGCGATGGCTCCCTGTCTGGCGCCCCGGAGGTGGACCGGGAAACGGGCCTGCTTATTGGCCAGTCGGGTCAGCGCGACCCCCGGGTGCACATGCTGGGTGTGCCGTTGCGGGAGGTGCGGGCAGATATGACGAACTCACCGAAGGTGGGGGAGGACCCGGTGATCTTCCAGGAGACGGACGCCGCCGCCCGCTCTGCACTGCGGATCTCCATGTCCCGACCCTAAAGCCCCAGGTTGAACACGCCTTCGCGGTAACGCTGGCCCGGGATGGCCCGCAGCAGCTGACGGGTGAAATCGTGCTGCGGATCGTTGAAGATCTCCTCGGTGAAGCCCAGCTCCACCTGGCGGCCCTTGCTCATCACGCTGACCGTGTCGCTGATCTCCCGGACGACGGCGAGGTCGTGGGAGATGAACAGGTAGGTCAGGCCCAGCTCCTCCTGCAGCTCGTTGAGCAGCTCCAGGATGCGGGCCTGGACGGTGACGTCCAGCGCGGATACGGCCTCGTCGAGAACCAACAGCTCCGGCTCCAGGACCAGTGCGCGGGCGATGGCCACGCGCTGGCGTTGCCCGCCGGAGAGCTCCCCGGCACGCCGGTTGGCCAGTGCCTCGGGGAGGCTGACCTGATCCAAGACCTCGGTGACCTTTGCGCGGATCTGTGTCCGCGTCAGCGAGCTGAGGTTTCGCAGTGGCTCGGCGATCGCCGAACCGATGGACTGGCGCGGGTCCAGCGAGCCATAGGGGTTTTGGTAGACCATCTGCAGCCGACGGCGCAGTTGGCGCGGGTCCTTGTCCGCGAGCTCGTTGATGGCAGCGCCCTCGAGGTAGGCGGCGCCCGTGCTGGGCTCCTCGAAGGCGCAGATCATGCGGGCGAGGGTGGATTTGCCGGAACCCGATTGCCCGACGATCGCGTGCGTGGTGCCGCGGGCGACGGAGAAGCTCACGCCGTCGACTGCGGTGAATGCTTCTTGGCCGCGCGCGGGCTGGAACTGTTTGCTCATCGAGCTGACGCGCAGCAGCGGGGGAGTGGACTCCTCGGAGTCGCGTGCCGCCGGGGTAGCGGGGGTCTTCTCTTCGGGGTTCACCTCGCCGCCAGGAGCGTCGGCCGCCGGGGCACTGGCTGCCTTATGCTTCCGGGCGCGCTCCGGTTGGCGCACCGGGTTGGTGAGGCCAGGCGCATCATCGAGCAGCCGTCGGGTGTAGGGGTGCCGCGGATCGCCGAGGATGCGGCCGGTGAGCCCGGCCTCCTTGACCTGGCCGGATTGCATGACCACCAGCTCGTCGGCCCGGTCGCTGGCCACGGCGAGGTCGTGCGTGATGAGCAGCACGCCGATGCCGCGGTCTTCCCGCAGTTGGTCGATGAGGTCCAGGATTGTCTGCTGCACCGTTACGTCCAACGCACTGGTGGGCTCGTCGGCGATGATGAGGTCCGGTTCGGTGGCCAGCGCGGCGGCGATGAGGGCACGCTGCCGCATACCGCCGGAGAGCTCGTGCGGATACTGGTCATAGCGCAGCTCGGGGTTGTCGATGCCCACGGCCTCCAGGAGCTCGATGACGGTTGCCCGGCGCTCCTGTGTGCTGGGATTGCCCAGCACCTGGCGGTGAATGCGCAGCACCTCGCCCACCGAGTCGCCGATGGTCTTCACGGGGTTCAGCGAGGTTCCGGGGTCCTGCGGGATGAGCCCGATCTTCAGGCCGCGGACGCCGCGCCACTGCTGCTGCGTGATGCGGTTCAGGTCCTGCCCATTGAGCTCGATTTTTCCGGACGCCGACGCGTTGGCAGGCAGCAGCCCCATCGTCGCCATGGCGGAGGTGGATTTTCCGGAACCGGATTCTCCCACGATGGCGGTGACCCGACCGGGGGCGACGGAGAAGGACACATCCGTCACCGCGTGCACGGGGCCGTGGGCGGAATTGTACGTGACCGCGAGGTCGGTGACCTTCAGCAATGGGGTGGTCATGAGCGGGCTCCTTCCCGGTCGCGGAGGACGGTGCTGAGGTGGTTGGTCGCCAGGACGACGAGGACGATGGCTAGGCCCGGTAGGACGGTCAGCCACCAGGACGTGGCGATGAAGTCCCGGCCCTCGGCGATGATCAGGCCCCACTCGGGCGTCGGTGGCGGAGCACCGTAGCCCAGGAAGCTCAGGGTGGACAGCTGCAGGATGGCGCTGCCGAACTGGAGGGCCGCCAGCGCGAGCACCGGGGTCAGCGAGTTCGGCAGGACGTGCCGCCACAGCACGGAGGCACGGGTGCCGCCGGAGGCGTAGGCGGCCTCGACATAATCGGAGGACGCCACGCCCAGCACCTCGGAGCGGGCGAGCCGGGCGAACATCGCGACGTTGGTGATACCCACGGCGATGGCCGCGTTGATCGAGCCGTAACCCAGCACGATGATCACCGAGAGGCTGAGCAGCAGGGCCGGGATGGCGAGCAGGACGTCCACGATGCGCATGATCAGCGTGTCCACCCAGCTGCCCTTACCACCTGTGCTGGAGCCGCGCCGGGCGCGGGAGGACCCGGCGATGACACCCAGCAGGGTGCCGATGATCATGCCGAGCAGAACCGCGATGAGCGCCCCGAGCAGGGACTGCCGGGTGCCCCACACCACGCGGGTGTAGAGGTCGCGGCCGACGGCGTCGGTGCCGAACCAGTGCTCGGTGCTCGGCGGCAGCAGCGGGGCGGTGCTACCGGAGTTCACGGGGTCGCCCGAGGCGAACAGCCCCGGCACGAGTGCCCAGGCCAGTGCGATGACAACGATGAGCCCGGAGACGACCGCGCCCCAGCCCGCTTTCCGCGGGCGGGGAAGGTTGCGACCGGTTAGCCGGGAGCGCAGCGAGGGCCGAGAGGTCAGTGTGGTGGTCATGGTTTAGCCCCTCCCATTCGTGGTGGCGGGTTGTGCGCCCCGGCTGCGCAGCCGGGGGTCGAGCACCGGGTACAGCAGATCGACGGCCAGGTTGACCAGCACGTAGACCGCGGCGCTGATGACGACGACGGCCATGAGCACCGGGGTATCGCGGTTAGATACGGCGTCCACGGTCATCGCGCCGATGCCAGCGCGGCTGAACACGGCCTCGGTGACCACAGCGCCGCCGATGAGCTCACCGAAGGTCAGCCCGGCGATGGTCAGTGCGGGAAGCATCGCGTTGCGCAGGACGTTGCGCCACAGCACCCAGTGGTGGCTGGCCCCACGGGCCCGCACCACGGTGACGAAGGGCTGGGCCGAGGCGTCCTGAATCCCGCGGAGCAACACCTGGGCCATCGGCGCGGACAGCGGCAGGGCGATGGCGATGGCGGGCAGGATGATCGACTGGGTCGGGGAGGCGTCGATGACGGGGATCCACCCCAGCGTGAAGCTGAACACCTGGATCAGGATGATGCCCAGCCAGAACGGGGGCAGTGCGATCAGCAGGGAGGGGACGCTCGCCAGAGTATTGGCCAGCCAGCGGCTGAACCGGTTGTTGCGGCCTGGGGCGGCGAGCGTGGCCAGGGCCAGAGCGATCACGCTGGCGAGCAGAAAAGCCACGAGCGCCAGGGCGAGCGTGTTTGGCAGAGCAGCGCCCAAAGCGCTGGTCACGGACTCGCCGTTCATCAGGGAGTTTCCGAAGTCCCCGCGCAGCGCGCCGGTGAGAGAGCTGATGTAGCGCACGAGGGTGGGCTCGTCGGCGCCGTACACGTCGCGCATCTGCTGGATCTGCGCCGGGGAGAGCCCAAGCTCGGGGTCGGCGTAGCGGGTGGCCACCGCATCCCCGGGCAGTGCGGTGAGCAGGATGAATGCGAGGGTGAAGGTGGCCCACAACACGAGGATCGCCTGGCCGATGCGGGCGAGGATCTGGCGGCCGGTCATGGCTGGGCCTCCTTTCGGGTCAGGTAGAACCAGGGTCGGCCGATGCTCTCGGCGCGGAAGCCGTGGACGTGTGGGTGCACGCCGAAGACCTGCGGTTCCTCGAAGAAGGGCAGGACGTAGGCGTTATCGGTCAGGTGCTTCTGCACTGCCTTGGAGGCTCGCGCGCGAGCCTCCTCGGTGGGGGACTGCGCGACGTCGAGCAGGAGCTGCTGGAGTTTCTCATCGCCGATGGATTCGTCGGGGTGCATGTTCAGCAGCGCGTTGCGGTTCTCGGAGTAGTACTGGCTTTTAATGACGTCGTAGTCGGCGCGGCCCACCATCGTGAGGTTGAGCTGCACCTGATTCTCGTCCGTCTGGGCTGCCTTTTGGGCGGCGACGTCGCCGGGGTGCAGCTGCGCGTCGATGCCGACGGCGCGCAGTTGTTGCTGCAGCATCGTGACGACCTCCCGGGTGCGGGGTTGCTGTGGGGCGTCGTTGACGACGAGGCGCAGGCGCTTGCCGTCCTTGGTGCGGATACCGTCGTGCCCGACGGTCCAGCCGGCCTCGTCGAGGAGCGCGCGGGCCTTATCCGGGTTGAACTCGTAGGCACCCTTCTGCTCCTCGTAGCCCTGCGCGGTGTGGGCGAGGGTGGAGGTGGCCAGCGGGTAGGAGTCGGAGAACAGGGTGCGCAGGATCTTCTCGCGATCCACGCCGGCGATGATCGCCTGGCGCACCCGGATGTCCTGCAGCAGCGGGTGGCGGAAGCGGAAGGCCAGGCCGTTGTTCACGCCGTTGGTCGGTGCTGCGTGGATGTTGATTCCGGCCTTGGCGAGGTGCTTTTCCTCCGGGGCCTCGATTTGGCGGGCGATGTCCGCCTGCCCGGCCTTGAGTCCACCGACGCGGACGCTGTCCTCCTTGGCGACGACGACGCGCACGGTGTCCAGCTCCGGACGCCCGGTGTTCAGGCCGCGCTCGGCGAAGACCGGTGGCGCCCAGTCGTAGTCCTCCCGGGCGCTCAAGGTCAGTTCGCGGTTCCGCTTCTCGCCGGTGATGACGAAGGGGCCGGAGCCAATGACCTTGCGGGCAGAACCAGGGGCGAAACCCTCGTCTGTCATGTCCAGGGAGGCGTTGGCCAGCAGCCCGGCGTTGATGGAGCTGGCAGCCTGGGGGAAGCCGGGCTCGGGCTCGCTGAAGTGGAAGCGGACGGTGGAATCGTCGATAACCTCGCCGCGCTCGTAGGAGCTGATCTGTTCGGAGGCGGTGAGCTTGTTCTCCGTGTTCCCGAGGCCGAAGAGGTCGAAGTTCTTGACGACGTTCTCCGCGTCCAGCGGGGTGCCGTCGGAGTAGGTGACCCCGTCGCGCAGGCGGAAGGTGAACTCGGTGGCGTCCTCGTTGACCTCCGGCAGGTCGGTGGCGATCCACGGGTGGAGCTCGAGGGTGTCCGGGTCCTGCCACAGCAGCCGGTCGGTGATGTTGTTGACGACCCCGCCGTTGGGGTAGAAGCCCGCGGTCGGCGGGTAGAGGTTATTGAAGGGGAGGGAGTCGAGGTAGGTCAGCTCGGCGGGGTTGTCCTCGGAACCACCGGCGCTGCTGCAGGCGGTGAGTCCGCCGAGACCGAGGACGACGGCGGTGAGCAGGGTGATCACCGATCTGATGGGGCGCCGGGTACGGCGCCTGGACGTGCCCTCGGTGCGGGGCAAGCCGGGGGACATAAGTATTCCCTCCTATGGATAAAAATGAACAGATCTGTCTATAAGGGGTGAGGGCAAGGGTACCACGGAAAAACCTGCACGATAAGATGGCCTACATGACCAGCCCAAGGACCATGACCGATTCAACGCCCACCATCGCGATCATCGGAGGTGGCCCGCGAGGTATTTCCATCCTGGAGCGCCTCGCCGCCGAATACCGCCAGCTCGATCCGAGTAAAACCACCACTCACCTGGACATTCATGTGGTTGACGAGGTGCGGCCGGGGGAGGGGAAAGTCTGGCGCACCGACCAGACCAAGACCCTGTGCATGAACACTCTGGCCGATGCGGTCACCCTCTTCACCGAGCCCGGAGCTACCGTCACCGCGCCCGTGCTGGAGGGGCCGACCATGCACGAGTGGATCATGCTCATTCGCGGCGAAGAGCTGGGCCCAGAGCGGGATCCGCGCGGAAAAAAGACAGATCTGTTCACTCGCCTCCCACTGAGCGTCGGGGGCGAACACGCCTCGCTGACCTCGAATAACGATGGAGCCCAGGCTGCGGAGCGCCTGTCGGACGGGACGGCAGGGACCGGAGAATCCGCCCCCACCGTGGGTACGGGGTGGTCCCTGGCGGAATACGCCGCGGAGATCGCCGATACCCGGCCCGAATCGCACCCCAGCCGTGCGCTCTACGGCGAGTACCTGCGCTGGGTGTTCAGCGTGGTGCTGGGCTTGCTCCCGGAGGGGATTTCAGTGCATCAGCACCTCGCCCGCGCCACCGAGATCGAGGAGGTGCCGGCGGGCTCCGCAACCGGGGCAGGCGCCGGGAACGGCGACGCCGAAGGCCAATCAGCCCGCGACCGCATCACTCTGGACAACGGCACCACGATCCTCGCGGACGCCACCGTGCTGGCCATCGGCTGGGCCGACACCACCCCCGATGCGATGGAGAGCTTCACCGCATCCGCCGTGGATATGCACCCAGCCCTCACCTGGGTTCGCCCCGGCAATCCCGCCGACCAGCAGATCAGCCAGATCCCCTCCTGGGAAGAATCCCAGGAGGAGGTGCTGGTCCGCGGCCTGGGCATGGGCTTCTTCGACCTCATGGCCATGCTCACCATCGACCGCGGTGGGCGCTTTATCCCGGACGCCGAGGCCCGCTCGGGGCTGCGCTATGAGCCCTCCGGCCGGGAGCCGAAGCTCGTGGTGACCTCCCACCACGGCTACCCGTACCAGCCGAAGCCGGTCTTCGGCTCGCTGCCCCCCGCGGCCTGGCTGCCCCGCTTCAAGGCTGCTGTTGCGGAGCTGGATCTCGCACAGATCCCGGCGAACAGCCTGGACTTCGGCGAGACCCTGTGGCCGGCGATCCTGCGGGACGCACAAGAGGCCTACTACCGGGTCCTGCTGGCAGCCGAGCCTGACGTCCTAAAGAAGGTCGGCGAGCTCATCGACGACCCGGACACCGACCCGTGGCGGCTGCACGAGGACGCCCGCCTGGACGGTCTGGTGCTCAAGGAAAACCGCTTTGACCTGCCGTATCACGCCGATCCCGTTGCGCGTTTCGCGGAGCAGGCCGGGGAGGCGGGCCAGAGCATCGACGAGCTCACCGCGCGCATTGCCGATGGCTTGGCCGCGGACCTCGCCGAGGCACAGTCCGCTCGCGATTCGGCGGTGAAGATGGGCCTGCAGGCCATCGGTGCGGCCCGCAAGCCCGCCGCCGTCGTGGACGAGCCCAGCCGGTTCACCACCGAGTCCCGCCGGGGTGCCTATGCGGAGCTCAAGCGTGTGGGCCAGATGGTGGGCTCCGGGCCGCCGGCCTTCCGCACCGCCGAGCTGCTGTGCCTGGTGGACGCCGGTTACGTTCGCTTCCTGGGCGCGCACCCGACGATGGTGATCGACCCCGAAACACCCGCGTTCGTCATGACCTCCCCGGTGACCCGGGAGGAGCCAGTGGAGTCCCGCACCCTGGTGGATGCGTGGCTGCACAAGCCGGACGTGCGCAGCACCGCCGATCCGCTGAGCCAGCAACTCAAGGATGCCGGCCGCATGCGCACCTGGCTGCGAGGTGATGGCTCTACCTCCCGTGCCCCGGAGGTCGAGCTGGCAACAAGCCGCTTGATCCACGAGGACGGGCAGGTTGATCCGCGGGTGCACATGGTTGGCATCCCGCTGCAGGACATGCGCGCGGATATGACGATTTCCCCCATGCCACGCACCGACCCGCTGATGCTGCAGGAGACGGACGGTGCGGCCGTCTCCGCGCTGCGGGTGGTGACGGAGAACCTCTAGTTCGCGGCGACGGCCTGGCGGGCGAGCTCCGCGATCGCGATGCGATCCAGCTTGCCCGGGCCGGTCTTCGGCAGCTCCGCGACGGCGAAGGCGCGGCGCGGGATGAGGTAATCCGCGCAACCGGCCTCCCGCATGGAGGAGCGCACGGCGTCGGTGACCTCCACCGGCTCGCCGGAAGCTTCAGCACCAGCGGTGCGCAGCACGGCGACCACGGCCTCGCCCCAGTGCTCGTCGGAAACACCAGAAACACAGACCTCGGAGACCGCCTCGCCGTCCACGACCGCGTGGGAGCGGGTGGCGTTCTCCGACTGCTCGGGAAGCACCTTCACGCCACCGGTGTTGATCGCGCCGTCGGCGCGGCCCAGCACCCGCAGCGTGTCCCCGTCCAGGGCGCCGATGTCGCTGGTGCGGTACACCCCGAGCTCGGGGAAGCAGTCCTCGTCCTTATTGCGGTAACCGCGGGCGACCATCGGGCCTTCCAGGACGATGCGGCCGGCGCCGTTGGCGTCCGCGTCCTCGATGCGCACGGTCGCGCCCGGCAGCGCCTGGCCGTCGTAGACCATCCCCCCGCTGGTCTCGCTGGAACCGTAGGTGAGGACGTAGTTCACACCCGCCTCGTCCAGCTGCTGGCGGGCCTTATCGCCCAGCGCCGCACCACCGATGAGGACCGCGCCGAAGAGCTTCAGCGCCTCGATGCCTTCCTCGGACTCCAGCAGGGAGTGAACCTGCGGCGGGACCAGGGAGGTGTGCAGGTCCTCGTGCGGGAAGCGCTTCTTCAGCGCGGCGGCATCGGCTGCGAAACCGGACACGCTAAAGCCCGTGCCCTCGATCAACGCGGTGGTCGCGACCGGGGTGAAACCGGCCATCATGCCACGCAGAATCACCTGCAGACCCGCGATGTGGTGGGCCGGCAGGGCCAGCAGCCACGGGCCCGGCTCCACCTTCAACTTCTTGCGCAGCACCTGCTCGGTGGCGCGGGCGGAGGAGCGCAGGTTCGCGGCGGAGAGCAGCGCGCCCTTCGGGGTGCCCGTGGACCCGGAGGTGGTGGCCACGAGGGTGCCGGCCTCGACCGGCTCGCCTGCCCGCATGACCTTCTTCAGCTCGTCGCTGGCACCCGCGTCCGGGGAGTCGGCGGCGGGGACGGGCAGGATCGAGCTGCGCCCGTCCAGCACCTGGGAGAGCATGCCGCGGGCAGCCTTGAGGTTCTTCGCGGAGACCTCGAAGGCCTCGAGCGTTGCCATGCCGGTGCCGTCGTCGATCTTCGCGGGGTAAATGAACTTCGAGTGTCCGTCCCCGCGGTCGCCGAAGCGGCCTAGTTCTTGCGTCTCATTATTAGTACTCACCTGTCCGACTCTACTTGGCTGGGTGGCGCGGGCGTCGCCTGGCCGAGCAGGCGAGCATCGTTGGGGCTATCAACCGAGCGGTGGAGCGTGCGCAATACACTATTGCCCATGCGTCGCCTTGTGTCTTGCCTTGTTTCCCTCCCGCTCGTCGCCGCTGCTGTTGGGGTCCCGCAGGCTGATGCGAGCCCTATTCAGGACGTCAACCCCACGCCGAGCGCGCCTTGCCCAGCCGTGGAGGTCATTAGTGCTTCTGGGTCCGGGGACGCCCACCCGGATGATGACCCGAACTTCCCGCGGGGCTTCGTGGTGGGCACGAATTTCAGCAAGCTCGCCGAGCAGCGCTTTGAGGGCGTTCGAAGCTGGCAGCTGCCCTATTACGGCAGCGCGGGCATCGTGGGCAGCAACGAGAAGATCGGCCTGCCGAGGTTCCCGAACTACGCGGCCTCTGCGGCGGATGGCGTCGAGAAAGTGCGCGCGCGGATCGACGAGGTCTCGGCCGCATGCCCGGAGACCGCGTTCGCGCTCGCGGGTTTCTCGCAGGGCGCGCACGTGACCGGCGACGTGTTGATGGAGCTCTCCCCGGAGCAGGCGGAGAAGGTGATCGCGGCGTACCTGCTGGCGGACCCGCGCCGGGGCAGCAAGGATGGCGCCACCCTCATCACCACGAATCACGGGCCGATCCCGGAGCAGCACACAGGCCTGTTGGGTTCCCGCCCGGCGGGGACCTTTGACCGCTACGAGGGAAAGGTCCGCAGCATCTGCAGCCAGGGGGACCCGGCGTGTGACATCCCACCGGGCGGGCTGCTCGCAGCGGTCGGGCAGTGGGCGCAGCAGGCAGACCCGGAGCCCTACGAGGTCACCCCGGTGGTGGCGATGGACTCCATGCTCACCGACGGCAGTTTCCTCCTCGCGGTCGCCCCGGTGGCCCCGCGGCTGGCGGTAGCTTTGGGCCACGGCGACCCACGCGGCGTCGGCGATGCGCTGCGGGCAGCGGCGGGCAACCCCCGGCTGAACCAGGCGCAGCGCAATACGATGAGTCTGGCCGCCCACGAGGTGCAGGACATGCTGAGCTACCTGAAGGCGAAGGGCTTCGCTACCCACGAGCCGGGGGCGACGGGCAGCACTGCCATGGACACCACCATCGGGCTGGTTCGCCTGGCACTCGACCCCGCCGTCGCGGCGGCCGTCCCCCAGGCGTTGGGGATGTTCGACCGCCACTTCGTCTACCGCGGTGAGTCCCGGACGTTCACCACCATCGACGGGGTGCGGGTGGATGACTGGATCACCGCGGACCTGACCCGCGAGATCGGTAATTACCTGGGGCAACCCGACCAGGCGGTGCGCCCGGTTTCGGCCAGCGAGCGCCGGGGTCTGGTTAAGCTCTTCGGGCACGGTTTGTGGAAGCTGCTCGACAAGGTGCTGGGGAACCGCGATTCGGCCTCGCAGCGCGTGTGGGAGCGCTTCGAGCTCTAGCCACGAGCCGTGAGCAGGCGTTGCGAGCGTGAACAGCCGGGCGGGCCTGTTGGCCCGATCTGCTACAGATAGAGCCCAGAGCCACCATGAAGCATTCCGAACCTCAGACCCTGATCGTGAGCGACTCCCAGGCGGATCGCCGCCTGGACAAATACATCCGTTCGCAGGTCAAGGGCGTGCCCGCCACGGTGCTGTTCCGCATGATGCGCACCAAGCAGATCACGGTCAACGGTGCGAAGTGCAAGCCGGACCAGCGCACCGTCGCCGGCGATAAGGTCCACCTGCCTGCCCTCGAGGTCGCTGAGGCGAAGCCGAAGCCCGCGGGGGATCGTAAGGCTGCGGAGCAGCTGGCCCGCAGGCTGTCCCGGCACATTGTTTTTGAGGACGATGATCTGCTCATCGTGAATAAGCCCGCCAACATCGCTGTGCACGTGGGCAGTGGAGTCAAGGCCGGGGTGATCGAGGCGCTGCGCGTGTTGCGGCCGGAGGATAAGGAGCTGGAGCTGGCGCACCGGCTGGACAAGGAGACCTCCGGCCTGCTGATCGTGGCGAAGAATTCGAAGATGCTGCGCCACCTGCAGTCCCTGCTGCGCGAGGGTGGGGAGGACATCCAGCGCTATTACCTGGCGGTGGTCAGTGGCGCTGTGAAAAAGTCGGGCAAGCAGCCGCGACGGATTGATGCCCCGCTGCGGAAGACGGGGGCGGCCACGGTGGTGGATCGCCGCGCCGGGCAAGCCGCGGAGACGAAGCTGTGGGTGAAGAAGCCCTGGGGGCGTGCGGGAACCCTCGTGGAGGCCCAACTACTGACCGGCCGGAAGCACCAGATCCGCGTGCATCTGCAGCACTTGGGCCACCCGATCATTGGGGATTCCCGCTACGGGGATAAGGCCACGAACCAGGCGGCCGCGGAGAAAGGCGTGCGGATGCTGATGCTGCACGCCTCCCGACTGGTGATCCCGCTGTCGAGTGGCGAGGAGCTGGACGTGCAGGCCCCGATGCCCCCGGCGTGGAATAAGCTGCGCGGCTAGCGCCGACCGGCCACAAGACCTAGTAGTAGTACGGGAACTCGTCCCAGTTCGGCTCGCGCTTCTCCAGGAAGGAGTCGCGGCCCTCCACGGCCTCGTCGGTCATGTAGGCCAGGCGGGTGGCCTCCCCAGCGAAGACCTGCTGGCCCATCAGACCATCGTCGGTCAGGTTGAAGGCGAACTTCAGCATGCGCTGCGCCGTCGGGGACTTGGTGTTGATCTTCCGCGCCCACTCGATCGCGGTGGTCTCCAGGTCGGCGTGGTCCACCACGCGGTTCACGGCACCCATCTGGTGCATCGTCTCGGCGTCGATGGCCTCGCCGAGGAAGAAGATCTCGCGGGCGAACTTCTGGCCCACCTGCTTGGCCAGGTACGCGGAACCATAACCGGCGTCGAAGGAGCCCACGTCCGCGTCCGTCTGCTTGAACTTCGCGTGCTCGCGGGAAGCCAGGGTCAGGTCGCAGACCACGTGCAGGCTGTGCCCGCCACCGGCGGCCCAGCCGTTGACCAGGCAGATCACGACCTTCGGCATGGTGCGGATCAGCCGCTGGACCTCCAGGATGTGCAGGCGGCCACCCTCGACCTTCGCGCGAGCTTCGTCCACGCCCTCGGCACCAGCGGCGGCGACGTCCGAATCGTGGCTGGTGGCGTACTGATAACCGGAACGGCCGCGGATGCGCTGGTCACCGCCGGAGCAGAATGCCCAGCCACCGTCCTTCGGGGACGGGCCGTTTCCGGTCAGCAGGATGGTGCCGACGTCCGGGGTGCGGCGCGCGTGGTCGAGCGCGCGGTATAGCTCGTCGACGGTGTGCGGGCGGAAGGCATTGCGCACCTCCGGCCGGTCGAAGGCGATGCGGACGATGCCGTTGGCGCGGCCCTCGCCGGTGTGGCGGTGGTAGGTGATGTCGGTGAAGTCGAATCCCTCAACCTCGCGCCAGGCGGTGGGGTCGAAGATCTCGGAAACCTTGTTTTCGCTCATGCCTGCCCATATTAGGTGTCCGCCCGCTCGCCTAGGGTGGGTGGCGTGAATATCACTCAGCAGCAGCTCGACCAGTTCCTCCGCCACGCCCGCGAGCACGCGCACGTGGTGGCCCTGCCGATGCGCACGCGTTTCCGCGGCATCGATACCCGCGAGGCGATGCTCGTGCCCACGCCCGGCGGGTGGGCGGAGTTCGCACCCTTCCTGGAATACGGTCCCGCGGAATCTTCCCGCTGGTTGCGCAGTGCGGTGGTCCATTCCCTTCTTCTTGACGACGACGCCACCGCCCGGCCGCAGGGTGCCTTAGCGGATCATGCCGCGTTGCAGGTCCCGGCGGGGGTCGCGGTGCCGGTGAACGCCACGATGCCCGCGGTGGATGCGCAGGCGAATCCGCAGCAGGTGGGGGAGCTGATGGCCCGTTACCCGGGGTGCACGACGGTGAAGGTGAAGGTCGCTGAGCCGGCCGTGCTGCGGGAGCAGGGCTTTGATGTTGCTCTGGCTCAGGATGTGGCGCGCGTGCGAGCCGTGCGGGCCTGGTTCGCCGAGCACGGGGTCGCCCGGCCCCGGATCAGAGTGGATGCGAACGCGGGCTGGTCGGTGGAACAGGCGCTGGCGGTGATCTCGCAGTTGGCGGCCGAAGATGTGGCGGGGGAGGACCTGGATTACGTGGAGCAGCCCTGCGCGACGGTGGCGGAGCTCGCGGAACTTCGGCAGCGGTTGGCCGATGAGGGGATCGCGCCGGGTGGTTCCCCGGTGCGGATCGCCGCCGACGAGCTGATCCGCAAGGCATCGGACCCGCTGGCCGTGGTGGAGGCCGGGGCGTGCGATGTGGCCGTGGTGAAGGTCGCCCCGCTGGGCGGCATCGACCAGGTCGTGGCGGTCGCGCGCCAGGTGGCGGCCCACGGGGTGAGTCTGACGCTTAGCTCCGCGCTGGATACCGCCGTGGGCATTGGTGCGGGCCTGCAGGCTGCTGCCCTGGTGGCGCAGGTGGGGAAGGGCGCCGGGGTGTTCGGCCAGGCTGGGCCGAATGCGGCGGGCTTGGCGACGGGCTCGCTGTTCACTGCGGACGTGGGGGCGCGGGAGATCAGGGATGGCGCGATGCTCACGGGCGCGACCCAGCCGGACTCAGCGGTGCTGGAGCGCTACGCGGTGGACGCGGAGCGTCGGCAGTGGTGGATCCGCAGGATGGAGGCTGCAGCCGTTCAACTGGGATCGTGACGCCCGCTAGGGGAGCATCCCAAAACAACTAGAAACAACTTTGAAACAACCGCCGGAGGCTTCTTGACCTGGGGGAATAATGAGATGAAGGGTCGGGCTGGCCACAATAGTTGTTCGTAAGTTGTTTCAAAGTTGTTTCGCTGGGGTGGGTGGCGTCTCTAAAACAACTTCCTGGGGAAATGTATACTTCACATATGGAATCCCCCATGATTGACGATGCGACACCGTGGCTGCCTGAGGATGTTGCAGAGGCTCTAGAAGCTATTTGGAACGGAGATTCGGCTGGCAATGTCGAATCGGAGACCCTAGAGATCAAAGAGGACCCTGCCCGGGTTCAGTATGCGCCTTCGAAGGCCGATAAGCATCGGGCACAACTTGTAGAAAAGCTCATTGATGAGGCGGTGTGCCTGGCTAATGGGGAGTCCGCTATGGGGCACATCATCGTGGGTATCAGTGACAAGCTGACCGGACCTGAAGCGTTTACGGGGACGGACTTGGATACCTTAACCATTGAGAGAAAGATTCTTCATGGTACGCAGCAGCAACTGAGGGTTGAAGCATCTGAACTTGAGTATCACGGTAGTCGCCTTGTTGTGATCCGTATCCCAGAAGCATTGACCATGTATACCCGCACCCAAGGCCAGGCGAAGCGGCGGCGGGGCACGAGTTGTGAGCCGCTGCTGGAGGCAGAACGGCAAGCGTTGGTTCGGGAAAGGGCGAACCCCGATTATTCAAACGGGAGCTCGAGGCTCCAGGTTCAGGACATCGAGCTGCCAGTCCTGGAAGAGGCTCGCCGACTGTTGAGGGGGAAACGGTCCAGGGAAGACGGGTCGGATTATGTGCCGAAAGGTGCCAACGGACTCCTTCGCGAACTGGGGCTCGTGGGCCATGATGGTTCGCTCAAGAGGGCGGCAGAGATCCTCATGCTGCCACCGGACAAGCCCGCCCTGACGGTTCAGTATTTCTGGAGACCCATCGTGGGGGCCGATCCTGAAGTGAGCGAGATCAGTGAACCGCTGTTGACTGCGCTTCCCCGGCTGCGCCGCCTAATCAGGGAGCGCGCAAGTCAAGAAATTGAAAGAGTGCAGTTTGATGATGGGCAGGAAACCGCGATCCCACGCTTCCCTGCCCAGGCGATTGACGAGGCCGTCACGAATGCCTTCATTCATAGGGACTGGCAAATCAGCCGCCCCGTGGTTGTTGACCAGACGCCTCGTACTCTGAAGATTTGGTCCCCGGGTCCTCTGCCGCCGGGGGTTGATCGGGATCACTTGCTGACGACTCAATCGGTGCCGCGGAATAGTCGCCTTATGGCGGTAATGCGTGGGCTCGGCCTGGCTGAGGAATCGTCGCGCGGTTTTGACCGCATGTGGTCTGCAATGATTGGAACAGGTCGGGAAGTTCCGGAAGTGCGTGCTGAGGAAACCTTCGTTGAGGTGATTCTTTCAGCAGGTAAGCCCGATGTGGGTTTTATCAAGATGCTTCATGAACTGGAGAAGCTACCTGATGGCGAGGCCGTGAGGAGCGTGGGCACTCTCATTGTCTTAAAGCAGCTGTGGAGCGCGCCCCGGATCACGAAGAATCAGGTTGAACGGCTTGCACAAATTTCTTCAATGGAAGCCGCCGAACTGATGGAGTCGCTCCAAGACATTGGGGTGGTAGTGCGGCTCCAGGGGGCGGATGAATGGGTTTTGGGAAGGGCGGTCCAGCAGGGGACCGCTTCTTCGGGTGGTGCCCAGCCCCAGTTTGCTGGTGCTGCGACGATGCCTACAGAAGAATGGTTGGAGGAGCAGCTGCGAACTGGCACGGTACGCGCAGCAGAAGCCGCCGAGATTTTGGGTATAGAGCGCTCCGAGGTGACCAAGATCTTGCGGAAACTGCGGGAGCGCGGGGTGGCGCGTATTGACCCGACCGGCCCGCAGCGTGGGTCAAACACACGCTGGATTGGGGCGTCGGAGTAAATAGCTTGGCAACAATCCTGGAACAACAAAAACAACTTTGAAACAACCACCGAAAGCTTCGTGAACTGCGGAAACAGCGTGATCAGGGGTTGGGTAGGAAGCAAGAGTTGTTTATGAGTTGTTTCAAAGTTGTTTCGGTGCGCCGGAAAACAACTCCGGAACAACCAGTAACAACCCGGCAACACCTCGCAGCAATGCCAATCGCAGCATCAGGTTGACGTCCTGAAGCGAACGCCGGGCTACCGGGACTCGAGATAGCGGACGGCGGCCTGACCGGCGCGCCTGCCGGCGCGAGTCGCGCCCACCGTCGAGGCGGTGGAGCCATAGCCGACCAGCAGCACCCGCGGGTCCTTGGCTACGCGCACTTCGCCGTCCATGAGGATTCCTCCGCCCGGTCCCCGCAGCTTCAGTGGGGCGAGGTGGCGCAGGGAGTGACGGAATCCGGTGTTCCAGAAGATGACGTCGGCATCCACCTCGGTGCCCGGGGGTTGGCCCAGATGGTTTCGCTCACTTCCTGGAGCTCCAGGAGGAACTGAACGGCCGACAGTCCGCCACCGACGACGAGGGTGCGCAGACCCGCGAAGTCCTCCTTGCGGGTGTAATCCTTCGTGTGCAGCTGGCGGCCGCGGAAGGTTTCGATGCCAGGGATGTGTGGCACGTGCGGGTTGTTCCAGGTGCCGGTGGCGTTGAGGAGGACGTCCGTGGTGATCGTGGTGCTCGTGGCGTCCGGCCCGGTAGCGGTGACGGCGAGCCCGGCCTGGCCTGCACCGATAATGAGCGCGCGGAAGTGGCCCCGATCCAGGGAAGATAGCTCCATAACCCCATCCTAACGATACTGATGTTTTCGGCCGGAGGCCGACAAGTGCGTTCACTAAAAATGAACGTTCAGTATTAATGAACGTTCATTATTGCTGAACATCAGCTAGAGTGGCGGTATGAACGGGGAAGAAATCAGTCGCTGGAACGACATATTCAACCTTGTAGAGGTGCCTCTCGAGTTCGTGGAGCTAGGTCAGGAGGGCGTCGGGGATGGGGGACTGTTCGTGCGTCACGGTGACGCCTCCGCGAAGTGTATGGCCCGCCAAGTTGAGACGAATGATCCACAAGGGTTACGGGCTTTGGTGGCGGAAAAAACTGCCGACGAGAGCGACCTCCCAACGCTGCTTCTCGCTCCGAGGGTTACGCCTAAGGTGGCTGATTTCCTACGGGGGGCGGGGGTTATGTTCGCAGATGAGCGAGGAAATTGTTTTATCTCCTTTCCCGGGATGTACCTAGATATCCGTGGCAGGGTGAAGGGTTCTCCGGTTGAACAAGGCGGTAGCGTTTCGCTGAAAAGAGGGGAGCAAGCAACTTCGGCAAGTCCACAGGATAAAGCTGCTCGGCGATTACGAAAGCCAGCAAGGGGTGCTGCATCGCAAGTTAAGGCGCCTACCGGTTCCTTGTTTACGCCACGCCGAGCGCAGGTGAGCGCGGTTATTTTGGATCGCCCGGAACTGCTTGACTCTCCTGTCCGAGAGGTTGCGAGACAGGCGGGGGTCTCCGTTGGTAGCGCTGCGCAGACGCTAGAACTGCTGACGCAAGCTGGGTACCTCAATAAGTCGGGCTTCGGGGGAAGGTATTACTTCGAGCGACCGAAGGCGCTCCTGGATGCGTGGGCGCAGTCCTATGCCACTGGGCTTGGTGCTGATCTGGAAATCTTCCGAGGAGAGGCGGATCTGGACAGATTTGGGGCCATGGACCCCATGGGCTGGGTAAGCGGCGAGCAGGCTGTGCCGCACTTGGTCCGAGGCGGAACTACCGTTCATCTTTATTTGCGCGACTCGGCTGAACTTAGAGAGTTGTTGAGGAGCGGTCGGATTCGCCGATCAGACAATGGCAATGTCATCGTGCGCACGGCGTTTTGGGGCGCTGGCCAAGGAAGCCGTGATGCGAATCAGACGGATCAGAGTGATCATGCGACCGTGCTTGGCGAATGGCCATGTGCGCCGTGGCCAGTAATCTATGCGGATCTCGTGGGCACTCACGAACCCCGCCTGCTGGGAGTCGCGCAAGAGCTAAGATCGACAATCAATTTCTAGAACTTCTGGGGGTGGGGTAATGAAATGGTCGGAGAGCAATGAGGATATTGCTGAGGTTCTTGCTGCGCTTGGACGGTATATCGACCTAGATCAGATCATGCTGGTGGGGGCGCGGTGTAGGGATATTCATCAAGAAAAATACCGGCCAGGCCCGCCAGCTCGGGCGACGCGGGACATCGATTTTGCGGTAGCGCTTCGCAGCTGGGCGGATTTCGATCGCCTCAAGGAGCATTTCGCTTATCCGGGGAGAGCTTGGCAAGCGATCAAGGTCAGTGGCTTTGACATTGACTTGGTGCCGTTTGGGGCAGTTGAAAACCCGCCAGATGAAGTTGAGCGCGAAGGCCTAATTCTTAGCATGGCTGCCCAGCTACTCGGCAGCGATGTCGCTCAGGTGCTCGGGATAAGAGAAGCGAGCGTATTGGTTAATCGTTTCGCTGAAGAGGGTGATAGGGGGATTGGTCTTGCAGAGCATCTTATTGCCGAGGGGAGCACCCGACTCCGTTTGAAGCGCGAAAGGAGCAGGTCGAAGCCCTCTTGAAGGGAATATGCGAGGCCTTCGATGGTTAAGTCGCGTGTTCTCCATGTTTTTGGATGGACGTGGGCCCTTCTGAGGCTAAAGGGGGTTGGAAACACGTGTTCACTAAAACTGAACGTTCAGCATTAATGAACAATGATTAGGCTGAGCCAGGCTCGTCGCCCCGCCGGGGCAGGGTCACGTAGGTTATGGGGTGTGAAAAACAGCATCTCCCAGAGCACGCCCGAGACCCTTGATCAGCCCTCACCCGCAGTACTGCTTGGCGCGGTACTGGTTGACGAGCTGATTCGCAACGGGGTTCGGGAGGCCGTGGTGTGCCCGGGCTCGCGCTCGGCTCCGCTGGCCTTGGCGTTTGCGGAGGCTAGCCGCGCCGGGCGGCTGCGGCTGCACGTGCGCACCGACGAGCGCTCCGCGGCCTTCCTGGCCCTGGGCCTGGCGAAGTACTCGGACACTCCGGTGCCGGTCGTGATGACCTCCGGCACGGCGGTGGCCAATTGCCTGCCCGCCATGGTGGAGGCCACGGCGACGAACGTCCCGCTGCTGATCCTTTCTGCCAACCGGCCATGGTCGATGGTGGGGACCGGGGCTAATCAGACCATCCAGCAGCGCGAGATCTTCGGCGCCCACGCGGTCGCCACCCTGGAGTTGGACGCCGCGATCGACGCCGTGACCGCAGGCGCCGCTGCGCCGTCCGCCAGCGCCAAGACCGCGGCCGGTGCCGACGAGGCAGGCCCAGCCGCCGCCCTGGACACCACGAACCCGCTGGTCCGCCGCGTCCGGGTTAAGGTCGACGAGCTGGTCCGCGCCGCCACCCACCCCACCCGGGGCGGTGGGGCGCACCTCGACATCCCGCTGCGGGAACCACTGGTCCCGGAGTCCAGCACCCAGCTGACCCTCCTGGCCCGCCAGCTCGCCGAGGGGCCCGCCCGCGCAACGGCGGCCGAGCAGCCGACCGCGCCGGCCCGAACCTACGTCCTACCGAAGCAGGCCGCGCGCCTGCCCTACGGTGAGGCGACGGTGGACGCGTCCAAGCGGACCCTCGTCATCGCGGGTTCGGTCAGCGATCGGGCGTGGGCCCGCGAGCAGCTGGAGGAGCTCGGCGACCTGCCCGTTCTGGCCGAGCCCACCAGCCCCGCCCCGGACTTCCCGGTGCACCCGGCGGCGGCCGCGATGTTCACCACCGGCCTGGTTTCCCACGGGGAGTATTCCGCGGCCACGCGCCCGGAGCAGGTCATCGTGCTTGGCCGGCCGACCCTGCACCGCCCGGTGACCCAGCTGCTGGCCAGTGAAGACATTTCCATCACCGTGCTCACCGAGGTCGAACAGCCCACCGACGTGGCGCTGACCGCCGATCAGATCGCGAGCACGGTGCGCGTGACCGGTGAGTCGCCGCAGTCCTGGCTGCAGGTCTGCCGCGGTGTCTCCGAGCTGGGTGCAGAGGCGGTGCGCGACGGCATCGCTCAGGCCACCGAGGACGGGGCGTTCACCGGGCTGCACGTGGCCGCGGTGCTGGCGGATTCCCTGCGCGACGGGGACGCGCTGTTCGTCGGCGCTTCTTCGCCGATTCGCGATATCGCCCGGGTGGGCCTGCCCTTCGACGGGGTGCGCACGGTCGCGAACCGTGGTGCCGCGGGCATCGACGGCCTGGTGTCCACCGCGGTGGGTACGGCCCTGGCGCATGCCTCCGCCGATCCGACGACGATTCGCGCCCCGCGGACGTTTGCCCTGCTGGGGGACCTTTCCTTTCTTCATGACGTCAACGGCCTGCACTTTGGTCCGGACGAGCCCAGCCCGGAAAACCTGGTGATTGTGGTCGCCAACGACGACGGCGGCGCGATCTTCGAGACCCTCGAGCCCGGTGGGGATAGCCTGCGGAGCTTCGACGACGGCACCCCGGCCTTCGAGCGGGTCTTCGGCACCGGCACGGGCGCGAAGCTGGCTGGGCTGTGCGAGTCCGCTGGCGTGGACTGGGTGGGGGTGCACAACCCGGCGGAGCTCGCCGAGGCGTTGGATGCGCTGGAACACGGCGACCTGGAGGGCGAAGCCGGCGAGAAGCTGGGCCTGGTGCCGGGCCGCCGGGGCGGCGGGGTGCTGGTTGTGGAGGCCTTCGTGGACCGGGGTGCGCGCGTGGCGCTGGAGAAGTCGATCCGGGGCAAGGTGACCCCGGGTGAGTAAGCCGGTGGACCGCGAGCAGGAGGCCGCGCCAACGGGCGCGGCGGGTCCGGCGAACGTAGAGCAGCCCGTGGCCGCCGAGCAGGCCACCGAGCAGGCCACGGAACAGTCAGCGGTGGGGAAGGAACCGGCCGCTGAGCAGCCGACCCCGACCCGCTTCCGGCGCGGCAAACAACTCGTCGCGGCCTTTACGGCCTTCGCCGCGGCCGTCTGCCTGGGGATGGTGGCGACCGCCGCGCTGAACGACTACCGCATCGGTAGGGACCAGGCGTTCGCCACGGCGGACGTCGTTAACGTCGGGGTACTGCGGACCACCGTGCGCTTCCCGGACGAGTACGGGGTCTACCACCAGCCGGACCGGGGCTTGCTGTACCCGATCGGGCTGGAGGCGGGCCAGCGGGTGCGGGTGGAGTATCAGAAGTCCGAGCCCCGCAATGTGAAGGTGCAAGGCCGTGGCTGGACCTTGGCCTGGATACCTGCGCTCTCCTCGCTCGTCGTGGCGATGGTGCTGAGCGGGGGTCTGTGGCTGCTGGTTCGGTGGCGAGAAAACTCATGGAAGGCGCAGCAGGGAGAACAATGAGGGTTGCGATCATCGCGGAGAGCTTCATCCCCATCGTCAATGGGGTTTCCAATTCGGTGTTGCGGGTGCTGGAGCACCTACGGCGGGAAGGGCACGACGCGATGGTCATCGCGCCGCGCCCGCCGGGCTGGCAACCGCCGGCCGGGGATACTCCTGCCGGGGACAGTCCCGCAGCGAGCACCAGCGAACCGGGCCTCGGCGATACCTACGCGGGCTTTCCGATCCACCGAGTGCCCGCGGTCAACCTCCCACCGATCAACTCCCTACCCATCGGCGTGCCCCTGCCGAGGGTCTATAGGCTGCTCAAGCAGTTCCAACCGGATGTGGTGCACCTGGCCAGCCCATTCGTCCTCGGCGGGGCTGGCGTATTCGCCGCGAAGGCACTGAAGGTGCCGTGCGTGGCGGTCTATCAGACGGACGTCCCCGGCTTCACGGAGCACTACAAGCTCACCTTTCTGTTGAATATGTCCTGGCGCTGGGTGCGCGCGATGCATAACAACTCCGCACTGACCCTCGCGCCGAGCTCGCCGACGATCGAGCAGCTGCGCGACCACGGCGTGCAGCGGGTGCAGCACTGGGGCCGGGGCGTGGATACGCAGCGCTTCCATCCTGCTAAGCGCAGCGCGGAGCTGCGGGGCCAGTGGTGGGAGGAAGGCCAGGCCAAGCGCAACACCGCCGCCCCGGCCGGGCCACGCAAGCTGGTGGGCTTCGTGGGCCGCCTGGCCGCGGAGAAGGATGTGGCGAACCTGACGTCCTTAAACGACCGCGAAGACGTGCAGCTGGTGATCGTCGGCGACGGGCCGGAACGCGAGGAGCTGGAAAAGCTCATGCCGACCGCGGTGTTCACCGGCGCGCTCTATGGGGAGGAGCTGGGCGTGGCCTTCGCGTCCCTGGACGTGTTCGTCCATCCCGGGCGCTTCGAGACCTTCTGCCAGGCGATCCAGGAGGCGCAGGCCTCGGGGTTGCCGGTGGTCGCGCCACGGACGGGTGGGCCGGTGGACCTCGTCGAGGACGGGGTGAGCGGCTTCCTGCTCGACCCGGAACGCTTCGCCGAGCAGCTGCCCGGGGCCGTGGGGAAGATCATCGCGGACGGCGCGCTCGAACAGTTCGCCGCCGCAGCGCTGACCCGCGTGCAGGGCAAGACCTGGCCTGCGCTGTGCGAGCAGCTGATGGGCTACTACCAGCAGGCCATTACTGCGTGATGGTGCTGGCCGGTGCGCCGGGTAGCATGAGAATTTATGTCTAGGGCAAGTCTGGAAAAAGATCCGCGCGAAGTGGCCACGATGTTCGATGCCGTGGGGAAGAACTACGACATCACGAATACGGTGCTGAGCTTCGGTCAGGACCGGCTGTGGCGTAAGCGCACGCGCCGCCGCCTGGATCTCGCGCCGGGGGATAAGGTGCTGGACCTTGCCGCGGGCACGGGCGTGTCCACCGAGGAGCTGGCGGAGTCCGGCGCGTACTGCGTGGCCGCGGACTTCTCGCTGGGGATGCTGCGGGCGGGTTCCCACCGGGACGTGCCGATGATCTGCGCCGATGGCCTAAATCTGCCGTTCGCGGATAATACTTTCGACGCCGTGACGATCAGTTACGGTCTGCGTAATCTGGTGGACTTCCGCGCCGGGTTGCGGGAGATGGCCCGGGTGACGAAGCCGGGTGGCAAGCTCGCGATCGCGGAGTTTTCGACGCCGGTCATCCCCGGTTTCGCGACCGTGTACAAGGAGTACCTGATGCGCGCGCTGCCCGCGGTCGCGAAGGTGGTCAGCTCCAATCCGGAGTCTTATGTCTACCTCGCGGAGTCCATCCGCGCGTGGCCGGATCAGGAGGAGCTGGCCCGCGAGATCCGCGCCAATGGTTGGGAGAATGTCGGCTGGCAGAACCTCACCGGTGGCATCGTTGCGCTGCACAGTGGAACGAAGCCGCTGGACTAGCCCACTGGACTAGCCCGCTGGACTAGTTCAGTGACGTAGCTCAGGGCGCGTCGTTTCAGTCGTTCGGATTGGGATGGCCCCCGCGCTATTCGGGTCAATAACGCCGAAAGCCCACGGGAAACCGTGGGCTTTCGTGCTCTCCGGGTTTATTGGCGCCCGAAGAGAGGGCGGGAGTCCGCGGCGAGGAGCTTATCCACGCCGCGGGATAGCTTGCCGGCGCCGAGCCACAGCTTCGCCGTGAGGTCCCGGTCCTGCGGGGTGACGAGGTTGCCCATCAGGCGGGCCGCGGAGTTCATCACCGTGTGCGCCAAAGGTCCGCGCATGCCCACCGGGCCGATGGCGGCCAGCAGGCCCGGCATGGTGAGCAGCATGCCCAGGCGGCGGGCCAGGGCGAAGGCGTCACCGTACTCCTGGCGCAGCCGGGCGGGCCAGGCATAGCGCAGTCCGTCGGGGTTGCGGCGGGCGTCGCCCAGCAGTTCGACGAGGAAGCGGGCGGACTCCAGCCCGTAGTCGATGCCCTCGCCGTTCAGCGGGTTGACCAGGGCTGCGGAGTCGCCGATCACCGCCCAGTTCCGGCCCGCCACCCGTGTGACGGCCCCACCCATCGGCAACAGGGCGCTGGTGATGCGCTGCGGGGTGCCGAGCTCCCACTCCTCGCGCACCTGGTCGGCGTAATGGGTCAGCAGCTTCTTGGTGTTCACCTTCGCTGGCCGCTGCGTGGTGGTCAGCGCCCCACAGCCCAGGTTCACCTGCGGGGTGGGGTCGGCATCCGCCCCGTTGCCCGCCTGCCCGCCGGCCGTGGGGGTGCCGAGGGGGAAGATCCAGCCGTAGCCGGGCTGCGCGGTGCCTTCGTGGTCCCGCAGCTCCAGGTGGGAGTGGATCCACGGCTCATCGGCGTGCGGGGTTTCCACGTAGCTGCGGGCGGCGATGCCGTGGACGATGTCGCGTTCCCACTGCACGCCCAGCTGCCGGGCGATGGTGGAGCGCACACCCTCGGCGAGGACGAGGAACTCCGTGCGGATCTCCGTGGTCTGTACCTCGCGGTTGGTTCCCGCCGCCTTCCCAGCCCGCGAACCGACGGCCTGGCAGGTCACGGTCTGCCCGTCTTCCGAGACACCCACGGCCTTCAGCCCGCCGTGGAAGCGGGCCCCGGCGTCGATGGCGTGGCGCAGCAGGGCGGCGTCGAAATCGCTGCGGGGGATCGCGGACCCACGGGCGGGGAACTTCTCGTGCTCCGGCCACGGCGCGGTGATCGACCCGCCGAAGCCGTGCAGCTTCAGGCCTTTGATCCGCGGGTGGCCATCCAGCAGGTGGCCTGCCCCCATCGCCTCCAGGGCGCCGACGGCGCGTGGGGTCAGGCCGTCCCCACAGGTCTTATCGCGCGGCTGGGTGGCGTGGTCCGCCATATCGATCACCAGGGTGTCCCACCCCGCCCGGGCGGCGTGGTACGCCGCCGCAGCACCCGCCGGGCCGCCGCCGATGATCAGCACCTCGGCGCGCAGCTGATCTTGCGGTACCCGTTGCGGGGCGGCGGACTCGCCTCGCGTCGCCGAATCGTGCGTGGTGGAAGAAGAGGGGCTCATGAGGCTCAAGGCTAGCCGGGGTGACGTCCTAAAAAGAACCGGAGGACCCACCGCGAGTAACGCGGCGACCGGAAAACCTGCACCGCGGAAGCAATCCCGCGCGGCGAGGGGTGAATCCATTACTACGCGCCCGAGTAGATCGGCTAACCTATCGAATGGCTAGCTATAGCTCACGCACAATCACAATCTAGATCGAGGCAGACGCAGGGACATGGCAGTACGCGACAACGCCAGGCCGGTAGCTCCGGACTTGGGGAATGCCGAGCTCAACGACCGCATCACGGCGGGGCTGCAGGAGGCGGAGGACTTCCTGCGCTGGCGCCTCAACCAGGGCGAGAGCTTCATCACCGATAAGATCAGCCACCTCGCGCTGGCTGGCGGCAAGCGCTTTCGCGTGGTGTTTGCGCTGCTCGCCGCGCAGTACGGCAAGAACCCGACGGCCCGCGAGGTGCGCGACGCCGCCGTGGTCGTGGAACTGACGCATCTCGCGACGCTCTACCACGACGACGTCATGGACGAGGCCGACCGCCGCCGTGGCGCGGAGTCCGCGAATGCGCGCTGGGGCAACTCGATGGCGATCCTCGCCGGCGATTACCTGTTCGCGGTGGCCTCGGAGATCCTCTCCGGGCTGGGTTCCCAGACGGTTCGCCACTTCGCGGACACCTTCGGCGAGCTGGTCACCGGCCAGATGCGCGAGACCGTGGGTGCGGCTGATGGCGAGGATGCGATCGAGCACTACATGAAGGTCATCCAGGAGAAGACCGGCGTGCTGATCGCCTCCGCGGGCTACCTGGGCGCGCTGCATTCCGGCGCGGAGCAGGAGCATGTGGACGCGCTGGCGCAGTTTGGCCGCCACATGGGGCAGATCTTCCAGATCGTGGACGACATCATCGACATCTGGGCCGATCCGGAGGAGTCCGGCAAGACGCCGGGCACGGATCTGCGGGAGGGCGTGTTCACCCTGCCGGTGCTGCACGCGATGCGTCAGGAGGACGAGGTCGGCGCGCGCCTGCGCGAGCTGCTGACCGGCCCGGTGACCGACGATGCGGTGGTTGAGGAGTGCCTGGAGCTTATCCAGCGTTCCAACGGCCGTGAGCTCGCGGAGCGGGACGTGGAGCACTACCGCGGCTTGGCTGAGGCTGAGCTGGCGAAGCTGCCGGCCAACGAGGTCACGGAGGCGCTGCGCCACCTGCTGGCCTTCTCTCTGGACCGGCTGGGCTAGTTCGGTTGCGGTTGGGCGGTTACCCACCGTTTCCCGGTTGTTCCGCCTCCCTTTTAAGGACGTCAATACCTGGCCTGAGCAGCGCGTTTAGGGAATTTTCGAGGCGCGTAGTAGGGTATTGAGCGCACCAGATGGTGTACGCCAGATTGTCCGAGCGGCCAAAGGAAGCGGACTGTAAATCCGCCGGCTTATGCCTTCGTTGGTTCAAATCCAACATCTGGCACAGACGAACTCCGTCAGGGAAAACCCTGGCGGAGTTTTTGCGTTGCAGGGGCGAGGCGATGCGTCACGGGTTAAGTAAAGAAAAGTGTGGGTGTTGATGGCCGGGTTTTGGTGGCACCATGGAGGTCTACGTTCTTTAGAAAGGAGCGACACATGGCAAAGCTAGATGGCAAGCGCATTGGTGTTCTCGCGACGAATGGGTTCGAGGACAGTGAGTTCAGCTCCCCGATTGAGGCTGTCCGCCAGGCAGGCGGCGCAGTGACTGTCCTCAGCCCTGGTGGCGAGAAGATTGAGGGCAAGAACGGTTCTACCGCCGAGGCAGATGCCTCGACCGAGAACTCCCGTGACGCTGAGTTCGACGGGATTGTCCTTCCGGGCGGTACCGGAAACGCCGACCAGCTGCGCATGGACGAGGCAGCGGTCGAGATCGTGAAGAAGCACGTCGAGGCTGGAAAGCCGCTGGCGGTGATCTGCCACGGTGCGTGGATTCTGACCGACGCGGACGTCCTCCGCGGCCGCACCTTGACCTCGTACCCGTCGTTGAAGACTGACCTCCAGAACGCTGGGGCAACGTGGGTCGACGAGGAGGTCCACGTGGACAAGGGCCTGGTCTCTTCCCGCACTCCGGCCGACCTTGAGGCCTTCAACGCGAAGCTGGTGGAGGAGTTCGCCGAGGGGCAGCAATAAAACCTGCTGAATCGGCAGCCGGGTCCCACATGGGGCTCGGCTCCTCTTTCTTTTGGGGCGAGAAAAATCACCGGGATACGGGATAGCGGGGCGGTCCCCGCGAGCAGCTAGGGGCAGCTAGCTGTCGAGTTCGCCCCGGTCCCGCGGTTCCTGTAGCTGATCCGGCGACTCCAGCGACCGGTCGCGCAGCTCCAGGGTGGTGCCCGGCGGCAGGGCCTCCAGCAGGCGGATCTTCGCCAGCAGCGGGTTCTGCTCCAGCACCTTCGCCGTGCCCATGCGAGCGCGGGTGATCTTCACCTCGGTGCGCGCCCGCTCCAGCTCGCTGGCAGCGGTGAGCTTATCCACCTCCGCCTGGCTCAGTGCCTCGGCCACGCCGTGCGGCAGGGAGAGATCCTTGAGGTGAACATCTCCCAGCACCTCGACGCCGACCGCCGCGCCGGCCTCCCGCGCAGCCTCCGCGACGGGGGAGAGGTCGATGCGCTGCCCGATGAACTCGGCTAGGGGTTTCGTCGCCACCAGTTCTCGCAGGGCGATTTGGGCGGCCAGGTAGACCTCCCGATCCGGCTCGTCAGCGGCGGTGAGGAAAGCCACCGGATCACTGACCCGCACGGTCAGCACGAAGGTCAGGGTGACGTCCTGCCCCTCGGCGGTGGGGATCCGCTGCGGGGCGAAAGAAAGCTGGCGGCGGCGCTGATCGACCTGCACGAAACGGTCGGTGGGCAGCGCAAACCCCGGACGGGACAGCGCGGTCACCTCGCCGTCGCGGGAGCGCAGCACAACGTGCCCGGGCAGCGGGATCGGGCTGCGCGGGAAGGATGGGCGCCACGACAGCGGCGTGTCGGTCTCGACGTACTCCATCCAGGAGCCAAAGTCGCGGTTGCGGTTGAAAAACATGTGTCACCACCTGAATCGCCAGCATGCAAGGTGCAGGCGAACGTGAAGTTGAAAATTCCGCGCCGCGTGGGATTCGCAGACGGCGGGGCGTCGGCGCGTCGGAACGCTCGCAGGCGCTCGTCGGGGCCGGGCCACAGGCCGCAAGCGAAGGGCTCCCGGGCGGCGCGGAATAAAAGATTGAGAGGACTCGAACCTCCTTGCCCCGTGAGGGGTGTGCCATGCGCCGCCGGTGCATCATCCGGAAAGCGCCTGAATTAAAACCCCAGGACACCCCTTAACACCCGATAACGGCGCAACTAGAAACTATAAAACAGCTGGCCCGCCCAGCGGAAGAGGCAATCGCGCGATCCACCGCCTAATGCCACCCAAGACGCACCCATACCGACCTCGGAAACCGGCTACGACGTGCAGATTTGTGCTTCTCATTGGAAACTGGTTATGCTACTTCAGGCTTCGATCAACGGGCCACAGCGAATTACTTCGCTAGGTTCGGTCGATTTAAGTTGCGCCCCCTTAGCTCAGTCGGCAGAGCGTTTCCATGGTAAGGAAAAGGTCGACGGTTCGATTCCGTCAGGGGGCTCTGTCATTTTATATGGCCGTCACGTGACCTGTTTACGCTGGCCGTGGCTGGTCGTGTAAGTGGCTGTGGCGGTGTAGCTCAGCTGGTTAGAGCGCACGACTCATAATCGTGAGGTCCCGGGATCGAGTCCCGGCACCGCTACTAATTTCGGACCCCGTGGTTTTTCCGCGGGGTCCATTTTTTATTGACGCCACCGCCCTCACCGCCGCCTTGGCTCGCCGCGTCCCACAGGGGAGTGGGCTCGCCGGGTGGTTCTGCCGCAAGTCATGCCAGCCCTGAGCGTGTCCCACCGGGGAGCGAGGCCACCGGGTGGGGCTATTGCGCGCCCAACCTCCCAGGTTCACCCCACTTCGAGTGGTGGAGTGCTGCGGAAAACGTGGCAAGTTGTCTAACTGAATGGAAAGTTGCTAGGCTACTCCCGTGTTGCACGCATGGTGCGTTGTCTGCGGGTAAAATCGCGGCCATCAACCCGGCGTTGCCACAGTTTTAGGGGTGTAGCTCAATTGGTAGAGCAACGGTCTCCAAAACCGTAGGTTGCGGGTTCAAGTCCTGTCACCCCTGCAAAGTACGCCCGCCCCCGCGGGCGCCCGAAGGAGTAACCACGTGAGCGAAGATAGCAACAGGGCCGAAGGCTCCGGAGCGAACGCTTCCGGAGGCTCCATGCGCCCCAGCGGTAAGCGCCAGGTCGCTGGCCAGGCCACCACGGCTCGCGCGACCAGCGCTTCGACCACCCCCGAGGTTGTCGAAACCCGGAGCAACCCCTTCACTGCCATCGCGGACTACATCCGCGGCGTGATCTCCGAGATGCGCAAGGTCATCTGGCCGACCGGCCGCGAGATGGTGACCTACTCCATCGTCGTGCTGGTCTTCCTCGTCCTGATGACCGCTCTGGTTGCTGGCGTGGACTACGTCACTGGCCTCGGTGTTCGCTGGGTCTTCGGCGTCTAGCTTTAGCTGGTTCCCCCAAGCGCAGCGATATGCTCCAAGCCCTCCCTCGTGGAGGGCTTTTTTGCGTCTCCTCTCGCCGCACCGGCCTGCTCATGGCCATAAATCCTGCCCGCGTGCTAAACTCGTCAACAGAAAACGTCCCGCCTCGCCGACCAACGGTAGGGGCGGATTTTTATTGCCGATCGTGCCTAAAACGACCCAGGCTCACCCGACAAGGAGCATCACATGAGCGCAGATAAGAATCTCAGCGCAGCGGACCTCGCTGCCGCGGCACAGGAGGACATCCACCAGGAAGTCGCAGCCCACAAGGAGTCCGAGGCCGACCAGGCCGCGGCAGCCCTGGGCGACGCGGCAGAGGACACCGCCGCAGAGCCGGCGGAGGGTACCGAGACCACCCCGGAGGCTTCCGAGGCTGAACAGCCGGAGAAGACCGCCGAAGAGGCCGCGATGGAGGCCTACAAGACCCGCCTGCGCGAGTTCATGCGCGCCCTGAAGAAGCTGCCGGGCGAGTGGTACATTATCCAGTGCTACTCCGGCTACGAGAACAAGGTGAAGACCAACCTCGAGATGCGCGCCCAGACCCTGGGCGTGGACGAGCAGATCCACGAGGTCGTCGTCCCGATCGAGGAAGTCACCGAGCTGAAGGACGGCAAGCGCAAGCAGGTCAAGCGCAAGCTGCTGCCGGGCTACGTCCTCGTCCGCATCGAGCTCGACGACGCCTCCTGGTCCGTCGTCCGTGACACCCCGGGTGTCACCTCCTTCGTGGGCAACGAGGGCAAGCCGACCCCGGTGAAGATCCGCGAGGTCGCGAAGTTCCTGCTGCCACCGGAGACCGCAACCGCCGCGGCGGAGGACCAGGGCCAGGACGCCGCCGACGTCGACGTCTCCGCGACCGGCGTGGCCGTCCCGCCGAAGCCGGCATCCGAGACCGTCGAGGTGGACTACGAGGTGGGCGAGTCCGTCACCATCCTCTCCGGCCCGTTCGCATCTGTTGCAGCGACCATCTCCGAGATCGATACCGTTCAGAACCGACTCAAGGCGATGGTCTCCATCTTCGGCCGTGAGACCCCGGTTGAGCTGGAATTTGATCAGGTTGCGAAGCTCGATTAATGTAACTCTGTCTGCTATTTAGTGGCGCGCCTTCGGCGTGCCCGGGTGGCAGTGGAACTATTCATCTCCGGTGGCTGGCTAAGAACCGGCATCCGGTCGGGGAGCGGTACGCCCGCTTCCTGATAACAGAAAGAGGTATAGCGATGGCCAAGAAGAAGGTCCAGGCGCTCATCAAGCTGCAGATCCAGGCTGGTGCAGCAACCCCAGCTCCGCCGGTTGGTCCGGCACTGGGTGCTCACGGCGTGAACATCGTTGAGTTCACCAAGGCCTACAACGCTGCAACCGAGTCCCAGCGCGGCAACATCGTGCCGGTCGAGATCACGGTCTACGAGGACCGCTCCTTCGACTTCAAGCTGAAGACCCCGCCGGCTTCCAAGCTGCTGCTGAAGGCCGCTGGCCTGCAGAAGGGCTCCGGCGTCCCGCACACCGACAAGGTCGGTAAGGTCACCTGGGATCAGTGCAAGGAAATTGCAAAGACCAAGGAGCCGGACCTGAACGCGAACGACATCGAGGCTGGTGCGGCCATCATCGCCGGTACCGCTCGCTCGATGGGTATCGACGTCGAGGGTCGCCCGTCTGCTTAAGTGCGCCACCCCGGTGGGTTCGCCGCCGGGGTTTCAGCGCGTGGCAGGGTCGCTTGCTGACCCACTAGACCACAACTCCAACACCTAAACCCAGATTGGAATTTTCATGAGCAAGGTTTCTAAGGCTTACCGCGAGGCGGCCGCTAAGGTCGACCGCGATAACAAGTACACCCCGCTGCAGGCTGCGAAGCTGGCCAAGGCGACGTCCTCCAAGAACTACGACGCAACCATCGACGTTGCGATCCGCCTGGGCGTCGACCCGCGCAAGGCTGACCAGCTGGTCCGCGGCACCGTCGCGCTGCCGAACGGCACCGGTAAGGACGTCCGCGTGGTCGTCTTCGCCGAGGGCCCGAACGCTACCGCTGCCGAGGAGGCAGGCGCAGACTTCGTTGGCTCCGCTGAGCTGATCGAGAAGATCCAGGGCGGCTGGACCGACTTCGACGCTGCGATCGCTACCCCGGACCAGATGGCTAAGGTCGGTCGCGTTGCTCGCGTGCTCGGCCCGCGTGGTCTGATGCCGAACCCGAAGACCGGCACCGTCACCACCGACGTTGCTAAGGCTGTCTCCGAGATCAAGGGCGGCAAGATCTCCTTCCGCGTGGACAAGGCGTCCAACCTGCACGCCCTGATCGGTAAGGCTTCCTTCGACGAGAAGAAGCTGGCCGAGAACTACGGTGCCCTGATCGACGAGCTGCTGCGCATCAAGCCGTCCTCTTCGAAGGGTAAGTACATCAAGAAGGTCACCCTGTCCTCCACCAATGGCCCGGGTGTCCCGGTCGACGAGACCATCCAGAAGAACTACGCAGACGAGGCTGAGGCTTAAGCCCTAGCGTCACTGACGTAGCTGCCCCGATCCCGTGAGGGTCGGGGCATCTTTGCGTTGTGGGGTTGGGATTTGCGAGCACGTGGGGGAGGGGACCCTGAGCGCTTGTTAAAATGCTCCTGATTAAAACTGGTTTCCACCGCATCGCTGGTCGAGGAAAGTTTTTAAGGAGCGAGCCATCACAACGAGAGAAGAAATGTCGCGCCGTTATGCCGACATGACGAGTGCGGTGAACCAGTCCACCGCGATGCAGCGCGAGATGGTTTCCCAGCAGCGCCTGGGCAACATGATTAACGCGACGGCCGCGATCGTCGCCCACGCGGATGCGAAGAAGACCCACGGCCTGCTCGGCAAGTCGCTGGCCAACCAGAGGGAATCCATCGCGCTGCAGCAGGAGGCCATTCGGCAGAGCGCTGCGCAGCACCGGGAAGTGGTGCAGGGCTTCTACCAGCTGGACCAGACGATCACCAGCATCGGGGACCAGCTGCACACTGACCTCGACGACATCAAGCACGGGACGTTCGCGAACTGGCGCGATGGCGTGGGGGCCGATTACTTCTACAAGTACCGCCCGCAGGCGGTGAAGCACCTGGACGATTACTCCAATATCAGCCGCATGTGGCTTCAGGTGCTGGCCGATCGTTTCGCGGGCATCATCGCGGACTACCCGCGGTGGAAGAAGTCGGATTGGGCGGACGATGCGTTGCGCACCGGGGTCTTCGTGGCTCCCCCTGTGGTGGAGCAGCCACCAGAGATCCAGGATCTGCCGCCGAAGCCGAAGACGCCCTTCGTGCCGCCGAGCTTCCTGGTGTGGATCCTCGCCGGGATCATGTTCTTCGTCGGCATCATCGGGGTCGGCGCGATCCTCCTCGGTGCGATGTCCTGGCGTGCGGAGTCCGAAGGCCAATCGCTGAAGCAGAACATGTTCGAGCAGATTGGCCCCGAGGCGATCGAGCAAGCAGAGGAAAAGGATTTCCGGTTCCTGGACGAAGAACTCGCCGCGTCGGGCGGTAAGAATTACTCCTGCAACCCTGGCGAACTGCGTGCACAGGCAGAGGGAGTGAACGTCGGGGACCTCGACTTCGATGGCTTCTGCCAGTCCCTGGAAAAGATCAACAAGACTATGAACACCGGCCCCAGAATCGTGATCGCCGGGAGCCTGCTCAGTGGTGTTCTCGGCGCAGGCGCGATCGTTTTCTGGGCCTACCGGCGGGAAGGCAAGGCCGAAGCCGTGGACGATGCGTACGTCGGGGCCGTTAATAAGCAGGTGGCGGAGAATCAGGCTCGCGTCGACGGCTGGAATCAGCATTTCGAAGCCCAGCTGTCTGACTACCAGCGGCGAAACAAGCAAGCCTTCAAGGCCGCGCGCTCGTATATCGAATCAGCGATGGGGATCTCCATGAACGGGGACCTGGGCGACCGCTGGGCATCCACCGCGGACCGCACGCGCAAGGAGCAGCTCACCTCGCTGATCGAAAACGAGGTGCGGCGCCCGCCGTCGCGCTTCGACTGGATCGAGTTGGAGCCCTTCGTCGCCAACCGGAGCCTGCCCGAAGACCTGAGGGCGATCGCGGTGCGTCTCATCGAGATCCAGACCGGTGGCAGCACCAATACCAGCAAGCTGGAGCAATAGCTTGAGGCCATGAGGAAGCCCGGACCCTGAATGGGTCCGGGCTTCCTTGCGTTGCGCAGGCGTGGCAGCGACTGGGGTATGGCACCCGCCGCAGAAGTGTTGGGCTTAGGCGGCCTTCTTGTTCTGTTTCGAGATGCTCCAGAACATGAACACCAGCAGCGCGATCGTGATCCACATGGCGTAGCGGTTGACCTGCTCCACGATGGAGATCACCTGTTCGCCGTAGGTTACGCCTAGGTAGGCGAAGAAGGCGTTGGTGACCAGCACGCCGAAGGCGTTGAGCCCAAGGACCGTCCAGAAACTCATGCGGCGGATGCCGGCCAGCAGGTTGGCGATGACGATGGTGGGCACGAAGGGGATATAGGAGAGCACGATCGCCGCGCCCAGCACGCCGGGGCGCGCGTTTTCTAGTCGCGCGGTCCAGCGCTGCAGCCTGGGGGAGTGGGCGACCGACATGCGCAGATACTCCAGACCCCACTTGTTGCCGACCAGCCACCACAGGGGGACGGTCTTCAGCGCGCCGACCAGGGTCATCAGCACGATGGCGACCGCCGAGATTCCGCCGGTGGTGGACTCTGCCCCGCCCACGATTGAGGAGGTATAGCCACCCACCATGAGCGCGTAGGGCACGGGGTTGTTGAGCAGCCACACGCGCAGCGGGATCATCGCGAAGCCGAAGATCGTCGCAGCTATCAGGTAGACCCAGATCCATTTGTCGAGCCGGTCGGGCTGGGAGATGAAGGCCGGGATCTGTTCTTCCTGGCTCCCGGACTGCTTTTCAGCGTCGCCCTCTGGGGACGTATCGGCGGTGTCGAATGGTGCCATGCTTTTCCTTCGTTGTTATCCCCGAGCGGCGACATTCTGGGTGAGTGCGGAGAGCAAGGTGATAGCCGCGACGCCAGGGGTTAAGGACTTGAGCGTATCAGCTGCCCCTGGCCGCGAGCTCCACATCGCTGGCGCGTCGATTCTGACCTAGCCTGGGGAGTAATGACTATGGAAGGCCACCAGATCTCAGAGTCCACCCCAAGCGATAAAACTTCCCAGCTTTCAGTGCGCATCGTCGCGGACCCTGGGCTGGTGTCTGCCCAAGTGTCGAAGGTTCTTGATAGCGCGGACTTGCCAGAGGATTGCAGCTTTAACCTCGACACCGAACTGCTGCTCATGGATCCCAACCGCTCCCTGATCGCGCCGGATGTTCCGAGCGGCAGGAGCCCCGCGGATTTGCAGCTGCTCGTCACCGAGCTGCCGCGCTTTAGTGGTGCCACCGTGTTGAGAAGTGAGCTTTATCCGAATCAGGATGTGGCGGTGATCAGCTACCCCACGCTCGGGATGCTCGGCGCCCGCGACGGACTGGCCCAGGAAATAGCGCGCGTGATTGGGGAATACCGCGACTACCTGGCGTCCTCCCAGGGCGAAAGGGAGCAGTCGACGAGGGAGGAAAAGAACAAGTTCAAGACGATGCTCGGCATGATCTCCACAAATCAGCCGCGCCACTCCCTCGGGGCGCTGTCCGGTGCGCTGGCTGCGGGCATCGGGGTCGGCGCCTTCGGCATCTTCTACAGCTCTATTTGGGAAATGGCGGACTACCTCACCATCACCCGCCTGGCCGTGGTCAATATCGTTGCGGTGCTAGCCATGATTCTGTGGCTACTGCTGGATAACAGCCTCTGGGATAAGCCCAGCGCAAAATCTTTCAAGCGGGTCATTGCGCTGTACAACGGTTCGACGCTTCTCACGCTCGCGTTCGCTGTTCTGGGGATGTATGCCATCCTTTTCCTCATCATTTTCGCCGGCGCCGGTGCGATAATTGCCCCAGACTTCATGACGAAGGTGCTGGGTGAGCCGGTCACCGTGGGCACTTATGCCAGGATTTCCTGGCTCGCTGCATCCATGGGCGTGACCGCCGGGGCCCTGGGTTCGAGTTTCAATTCGGACTCCGCGGTCCGGCGGTTGACCCACGGGGCGCGCGAACGGCAGCGGCTGTACTCGCGCAATGAGGATTACGACGAGAACGCCGATGGGACCGGGGAGCACGACTGGGATGGTGCGTGGAGCCAGCGGTCCCAGGAGGCAGCACGCCAGCATTGGCACCAGATGAAACGCCGTGGGGAAGAACCTGAGCAGTACCGCGATGCCGCCTAGGCCGATTTGGTCTTTCGGCTGCTGGGCGTTAAGCTGTCAGGCGAAGTTTTGATATGTTTCAAAGTTTCACCGAAGACCGTCGGTCACTTGGGAAAACGCTTTCCAGCCGTGCTGATCTGATCAGCAAGCTCGTGCGAGCGCTCCCGGGTTGAAGGATCATCGTCATGATGACGGCCCACGCAGGTAACACGAGACGTTTTGTATCGCGCCGCTAGGTTTACGCCAGCGAGCTGCGGTTCCAGAAGCGCCCCGTTGCCCCCTGCGGGTACGGGGCGCTTTGTCGTTGTGAAAGTGTTTCCTTCGTTTCGATCGCCGGTGCACGTACACACGTACACCAGAACATCAGGAAGGAGGCGAGAGTATGGCTAATCCAAAGAACACTGCAGCGCTGCAGGAGCTCAAGGCACGCTTCGAGGAAGCAGACGCCACCGTGCTGACCGAATACCGCGGTCTGTCCGTGGTTGAGACCACCGAGCTTCGTCGCGCGCTGGGTCAGGATGTCACCTACTCCGTCGCCAAGAACACCCTGCTCAAGCTGGCTGCTAAGGAAGCCGGCGTTGAGATTGACGAATCCCTGCTGACTGGTCCTACCGCTGTTGCTTTCATCAAGGGCGAGGCTGTTGACGCAGCTAAGGCCATGAAGGATTTCGGCAAGGATCACGATGCTTTCGTCGTCAAGGGCGGGAACATGGACGGCGCTGCGCTGTCCGCTGAGCAGGTCATGGCTATCGCCGACCTGGACAACCGCGAGACCACCCTGGCCAAGCTGGCCGGTGCTCTCCAGGGTTCCTTGGCAAAGGCTGCTGGACTGTTCAACGCTCCTGCGTCCCAGGTTGCACGCCTCGCGGCTGCCCTGCAGGAGAAGAAGGACTAGTTCCGCCACGCTGGGCGCGAGGGCACGGTGTGCCACCGCGCTGGACCACAAGCCGGTCCACCACAGTAAAAACTTTTAAAAACACTTCGCCGCAGGGTCGATTGCCCAGGCGGCACAACACGAAAGGATGCCTATTATGGCTAAGTTCACCAACGAAGAGCTGCTGGATGCCTTCAAGGAGATGACCCTGATCGAGCTCTCTGAGTTCGTCAAGCTGTTCGAGGAGACCTTCGACGTCACCGCTGCTGCTCCGGTTGCTGCTGTTGCAGCTGCTGGTGGCGCTGAGGGCGGCGCTGCTGCTGAGGAGAAGGACGAGTTCGACGTCGTCCTGGAGGACGCAGGCGCTAAGAAGATCGGCGTCATTAAGGTCGTCCGCGAGGTCGTCTCCGGCCTGGGTCTGAAGGAGGCTAAGGAGCTCGTTGAGGCTGCTCCGAAGGCTCTGCTCGAGGGCGCTTCCAAGGAGGACGCTGAGGCAGCTAAGACTAAGCTGGAAGAGGCCGGCGCAAAGGTCTCCCTCAAGTAATCCAGTTGCCGCGCACAGCGGCCGCGTGATTCACCGCCCCGCAAGGTTCGCCTTGCCGGGGCGGTTTTTGTTGCTGCGCAGAGCCACTTTTCAAAGAAAAAACAGCGTGTCTGCGGGCTGCTGTAGCATGTTCAGCATGAACTCGAAGTCCCGTATCGTTGCTGTGTTTGTGCTCGGCCTGGCCAGCGCCATGATCGTGGCGGGCGTGCTCCTGCCACGGCTCTTCCCCGAGGAGCGGCCGGTGCCGCTGGGGCTGCAGCACACCACTTTCACCTTGGAAGACAAGGATGCGACCGTGGGGCCGGGTTATCTGGGCGTGGGGGAGGATGAGCCCATCCAGGCTCCGGTGGCCCGCCAGTTCAACATGCAACTGGGCCAGCCGGCGACGGAGGAGGAGGCGACGGTGCGCGTCGGCGTCTCCAACGCTCGCACCAACGTGGACGATGATCTGGAGTCCCTGCTGGATGCGCAGGTTTATAGCTATCGGCTGAACCGGACGAACGGTGAGGCGGTGGGGGAGGCCAAGGTCGCAGATTCCCCGGCGACCCCGCCGAAGTCTGTGGAGCTGGAGGGGTCCTGGGCGAAGTTCCCCGTGGATACCCAGCAGCAGAGCTACGAGTACTTCGACTGGACCGCCCGTCATGCCTACCCGGCGGAGTTCCGGGGCACTGAGCGTCGGGAAACCTCTAGCGGTGAGGAGAAGGAGATCTACCTCTTCCGTCAGGAGATTCCGGCGGAAAAGGTCAGCTCCCACTACAGCGGCATCCGCAACGCCATCGTCAAGGACGGCGACCGTGCGGAGCTGTATCACGGTGGCTGGCGCGAGCTGGCGGTGGAGCCGGAGTCCGGCATGATCGTCGGCATCGAGGAGCACATCCAGGACGAATACCGCAACGCCGAAGGGAAGGCGGTGGAGCCCCTGCTGACCTTTGAAGGCCGCACGACCGAGGCCAATGAGCGCCAGATGTTGGACCAGGCAGACGAGCTCGGTGGCAAGCGTTCCACGGAGAAGTGGGGTCGTGGGGTGTTCTGGGCCGGCGTGATCCTGCTGCTCGCCGCACTGGTGGTGGCGCTGCGCCGTGAGCGCAAGCGCCGGGCTACAAGCGTGTAATTTTGCGCCCGCCGAAGCGGACAGATACTATCAGCCTGATCAGTATCCACGGGGGTGGACATTTGGGGGCTACTACTATATGGTAGTTCGTTGCGCTGGTTAAATTCTGAACCCTTGTGGGCAGGCGAGTTGAGAGATGATGATCTCACCAACAATCGGCCTTGGCAATGAGCTTCCCTCCAGCAGTTACAGACTGCGGGAAAGCGGATTTGACAAGGTCCTTTAGGCATTCCTGCTTATCCGGCGTTCAGAGTAACACCACCGATATAGACCACCACGAAAAATCGTACGCTCACGCAACCGTTTCCCAGCCTGGCTCCACCCAGGCAAGGAGAAACGCTTAGTGCTGGAAGGACCCATCTTGGCAGTCTCCCGCCAGACAAGTTCAGTGGCCGGAATCCCCGGAGCTTCGACTCGCTACTCTTTCGCGAAGATCGACGCACCGATCGAGGTTCCAGGCCTTCTTGACCTCCAACGAGAGTCCTTCGCCTGGCTCGTCGGCGCCCCGGAGTGGCGCGCCCGCAGGCAGGCCGAGGCTGGGGAGGGAGTCCGCGTCACGAGCGGACTGGAGGACATCCTCGAAGAGCTGTCCCCCATTGAGGATTATTCGGAAAACATGTCCCTCACGCTCTCGGAGCCACGCTTCGACGACGTGAAGACCTCCATCGACGAGGCCAAGGAAAAGGACATCAACTACGCGGCACCGCTGTACGTGACCGCGGAGTTCACCAACGCCCAGTCCGGCGAAATTAAGTCCCAGACCGTCTTCATCGGCGACTTCCCGATGATGACCGACAAGGGCACCTTCATCATCAACGGCACCGAGCGCGTCGTCGTCTCCCAGCTGGTCCGCTCCCCGGGCGTGTACTTCGACGAGTCGATCGACACCTCCACCGAGCGCCCGCTGCACGGCGTGAAGGTCATCCCGTCCCGCGGTGCATGGCTGGAGTTCGACGTCGACAAGCGCGACACCGTCGGCGTCCGCATCGACCGTAAGCGTCGCCAGCCGGTGACCGTCCTGCTGAAGGCCCTCGGCCTGACCACCCAGGAGATCACCGACCGCTTCGGCTTCTCCGAGATCATGATGTCCACCCTCGAGAAGGATGGCGTCGAGAACACGGACGAGGCACTGCTGGAGATCTACCGCAAGCAGCGTCCAGGCGAGTCCCCGACCCGCGACTCCGCGCAGGCCCTGCTGGAGAACTCCTTCTTCCGCCCGAAGCGCTACGACCTGGCGAAGGTCGGCCGCTACAAGGTCAACCGCAAGCTCGGCCTCGGTGGCGACACCGACGGCGCCATGACACTCACCGAGGAAGACATCCTCACCACGATCGAGTACCTCGTCCGCCTGCACGCTGGCGAGCGCACCATGACCTCCCCGGAGGGCGTGGAGATCCCGATCGAGGTCGACGACATCGACCACTTCGGTAACCGCCGCCTGCGTACGGTCGGCGAGCTGATCCAGAACCAGGTCCGGGTTGGGCTGTCCCGCATGGAGCGCGTCGTCCGCGAGCGCATGACCACGCAGGACGCCGAGTCCATCACCCCGACCTCCCTGATCAACGTGCGTCCGGTCTCGGCAGCGATCCGCGAGTTCTTCGGTACCTCGCAGCTGTCCCAGTTCATGGACCAGAACAACTCCCTGTCCGGCCTGACCCACAAGCGCCGTCTGTCCGCGCTGGGTCCGGGTGGTCTGTCCCGTGAGCGCGCTGGCCTCGAGGTTCGCGACGTTCACCCGTCTCACTACGGCCGCATGTGCCCGATTGAGACCCCAGAGGGCCCGAACATTGGTCTGATCGGTTCCCTGTCCTCCTACGCCCGCGTGAACCCGTTCGGCTTCATCGAGACGCCGTACCGCCGCGTCGTCGATGGTCAGATCACCGACGAGGTCGAGTACTTCACCGCGGATGAAGAGGACCGTCACGTCATCGCTCAGGCGAATACGCCGTTCGATGCGGACATGAAGTTCACTGAGGACCAGATTGAGGTCCGTCTGCGCGGCGGCGACGTGGAGGTCGTCCCGGCAAGCCAGGTGGATTACATGGACGTCTCCCCGCGCCAGATGGTCTCCGTCGCAACCGCGATGATTCCGTTCCTGGAGCACGACGACGCCAACCGTGCCCTCATGGGTGCGAACATGCAGCGTCAGGCTGTGCCACTGCTGCGCGCCGAGGCCCCGTACGTCGGTACCGGTATCGAGCAGCGCGCTGCGTACGACGCCGGTGACCTGATCATCGCCCCGAAGGCTGGTGTGGTGGAGTACGTCTCCGCTGACTACATCACCATCATGGACGATGAGGGCATCCGCGATACCTTCATGCTGCGCAAGTTCGAGCGCACCAACCAGGGCACCAGCTACAACCAGAAGCCGCTGGTCAATCAGGGCGACCGCGTCGAGGCCGGCCAGGTCATCGCCGACGGTCCGGGCACCGATAACGGTGAGATGGCGCTGGGTAAGAACCTGCTCGTCGCCTTCATGCCGTGGGAGGGCCACAACTACGAGGATGCGATCATCCTCTCCCAGCGCATGGTTGAGGAAGACGTGCTGACCTCGATCCACATCGAGGAGTACGAGATCGACGCCCGCGACACCAAGCTGGGCCCGGAGGAGATCACCCGCGACATCCCGAACGTCGGCGAGGACGTCCTTGCTGACCTGGATGAGCGCGGTATCGTCCGCATCGGTGCGGACGTCCGCGACGGTGACATCCTCGTCGGTAAGGTCACCCCGAAGGGTGAGACGGAGCTGACCCCGGAGGAGCGCCTGCTGCGCGCCATCTTCGGTGAGAAGGCCCGCGAGGTTCGCGATACCTCCATGAAGGTCCCGCACGGTGAGACCGGCAAGGTCATCGGCGTGCGCGTCTTCTCCCGTGAGGACGACGACGACCTCGCCGCTGGCGTCAACGAGATGGTTCGCGTCTACGTCGCCCAGAAGCGCAAGATCCAGGACGGCGATAAGCTCGCCGGCCGCCACGGCAACAAGGGTGTCGTCGGCAAGATCCTGCCGCAGGAGGACATGCCGTTCCTGCCGGACGGTACCCCGGTGGACATCATCCTGAACACCCACGGTGTGCCGCGTCGTATGAACATTGGTCAGGTCCTGGAGGTGCACCTGGGCTGGCTGGCGAAGGCCGGTTGGCAGGTCGACACCAACTCCGAGGACCCGAAGATCAAGGCCATGCTGGAGACGCTGCCGGAGGATCTCTACGACGTTCCGGCCGACTCCCTGACCTCCACCCCGGTGTTCGACGGTGCGTCCAACGCCGAGCTGTCCGGTCTGCTGCGCTCCTCGCGCCCGAACCGCGACGGTATCCGCCTGGTGGATGACTTCGGTAAGGCGCAGCTGATCGACGGCCGTACTGGTGAGCCATACGAGCACCCGATCTCCGTGGGCTACATGTACATGCTGAAGCTGCACCACCTGGTCGACGAGAAGATTCACGCCCGTTCCACCGGTCCTTACCCCATGATTACCCAGCAGCCGCTGGGTGGTAAGGCCCAGTTCGGTGGCCAGCGCTTCGGCGAGATGGAGGTGTGGGCAATGCAGGCATACGGTGCCGCCTACACCCTGCAGGAGCTTCTGACCATCAAGTCCGATGACGTGGTGGGCCGCGTGAAGGTCTACGAGGCGATCGTGAAGGGCGAGAACATCCCGGATCCGGGTATCCCAGAGTCCTTCAAGGTCCTCCTCAAGGAGCTGCAGTCCCTGTGCCTAAACGTTGAGGTTCTGGCTGCGGACGGCACCCCAATGGAGCTGTCCTCCGATGATGACGACGAGCTTGAGTCCGCAAACGCAGCGCTGGGTATTAACCTGCAGCGCGATGAGCGTCCAGACGCCGACATCGACGTCGGCTAACGCTCAAGGCTTCGCGCACTTTCAGATTCTGACCTAGGTTCACCCACAATGGCCCTCCACATTCTTGGAGGGGAAAGGAAGTCCACGTGCTGGACGTCAACTTCTTCGACGAACTACGCATTGGCCTGGCCACGGCCGATGACATCCGTCGCTGGTCGCGCGGCGAGGTAAAGAAGCCCGAGACGATCAACTACCGCACCCTCAAGCCAGAGAAGGACGGTCTGTTCTGCGAGCGCATTTTCGGGCCGACCCGCGACTGGGAGTGCTCCTGCGGTAAGTACAAGCGTGTCCGCTACAAGGGCATCATCTGTGAGCGCTGTGGCGTCGAGGTGACCAAGTCCAAGGTTCGCCGTGAGCGCATGGGCCACATCGAGCTGGCCGCTCCGGTGACCCACATTTGGTACTTCAAGGGCGTTCCGTCCCGCCTCGGCTACCTGCTGGATCTGGCCCCGAAGGATCTCGAGAAGATCATCTACTTCGCAGCCAACATCATCACCTCTGTCGATGAGGAGGCTCGTCACAGCGACCAGACGACCCTCGAGGCAGAGATGCTGCTCGAGAAGAAGGAGGTCGAGCAGGAGCGCGACGCTGACCTGGCCGACCGTGCCAAGACTCTCGAGGAGGACCTCGCGGAGCTCGAGGCTGCCGGCGCGAAGGCCGACGCCAAGAAGAAGGTGCAGAACGCCGCTGACCGCGAGATGCGCCACATCCGTGAGCGCGCTGAGCGCGAGGTGGAGCGCCTCGACGAGATCTGGAACACCTTCGTCAAGCTCGCCCCGAAGCAGATGATCGCGGACGAGACCCTCTACGAGGAGCTGCTCGACCGCTACGAGGATTACTTCACCGGCGGCATGGGCGCGGAGGCTATCCAGACCCTGATCCGCAACTTCGACCTCGAGGCCGAGGCCGAGTCCCTGCGTGAGGTCATCCGCGACGGCAAGGGCCAGCGCAAGCTGCGCGCCCTGAAGCGCCTGAAGGTTGTCGCTGCGTTCCTGCGCTCCGGCAACGACCCGGCCGGCATGGTCCTGGACTGCATCCCGGTTATCCCGCCGGAGCTGCGCCCGATGGTTCAGCTGGACGGTGGCCGCTTCGCGACCTCCGACCTGAACGACCTGTACCGTCGCGTCATCAACCGCAACAACCGCCTGAAGCGCATGCTGGATCTCGGCGCCCCTGAGATCATCGTGAACAACGAGAAGCGCATGCTGCAGGAGTCTGTGGACGCGCTGTTCGACAACGGCCGCCGCGGCCGTCCGGTCACCGGCCCGGGCAACCGTCCGCTGAAGTCCCTCTCCGACCTGCTGAAGGGTAAGCAGGGCCGCTTCCGCCAGAACCTGCTGGGTAAGCGCGTGGACTACTCCGGCCGTTCGGTGATTATCGTTGGTCCGCAGCTGAAGCTGCACCAGTGTGGTCTGCCGAAGCTGATGGCCCTGGAGCTGTTCAAGCCTTTCGTGATGAAGCGCCTGGTGGAGAAGTCCTACGCGCAGAACATCAAGTCCGCGAAGCGCATGGTTGAGCGCCAGCGCCCAGAGGTGTGGGATGTTCTGGAAGAGGCCATCGCCGAGCACCCGGTCATGCTGAACCGTGCACCAACGCTGCACCGCCTGGGTATCCAGGCCTTCGAGCCCGTGCTGATTGAGGGTAAGGCTATTCAGCTGCACCCGCTGGCCTGTGAGGCCTTCAACGCGGACTTCGATGGTGACCAGATGGCAGTCCACCTGCCGCTGTCCGACGAGGCACAGGCTGAGGCCCGCATCCTGATGCTGGCTTCCAACAACATCCTGTCCCCGGCCTCCGGTAAGCCGCTGGCTATGCCGCGTCTGGACATGGTCACCGGCCTGTACTACCTGACCCTGACCAAGGGCAAGGAGGAGTTCGGCGGCCAGGGTGCCTTCACCGAGGCCACCGACCAGGGCCCGGCAACCGGCGTGTACACCTCCCTGGCGGAGGCCATCATGGCCTACGACCGTGGTGTGCTTGGCCTGCAGGCACCGATCCACGTCCGCATCGACCACCTCCGCCCGCCGGCTGAGGTTGAGGCGGAGCAGTTCCCGGATGGTTGGCAGAAGGGCCAGACCTGGACCGCCGAGACCACCCTGGGGCGCGTGCAGTTCAACGAGCTGCTGCCGTGGAACTACCCGTACGTCGAAGGCGTGATGGACAAGAAGAACCAGGCCGTCGTCATTAACGACCTGGCAGCGAAGTACCCGATGATCACCGTCGCGCAGACGGTGGACAAGCTGAAGGACGCTGGCTTCTACTGGGCAACCCGCTCCGGTGTGACCATCACCATGCACGACGTGCTGGTTCTGCCGAATAAGCAGGAGATCCTCGACGAGTACGAGGCCAAGGCACAGCGCATCGAGAAGAAGCTGGCCCGAGGCAAGATCAACGAGTCCGAGCGCTACCAGTCCCTGGTTGACCTGTGGAAGGAAGCAACGGACTTCGTCGGTGAGTCGGTGGAGAAGCTCTACCCGGATGACAACCCGATCCCGATGATCGTGAAGTCCGGTGCTGCCGGTAACATGCGCCAGATCTGGACCCTGGCCGGCATGAAGGGCATGGTCACGAACTCCCGCGGTGACTACATCACCCGCCCGGTGAAGACCTCCTTCCGTGAGGGCCTGTCCGTGCTCGAGTACTTCAATAACTCCCACGGTTCCCGTAAGGGTCTGGCGGATACGGCACTGCGTACCGCTGACTCCGGTTACCTCACCCGTCGTCTGGTGGACGTCGCGCAGGACGTCATCGTCCGCGAGGACGACTGTGGCACCAAGCAGGGCGTTGTCCTGGACGTCTGCACCCCGGTGCTGGACGCCAACGGCGAGAAGACCGGCGAGTTCGCTCGCGCGGACTTCGTCGAGACCTCCGTGCTGGGCCGCTTCTTGGCTGCCGACGCCATCGGCGCGAACGGCGAGGTTGTGTGCGAGGCCGGTGCGATCATCGGCGAGCTGGAGCTGGCTGAGCTGGTCAAGGCTGGTGTGGAGACCGTCAAGGCTCGTTCTGTCATGACCTGTGGCACCGCCACCGGCGTGTGCTCCACCTGCTACGGCAAGTCCATGGCGACGGGTAAGAAGGTCGAGATCGGCGAGGCTGTCGGTATCGTGGCTGCCCAGTCCATTGGTGAGCCGGGTACCCAGCTGACGATGCGTACCTTCCACCTCGGTGGTGTTGGTGGCGATATTACGGGTGGTCTGCCGCGTGTTCAGGAGCTGTTCGAGGCTCGTGTTCCGAAGGCGAAGTCCCCGATCGCTTCCGTGGACGGCAAGATCAAGATCGAGGACGACGACGCGTTCTTCACCCTCACGATCATCCCGGACGATGGTTCCGAGGAGGTTGTGTACGAGAAGCTGTCGAAGCGTCAGGGTCTGGCAACGCTGGGCACCGGTGGCGTGGAGCGTCCGCTCCGCGACGGTGACCACGTGAAGATGGGCCAGCAGCTGCTGAAGGGCGCTGCGGATCCGCACGAGGTGCTTCGCGTGATGGGTCGCCGTGGCGTGCAGCAGCACCTGATCAACGAGGTGCAGAAGGTGTACCGCGATCAGGGTGTGGCTATTCACGACAAGCACATCGAGATCATCGTGCGCCAGATGCTGCGTCGCGTGACGGTCATCGACTCCGGTTCCACGGAGTACCTGCCGGGCTCCCTGGTGGATCACTCCGACGCGGTGGCCGCGTCGAAGGAGGCCGTGAAGACGGGTGGCCGCCCGGTCGAGGTTCGCGCCGAGATCATGGGTATCACCAAGGCTTCCCTGGCAACCGAGTCCTGGCTGTCCGCCGCTTCCTTCCAGGAGACCACTCGCGTGCTGACGGACGCTGCGATCAACAAGCGTTCCGATAAGCTCATCGGTCTCAAGGAGAACGTGATCATCGGTAAGCTGATCCCGGCTGGTACGGGTATCGCCCGCTACCGCAACATCCAGGTCCAGCCGACCGAGGAGGCTCGTGCCGCGGCGTTCACGCTGCCGTCCACCTTCGGTGACGGTTTCTACGGTGACGAGGGCTACGGTGAGTTCACCGGCGCGTCCGTCCCGCTGGATGACCTCGGCCTGCACTAAGGCTTAGGATCTCGGGCTTAGACCGAGAGCGTTAAGGCCCCAGGGTTTGAAAACCCTGGGGCCTTTTGCTGTGCGCGGGGAGGGGGGGACGGGGCTTCGGGGATGGGGGAGCGGGCGCAGCGGAAATGAGCGCCGATACGAGCGAAGGGGTGCGGCAGTGCCGGCCCCGCTTAGTCCAGGCGCAAGACGCGCACGGTGACGGAGCCGAGGTTGTGCGAGCCCGTGATGCGCAGCGTCGGCGCGTTCGCGGGGAGCTGCTCCGGTGGGACAGCGCCGCGGGCGACCTTGAAGGTCGTCTCCCCGAAGGAACCGTCGGTGTCGATGTGCACGCGGATGCCCTCTGGAACGAGGATCTTGACCTCCCCGAATGCGGCCCCCACGTCGATGGTGGTGTGGTGCGAGGCCAGGCGCGCGGCGAGAAGGTCGACAGTCACTGTTCCGGCGTGCGCTCGGATCTCCTGGTAGGCGGGCACGGTCCAGTGGTGGAGCCGGCGATCAGAGAATAGAGCCTGCACCCTGTTGTTGGGCAGGTTCTCGCCGGTGACCATCTGGTTGGCGAAGTAGGCGACCTCTTCCGGGGATCGCGTGGGTACCGCCGGGCGGTTGAAGTTGGTGAGCTTCTCCCAGAAGCTTTGCCCATTGTTCGTGGGTGCGGGCCGCTGCGTGGGCGTGCTCGGGCTCGGCGGGGCAGCGGGGGTTGTCGGGTGGCCGTAGAGTGCCGTGCGCGGGTCGAGGAAGAGATCGGTCAGCGGCACGAGCAGCTCGCCACGGGTCTGGGCGACGATGCACTGCTGCACCCGCTCGTCGAACTCCGCGATGCTGATCTGGCCTCGGCCAAGTGCGTCGTGGAGGAGAGCTTGGGCGCGGTTGCGGTCGTTGTCATCGCAACGGAGGGCGTCGTCGTTCATGGCTAAGAGGATAGTTGAGTCGCGCGCTTCGCGGATACCCATGGATCTTGCGCAGCGAGCTGTGGACTCCGTCTGCAATATTCGGCTTTAGCTGCAGAAAAGTGCCCTCTGTGGGGTACTGGGCGTGGCTGCAAGCCTTGTCCGATCCCTAACCGTGCTGTGGCACCTTCACCTCACCGAAGTCGCCCGCGCAGCTCATCGACGTATTAGTTTCTTGAGCTCTCGCAGCCGTCGGAGCTGAGCAATTGCCACCGGGAATCTTCACGATCTGGGCGTTGCCGTGGTTATAAGCATCATAAGGCATGCCGTTCGCGTACCCCTGCATTGCTTCCAACCCCGCAGCGCAATCCGTGCCGGCGGTGACTGCGTATACCTTCTGGTTCACCACCGGCTCGCTGGGCTGCGAGAAATCACGAGTTTTTACCTGCCCGCAATAATCCCCAGGCTGCGTATCCGCGGGTGCGGCGTTCGGGGTCGGCTTTCCTGCTACCGGGGACGCCTCACCCTCCGATTCTCCCGCGCTCTGAGGTCGTGCCGAAGCAGTGCTTCTGTCCTGAACGGGAGGTTTTTCGGCGTCGGACGGTTGTGGCTTCCTCGAGCTACTCGAGGTTTCGGGAGCGGTGTTTGCCGTGGTCGAGGATTCGGATGCAGTGGTGCTGGTCGGAGTCGAGGGCTGTGAGGCGTTGGGGGTGTCCTCGGAATTGCAGCCGGAGAGTAGGCCGGCTGCGAGCAACGGTGCGACGATCGCGACGGCACGCGGCGAACGGTGCAAAGTTGTGCGTCCTGAGGCTGGCTGGGCGTTTCCAATACGGGTTGTGGTCATCATGGGGGAGACTGTAGCGCGCAGTGCGGACACGGGTGCCGGTTTTCCCTCACAGGAAGGTGAGGGGGCCGTAGATTATTCACCGTTGAGTCGGACGAAGATGTAGCCGCTAGACTCTTGCCCCATGGGAATCTTTTTTCGTGAGTCCAAGAAGGTCGGCCGCAACGGCCGCGTCAACGTCTCCAGTGGCGGGGTGGGTGGCTCCTACAAGCTGGGCCCGGCCCGCATCACCCAGAAGGCCAATGGGCAGCAGATGATCCGCATCCAAACTGGCATCCCGGGCCTGAATTTCACCAAAACTTTCGGCAAGAAGCGCCGCTAAAAACCTGCTGCACGGTTCTCGCCTGCCTGCGACGGGAAGGTGAGCTGGGCGTTAACTGAACATGGCCATAAAGCCCTCTCTTTGGCTGCAAGATTGCCCGCCTGTGGTGCTAATCTCACTTGGTGGCAATTCGAGCCGGAGGGAGTAGAAGTGCACGTCCGAATTCGTCAGATCGCGGGTCTCGACGGGCTGCGAGGGGTCGCGGTGGCAGCCGTGGTGCTGTACCACTTCTTCGGCGACATCCTGCCCGGCGGGTTCATGGGCGTGGACGTCTTCTTCGTGCTCTCCGGCTTCCTCATCACGTCGATTCTGCTGCGCGAAGTTGCCCTCACCCAGGGCGTGAGCTTCCGGGTCTTCTGGAGGCGACGCCTGCGGCGCATCGCCCCGTTGGCCCTGTTCGTTCTCATCATGACGACGGCCGTGGTGGGGACGATCGGTGGCGATCTTGCGGTGAAGCTGCGCGCCCAGTTTTTAGGTACTGCGTTCTTCGTCAATAACTGGGTGCAGATCGCGAACTCTGAGTCCTATTTCGCGAAGTCGGATATCCAGGTCACTGCACACTATTGGTCGCTGGCGATTGAGGAGCAGTACTACCTGATCTGGCCGATTCTGGTCTGGTTGGTGCTGCTCGCCGTGCGGCGCAACGCGACTCGCTTCCGCCCGCGCATGGCGGTCCTGACGGCGGTGTTGGCCGTCGCCTCCATGGTCGCGATGGCGGTGATCTTCGATCCGCAGCAGGACCCGTCGCGGGTCTACTACGGCACGGATACTCACGCTTTTGGTCTGCTGCTCGGTTCGCTGGTCGCACTCCTGCTGACCTCCCCGGTGCGTTCCCGGGTCGCGGACTCGCATCCGCGCCGCCTCAACTGGTTCAAGCATCAGCTGCTCGCGGACTGGGTCCCCGCCCTGGCCTTCGTGGGGCTCGTGGCGATGATGATGACCGTGCACGCGGAAAGTGCGTTCACCTACCGTGGCGGGCTGGTCATCGCCAGCCTGTTGACCTCTGTGGTCGTGATGGGGCTGGCGCGCGGCGATAATGCCATCGACGAGTGGATGAATATCCGGGTGCTCCGCTGGCTGGGGCACCGGTCCTTCTCCATCTACCTGTGGCACTGGCCGATCGTGATGGTTCTGCCGGTGCTGGCCCCCAAGGCGCCCGACTGGCTCATCGGCATCGTGGCTGTAATCCTTACTGCTCTGATCTCCGAGTGGAGCTTTAATCACATCGAAACCCCGTTCCGGCGCCACGGTTACCGCAAGACGATCAAGGGCTGGTTTAGTGGTGGAGTGATGCGCAAACTGAGTGTCGGATTCGCCGTCGTCCTCGTGGGGGCGCTGACCGCCTGCGGGCTGGCCACCGCTCCTTCGGAGTCGAGCCTGGAAAAGGACCTGAAGGAAAAGTCCGAGCGCCTGCAGAAGGCCAACGAGGAAGCAGCGAAGACCACCCCGCCCGTCCCGAAGGATGGCAGCAAGATCCCGGTCGAGGATCGCAAGATGCCTTCCGGCAACAAGATCAGCATGGTCGGTGACTCCGTGATGCTGGCCTCCGTGGACGCGCTGCAGGAGAAGTTCCCTGGAACGACCGTGGACGCAGCACAGAGCAGGCACTACATCGCGGCACTGCCGATCCTGCAGCAGATGTCGGACGCCGGAACGCTGCGCGAGTTCGTGGTGCTCGGCCTGGGCACCAATGGCCCCTCCGACGGCGCGGGGGACCCGGAGATGCTGAAGAAGATCCGGGAGGCCGTGGGCAAGGATCGCGTCATTATCTACGTGATGCCCTACGGTGACCGTGACTGGATGGCGCACGCCAACGAGGAGCTCATCGCGGAGGCGAAGAAGACTCCGAACGTTTACCTCGCGAACTGGTGCGAGGCAGCGAAGGAGAACGACGACTTCGTCGACGGCATCCACCCAGGCGAAAAGGGCGCGAAGGTCTACGCCGGCGCGGTGAAGGATGCGCTCAAGCAGTGGAAGAGCGGCAAGAAGGATATTCCACAGAGCTGCAGCATGTAGCTCGCGGTGAGGGATAAGGCGACAGCGCGGCCGGGGGGGGATGTGAGGCTGGGCTGGGGCAGTTAGCGCCAGCCAGGGTCCCCCGCAGCCGCCTACCGGCACATGCGCCTGGAGTTGCGCCCGGAATCACTTCCGAGCGCATTTGGTTTCCAGCGTTCACTGCGGTATTCTGACCGGCGTAGATTGTATTGCTCCGATGGCGCGTACCGAATGGGAAACGGCAGAGGGTGCTTAATACAGGGATCTTCGTGCCGAGTGCGCGGAGTGATACAAAACGGTAGTGGCCCCGGAAAAGAGCCCCCATTTTTTGCTGTTCAAGGGTGTTTTCGCTCAGTTCGGCAAGTGGGTGCCCCGCCAGGGGGTTCACGACATACCGAGGCTTCTGCAAGTTTAAAACCCAAAGAAGAAAGTCTATCTATGCCAACTATTCAGCAGCTGATCCGCAAGGGTCGCCACGATAAGCCGGGCAAGGTTGCGACCGCCGGTCTGAAGGGCTCCCCGCAGCGTCGTGGCGTGTGCACCCGCGTGTACACCACCACCCCGAAGAAGCCGAACTCGGCTCTGCGTAAGGTCGCCCGTGTCCGCCTGACCTCCGGCATCGAGGTCTCCGCTTACATCCCAGGTGAGGGCCACAACCTCCAGGAGCACTCCATGGTGCTCGTCCGCGGTGGTCGTGTGAAGGACCTCCCGGGTGTTCGCTACAAGATCGTCCGTGGCGCTCTGGATACCCAGGGTGTCAAGGACCGTAAGCAGGCACGTTCCCGCTACGGCGTCAAGAAGGAGAAGTAAGCCATGCCACGTAAAGGTCCAGTAGCACAGCGCCCACTCGTCAAGGACCCGGTGTACGGCGACGTCCTCGTCTCCCAGCTGGTCAACAAGATCCTGATCGACGGCAAGAAGTCCACCGCTGAGCGCATCGTCTACGGTGCCCTCGAGCAGTGCCGCGAGAAGACCGGCACCGACCCGGTCCTGACCCTGAAGAAGGCACTCGACAACGTTAAGCCGGCCCTCGAGGTTCGTTCCCGCCGCGTCGGTGGCGCAACCTACCAGGTCCCGGTCGACGTCCGTCCGGGCCGTTCCACCACCCTGGCGCTGCGTTGGCTCGTCACCTTCAGCCGCCAGCGTCGCGAGAACTCCATGGTTGAGCGTCTCGCCAACGAGATCCTCGATGCCTCCAACGGCCTGGGCGCTTCCGTGAAGCGTCGCGAGGACATTCACAAGATGGCTGAGGCTAACCGCGCCTTCGCTCACTACCGCTGGTAGTCGCTTGACCGGCTGGCCGCGGTCGCTGCGGCCAGCCCAGGCGGGAGTAGTGGGGGAGGGAAAACTCCCCCTACTCCAGGCGGCCATAAAAATGGCAAAATAGAACCTGAACAGACCAATGCGGCTCGCTAGGCCTTATGCGACCAACAACCTTAAGGTCCGGGCCGCTCGACAACGATTGAGCGGAGTTTTTAACCAGTGGCACTCGAAGCACTGACCGACCTGAAGAAGGTCCGCAACATCGGCATCATGGCCCACATCGATGCCGGTAAGACCACCACCACCGAACGCATCCTCTTCTACACCGGTATCAACCGTAAGGTGGGCGAGACCCACGACGGTGCATCCACGATGGACTGGATGGACCAGGAGAAGGAGCGCGGCATCACGATTACGTCCGCCGCGACGACCTGCTTCTGGAACGACAACCAGATCAACCTGATCGATACCCCGGGTCACGTCGACTTCACCGTTGAGGTCGAGCGTTCCCTGCGTGTCCTGGACGGCGCTGTTGCTGTCTTCGACGCGAAGGAAGGCGTTGAGCCGCAGTCTGAGCAGGTCTGGCGCCAGGCTGATAAGTACGACGTCCCGCGCATCTGCTTCGTCAACAAGATGGACAAGCTGGGTGCGGACTTCTACCACACCGTGCAGACCATCATCGACCGCCTCGGCGCGAAGCCGCTGGTCATGGAGCTGCCGATCGGCGCTGAGGACAACTTCGAGGGTGTCGTCGACCTGCTGCAGATGAAGGCCCTGATGTGGCCAGGCGTCGTTGCTGCAGGCACCGAGCCGACCATCGAGGAGATCCCGGCCGACCTGCAGGAGAAGGCTGAGGAGTACCGCGAGAAGCTGATCGAGGCTGTCGCGGAGTCCGACGAAGAGCTCATGGAGCGCTACTTCGCCGGCGAGGAGATCACCGTCGACGAGATCAAGAAGCAGATCCGTCAGCTCACCATCAACGGCGAGGCATACCCGGTCTTCTGTGGTACCGCCTACAAGAACAAGGGCATCCAGCCGATCCTGGACGCCATCATCGACTACCTGCCGAACCCGATGGACGTCGGCTCGATCAAGGGCTTCGACCCGAAGGACCGCGAGGTTGAGCGCAACCGCAAGCCGTCCCGCGACGAGCCGTTCTCCGCGCTGGCGTTCAAGGTCGCTGTTCACCCGTTCTTCGGCAAGCTGACCTACGTCCGCGTCTACTCCGGCTCCGTGGAGACCGGCGACAAGATCGTCAACTCCACCAAGGAAAAGCCGGAGCGCGTCGGCAAGCTGTTCCAGATGCACTCCAACAAGGAGCAGCCGGTTGACCGCGCATCCGCTGGTCACATCTACGCCTTCATCGGCCTGAAGGACACTTCCACCGGTGACACCCTGTCCGACGCCGCTAACCCGGTCGTTCTCGAGGACATGGACTTCCCGGACCCGGTCATCGAGGTGGCTATCGAGCCGAAGACCAAGTCCGACCAGGAGAAGCTGGGTACCGCCATCCAGAAGCTGGCGGAAGAGGACCCGACCTTCACCGTGAAGCTGGACGAGGAGACCGGCCAGACCGTCATCGGCGGTATGGGCGAGCTGCACCTCGACGTGCTGGTGGACCGCATGAAGCGCGAGTTCAAGGTCGAGGCAAACGTTGGTGCTCCGCAGGTTGCTTACCGCGAGACCATCAAGAAGCCGGTCGAGAAGCTCGAGTACACGCACAAGAAGCAGACCGGTGGTTCCGGTCAGTTCGCTCGCGTCATCATCGCTCTGGAGCCGCTGGAGCCGGAGGAGGGCTCCGAGGAGACCTACGAGTTCATCGACGAGGTCACCGGTGGCCGTATTCCGAAGGAGTACATCCCGTCGGTCGACCAGGGTATCCAGGACGCCATGCAGTACGGCTACCTCGCTGGCTTCCCGCTGGTGAACATCAAGGCCACCCTGCTGGACGGTGCTTACCACGAGGTTGACTCCTCCGAGATGGCCTTCAAGCTGGCTGGTTCCATGGCTCTCAAGGAGGCCGTGGCGAAGGCTAAGCCGGTTCTGCTGGAGCCGATGATGGCCGTGGAGATCATCACCCCTGAGGAGTACATGGGTGAGGTCATCGGTGACGTCAACTCCCGCCGTGGCTCTGTGTCTTCCATGGAGGACCGCTCCGGCGCGAAGGTCGTTAAGGCCCGCGTCCCGCTGTCCCAGATGTTCGGCTACGTTGGCGACCTGCGTTCCAAGACCCAGGGCCGCGCCAACTACTCCATGATCTTCGACTCCTACGCTGAGGTTCCTCAGAACGTGGCTGAGGAGATCATCGCCGAGCGCACCGGCAAGTAGTTCCCGATGCGGGGTGGGCTAGCTGCTAGTGCTAGCTAGCCTCCCGACGTCGAGGTTCTACACCTTTAAGCCCGCCCGGGTGCGGTCCACGCGAGTGGAACCGCGCGAAACCTGGGCAAACACCGACCCCGCGCCTGCGGGGTGGGGTAGGGGCTTGCACGTCGCACCATCGAAGTTTTTAAAGTACTTCACATTTGAGTATGATGCGGTGTGCTGGCCGTTACCCACTTGGAGAGCCTTAAGAGTTCTTCAGGGTGGCTGAGATCAAGCGCCAGCGCGTCTGGTTGCTGATTTCAGGACAGTATGTAATCGGCATAATAAATTTCGGTTTGTCAGCTACCTGCCGTTAAGAGGTAAAATGGTGAACCGGAGAAGTAAATCAATGTGGCTGCGAGAGTCGTAGCCACCGAGAAGTCCAGGAGGACACTAAGTGGCGAAGGCAAAGTTCGAGCGCACAAAGCCGCACGTAAACATCGGTACCATCGGTCACGTTGACCACGGTAAGACCACCACGACTGCTGCGATCACCAAGGTTCTGCACGAGACCTACCCAGAGCAGAACAAGGCCTTCGCCTACGACGCCATCGACAAGGCGCCGGAGGAGAAGGAGCGCGGCATCACGATTAACATTTCTCACGTCGAGTACGAGACTGAGAAGCGTCACTACGCACACGTCGATGCCCCGGGTCACGCTGACTACATCAAGAACATGATCACCGGTGCTGCTCAGATGGACGGCGCCATCCTGGTTGTTGCTGCAACCGATGGCCCGATGCCGCAGACCCGTGAGCACGTCCTGCTGGCTCGCCAGGTTGGCGTTCCGTACATCCTCGTTGCACTGAACAAGTGCGACATGGTTGACGATGAGGAGCTCCTCGAGCTCGTCGAGATGGAGGTCCGCGAGCTTCTGGCTGAGCAGGACTACGACGAGGAGGCTCCGGTCGTCCCGATCTCCGCACTGGGCGCCCTGGAGGGCGAGCAGAAGTGGGTCGACTCCGTCCTCGAGCTGATGAAGGCTTGCGACGAGTCCATCCCGGACCCGGAGCGCGAGACCGACAAGCCGTTCCTGATGCCGGTTGAGGACATCTTCACCATTACCGGTCGCGGCACCGTCGTTACCGGCCGTGTTGAGCGTGGCGTCCTGAACCTGAACGACGAGGTCGAGATCCTGGGCATCCGCGAGAAGTCCACCAAGACCACCGTCACCTCCATCGAGATGTTCAACAAGCTGCTGGACACCGCAGAGGCTGGCGACAACGCTGCACTGCTGCTGCGTGGTCTGAAGCGTGAGGACGTCGAGCGCGGCCAGATCATCGCTAAGCCGGGCGCTTACACCCCGCACACCGAGTTCGAGGGCTCCGTCTACGTCCTGTCCAAGGACGAGGGTGGCCGTCACACCCCGTTCTTCGACAACTACCGTCCGCAGTTCTACTTCCGTACCACCGACGTCACCGGTGTCGTTACCCTGCCAGAGGGCACCGACATGGTCATGCCGGGCGACAACGTTGAGATGAGCGTCAAGCTGATCCAGCCGGTCGCAATGGACGAGGGCCTGCGCTTCGCTATCCGTGAGGGTGGCCGCACCGTTGGTGCTGGTCGTGTGACCAAGATCAACAAGTAATACTGCTTCTCTAAGCGGTTGGCTTGCCGCTAGCCCCTAAGGGGCCGGCGGGAAGCGTTAACCCCCGGAGCTTCGCTTCTCAGCGAGCTACCGGGGGTTCTTTGCGTCTATAGGGGGCGGGGCTACTTGCCGGTCTTGAAGCGCTTTGTGGCGCGGTTGAGGACGTCCTGGGCGGTCTTCTCGACCTTCTGCTTCACCTTGGGTGGGACCTTGGACTCGTAGAGCCCCTGGCTCTTCTCCTTGAGCCACTTGCCGCCCTTTTCTCCGCGCTCGACGAGGTAGTCCGCGGTGGAGACGACGGGGTCCGCGTAGCGCTCTGCGAACTGGATGGCCTGTTCTGCGGCCTTCGGGTCGATGAAGGAGGGGCGGTGCTCCTGGAGCTGTTCCCGCAGGGCTGCGCTGAACGCGGTTTTGCGCTCCCAGCGCTCGTCGAGCTTCTTGAGCTCCGCGATGAGGGCCTCGTTAGACCCGCCGTGGTCCGGGTGGTGTTCGCGGACGATGGCGCGGCGCGCCTTGACGTACTCCGGGTTCTTGCGGAAGCTCTGGTTGCCGCCGGTGTTGCGGGCCTGGTTGGCCATGGAAGCCTCTTCTCGATGGTTGTGTGCCCTTGTTGGGTGCTTTGGAGCCCTGGTGGCGTGCTGGCGCTGCCGGGCTCGCTCTGGCGCTGCCGTTCTATCTCGCCCGGTGTGCGCAATGCCTTTCAGGTTATCGCAGTTGTTGGCTCGCGTGGGCATAGAAAAGCCCACCCCCTCCGCCGGATGATCCGGGGGAGGGGGTGGGCCGGGGGGTTAACTGCCCGTTGTGCCTAGAGCGTTGTGCTCGGCGGGTGAGGGGCTGTTAAGCGTTGATTCCGCGATTAGGCGAACAGCTTGCGGGAAGCTGCGAATGCACCAGCTGCAACCATTGCGACGACTGCGAGTGCAGCCAGGCCGCGTGCGGCAGCGTTGGAGCCGGTCTCGGCTGCGATACCACGGTCGGTTGCTGCGGCGTCTGCGCCCTCAGCCAGCTGACCGCCCTGAGCGATGACCTCGTCCTTGTTCTCGGCCAGCATCTTGTCGGAAGCAGCCTTCTCCTCAGCGGTCGGGTCCTCGTTCTTGCGACCCTCGTCCGGGGTGTAGGTCTGGCCGTCCTTCATCAGGTGGTAAACGATGCCACCGATGATCAGGGCTGCCGGCAGAGCCAGCCAAGCCAGCTTCTTCTTGTCGAAGTCGGAGCTGCCCTGGTTGTCGCCAGGATTCTGATCTTCCGCGAGCTGCTTGTCGCGAATAGCCAGAGCCTCGTCACGGGTCAGCTCGGTGGTGTCTGCAGCGCCGTACGGATCGTTGGCACGGTAGACGATCTCGCCCTTGTCATTGGTGGTCTTAAAGTACTCAACACCATCAACGGTGACAGAAACCGGGTCTGGGATGCCCTGGTTCTCATCGCTAGCCGGATCCTCGTTCTCGTTCGGACCCTCCTCGGCTGGAGTCCCGGTGCCGTCACCTTCGGCTGGCTTCTCGTTGTCCTCTTGGGACTTGACATCTTCTGGATTTGCCGCGGCGCCTCGAGCAGGTGGAGTTGCCGCAGCGCCTGGAACAGGCTGGTTTTCCTGTGCCTGTGCGACGGTTGCGCCACCGACGGCCAGGGCGCCTGCCATGACGGCGGCGGTCAGAGTGCGTGGAAAACGCTTCATGATCTCTCCTTGAAAGAAATTGGTGTTGCGTAATGCCAAACATCGGGGGCGGCATCAACAGTGTCAACTATAAGCGCTTCCTTAACTCTCGCAACAAATTTTGCACACGCAATGAGAAAAACCCTCAAAAAGGGGTGGAATTCTCAGCTTGTCATTACTTCGCTTCTTGGGGTGCTTGCTCCTCCTCGCCCTTGTCCACCGTTGTGGAGGTGCCCTGGAACTGCCAGCCCACCACCGCATTGCGAACGGCCGGGGCGAGCAGGTTCGCCGGCTGAATGCAGCTGATCGTCAGCAGTCGGCCCGGCATGGGGCCCTCGCCCCAAATCTCGGGGCTTTGTGAGAGCCCCTCCTTCTCTGGGTCGTGGAGATCGGTGGCGGAGTACACGAGCCAGGTGTCGCCGGAGGCCTGGGTGCGCAGGTAGAGCTTGTCACCGATGCTGACCTTGTGCTTATCCTTCGCGCCGTCGTAGAGGTCGTTAAATACGGCTGGAACGCCCGCGCCCGTGTGGCCCGTAATGACCACGATGTCTTTGGCATTCGTGCCGGGTAGGGAGTAGGGCTTGTCCTCCGAGGTGTAGGTGCAGGCCTTATCCATCGTGTCAGGATTGATCGCACCGTCCTTCACGCGGCACGGCCCGTCCTCGAAGGTGGCGTGCATCTTTAGGGCGGGTACGTACATCTCGATCACAGGGGAGGGGTCGATGGGAGGCGACTGCTCTGCGACTACTTCGTTATTCTCCAAGTCCTCCGGAGGGGAGAACTTGCCCGAGGGCCAGAGCGCAAACACGAGCACCAGGGCCAATGCGGCGGCGCCGAGCTTGAACCACATCGGTTTCTTCTTGCCATCGCGCGAAGAGGTCTCCCGCCAGGTGGAGCCAAGCTGCGGTTCCGGGCGCCGGTGCTGCGCTGCCTCTGCGTCCCGGCGGGCGCGGCGCTGCTGAACAGCGGCCATCTCCGGGCCAAGTGCGCGGCCCTGCTTGGGGCGGGGGCGCCCATGGTCACGGCTACTGGACGTCGCGGTGCGCCGACGAGGAGCCGAGCCTACGGGCTGGTCGCCCCTGCGGTAACGAGGCTGCTCCCCGGCGGGGCGCGGGTGACGCGGGCGGCGAGTGCCCGGTTGCCCGTCAGCGGGAACTTGCGGCCGGCGGCGCTGGGGTTCGCCCTGCGGTCGGCGACGCGGGGGTTCGCCCTGCGGACGTGGACGGCGCTGGCTCGGCGGAGTGGGGCGGCCCCCTTCTGATGCCTGGGGGCGGGGACGGCGCTGCGGTTGGCCCTGGCGTGAACGAGGAGTGCCGACCTCTTCTTGGGAAAGCGGGCGGCGGCGCTGGGGCCTACCTTGCGAGCGGGGGCGTTGCTCACCTTCCGGAATGGGTCGACTGCCGCGTGGCTGCTGCGCACGAGGGCGGGGGCGCGGGTGGGAGCCTTGAGCGGCGCCGTGGTCTGCGTAACGAGGGCCGCGGGTTGACCGCTGCCCTGCCTCCCGCTCCGGCGCCGGTGTGTTCGCGCGCCGGTAAGTCGGCGGCTGCGGGCCGCCCTCATCGGACTGCGGGGAACGTGGAGCAGGCAGCGGGGATCTCCTAGGATCCGAGGGGCGCCGACGGGGATCCATAGAATCGCTCACTGTTTTGCCCTCCTTATATATAAGGTGTCAGCAACGATCACGCCTGAAACCTCTACGAGAAAACTATGTGGCGATTCTAATGCGTGTTGCACACGCTGTGTTAAAGCTCCCGTCGTGCGCTGCCCTCGGCCCGTGAGCGAGCCGCCGCGGGCTCAGAAAAATAAATTTGGCCTCACGCGTTCGATGTGGTTGAATACTTGACGTTGCTTTAACACGGCACATGAGGCCATGCGTGCTTGATTAAGCCTAACCGGAACTGATCAGGATAAAACGCCCAGCCAAGAAGGTGCTGATGGTGAAGCGAGCATGAACCAACACAGTGGGGGATAACTCTGCTGTGCGGTACTTCGCGCGGGAACGGCGACACGCCCGACCGCGGGTGCCGGAGTGGGACATGGTAAATGAACAGCGGCAGTAAGCATAAGGAAAGAACCTTTTGCCTCCTCTGCGTCCACAACTGCAGATAACCAGCAGTATTTAGGCGCATGAGCACTAGTCCCCACGCGGGGAGGGTCTCTTCCAACACACAGTGTGTGCTTTGTGAACAACGCAAACGCGATCGTTTACCACCCCAACCGGTGCAACGAAGTGAACAGAGAAGACACTGAGCAAACTGGCGTCTGGACCAGGCCCCACGGCCGGACAGCGTTAAGACAAGAAAAGAAGCGTGTTCGCTCACAAGCTCGACAGCAGGTCGAGAACGTGGGCACGCTGAGGAAGAGGACAAGCGTGGCGGGACAGAAGATCCGCATCAGGCTCAAGGCCTACGATCACGAGGCAATCGACGCTTCTGCCAAGAAGATTGTTGAGACGGTCACTCGTACCGGCGCCCGTGTAGTCGGCCCGGTGCCGTTGCCAACTGAAAAGAACGTTTACTGCGTCATCCGTTCGCCGCACAAGTACAAGGACTCGCGCGAGCACTTCGAGATGCGTACTCACAAGCGCCTGATCGACATTCTCGACCCAACCCCGAAGACCGTTGATGCCCTCATGCGCATCGACCTTCCGGCAAGCGTCGACGTCAACATTCAGTAAGCCTGAGTCGAGTCTGAATACAGCAGCTTAAAGGCAGCGGAGAACAAAACTATGAGTGATATTGAGATCAAGGGCATCCTGGGCAAGAAGCTCGGCATGACCCAGATCTTCGATGACGAGAACCGCGTCGTACCGGTCACCGTCGTCGAGGCTGGGCCTTGTGTCGTAACCCAGGTGCGCACCAAGGACATCGACGGCTACGAGGCCGTCCAGATCGCATTCGGTGAGATCGACCCACGTAAGGTCAACAAGCCTGAGTCTGGCCACTTCAAGAAGGCCGGCGTTACCCCTCGTCGCCACGTCGCCGAGATCCGCGTCGCGGATGCTTCCGGCTACGAGGTCGGCCAGGACGTAACCGTCGAGATCTTCAACGAGGTCGACTTCGTGGACGTCACCGGCACCTCCAAGGGTCACGGCTTCGCCGGTGGCATGAAGCGCCACGGCTTTGCTGGCCAGGGTGCAGCACACGGTAACCAGGCAGCGCACCGTCGCGTCGGTGGTATCGGCGGAGCCGCTACCCCGGGTCGCGTCTTCAAGGGCAAGCGCATGGCAGGTCGCATGGGCAACAACCGCGTGACCATGCAGAACCTGAAGGTTGCCAAGGTCGATACCGATTCCAACCTGCTGCTCATCAAGGGCGCAGTTCCGGGTATCAACGGCGGCATCGTCGTTGTCAAGACCGCAGTGAAGGGCGGTGCTAAAGCATGAGCAATCTGAAGCTTGATGTACATACCGCTGATGGTAAGACCAACGGCAGCGTAGAGCTCCCAGCATCCATCTTCGATGTTGAGGCGTCCGTCGCGCTGATGCACCAGGTCGTTACCGCTCAGCTCGCAGCGAAGCGCCAGGGCACGCACGCAACCAAGGGTCGCGGCGAGGTCCGTGGCGGTGGCCGCAAGCCATTCCGCCAGAAGGGCACCGGCCGCGCACGCCAGGGCTCCATCCGCGCACCACACTTCACCGGTGGTGGCACGGTCCACGGCCCGCAGCCGCGCGACTACTCCCAGCGCACCCCGAAGAAGATGAAGGCCGCCGCACTGCGCGGCGCCCTGTCTGACCGCGCACGCCACTCACGCATCCACGTGATCGAGGAGCTCGTGCCGGGCCAGATCCCATCCACCAAGTCTGCACGTTCCTTCCTGGAGCGTCTGACCGAGCGCAAGCAGATCCTGGTCGTCCTCACCCGTGAGGACCTGACCGCTCGCAAGTCCGTCGCCAACCTGCCGAACGTGCACGCACTGCCGGCAGACCAGCTGAACACCTACGACGTTCTGTACGCAGACGACGTCGTGTTCTCTGTCGAGGCACTGGACGCCTTCATCAAGGCCGCAAGCGGCGCCAACAAGGCCGAGGACCAGAACACGAAGGAGGAGGCTAAGTGAGCAACAAGGTTGTAGATCCTCGCGACGTCATCATCGCTCCGGTCGTGTCTGAAAAGTCTTACGCCCTGATGGAGCAGAACGTTTACACGTTCCTCGTCGCACCAACGTCCAACAAGACCCAGATCAAGATTGCCGTCGAGCAGATCTTCGGCGTGAAGGTCGCCAGCGTCAACACCGCAAACCGTGAGGGCAAGCTCAAGCGCACCCGCTACGGCTACGGTCGTCGCAAGGCCACCAAGCGCGCCATGGTGACCCTGGTCGCCGGCAGCGATCCGATCGACATCTTCGGTGGCACCGTCGCGTAAGCGTCGGCAAACCGACAGGTAAAGAGGAAGCAAAAGTATGGCTATTCGTAAGTACAAGCCGACTACGCCGGGTCGCCGCGCGAGCTCCGTCTCCGAGTTCAGCGAGATCACTCGCTCCACTCCAGAGAAGTCTCTGCTGCGCCCGCTGTCGAAGACCGGTGGCCGCAACGTTCACGGCCACATCACCACCCGTCACAAGGGTGGCGGCCACAAGCGTCGCTACCGCGTGATCGACTTCCGTCGTAACGACAAGGACGGCGTGGTCGCAAAGGTCGCTCACATCGAGTACGACCCGAACCGCACCGCAAACATCGCACTGCTGCACTACCGCGACGGCGAGAAGCGCTACATCATCGCCCCGCGCGGCCTGAAGCAGGGCGCACTGGTCGAGTCCGGCCCGAACGCAGACATCAAGGTTGGTAACAACCTGCCGCTGCGTAACATCCCGGCCGGTACCACCATCCACTGCGTCGAGCTGAAGCCAGGCGGCGGCGCCAAGATGGCCCGCTCCGCTGGTGCCTCGATCCAGCTGCTGGGTAAGGAAGGCAAGTACGCAGTCCTGCGTATGCCGTCCTCCGAGATCCGCCGCGTCGACATCCGTTGTCGTGCAACCGTCGGCGAGGTCGGTAACCAGGAGCAGATCAACATCCGCTGGGGCAAGGCCGGCCGTATGCGCTGGAAGGGCTGGCGCCCGACCGTCCGCGGTGCTGCTATGAACCCGGTCGACCACCCGCACGGTGGTGGTGAGGGCCGCACGTCCGGTGGCCGCCACCCAGTGTCCCCATGGGGTCAGCTGGAGGGCCGCACCCGCCGCCCGAACCGTCCGAGCGACAAGATGATTGTCCGCCGTCGCCGTCCCAACAAGAAGCGCTAAGAGGAGGTAGCAGAGAATGCCACGCAGCCTTAAGAAGGGCCCATTCGTTGACGAGCACCTCCTCAACAAGGTGGATGCTCAGAACGAGAAGGGTACCAAGCAGGTCATCAAGACCTGGTCCCGCCGCTCGACTATCTTGCCCGACTTCATCGGTCACACCTTCGCCGTCCACGACGGTCGCAAGCACGTGCCGGTGTTCATCGATGACTCGATGGTTGGTCACAAGCTGGGCGAGTTCGCACCGACGAAGACCTTTAAGGGTCACGTCAAGGACGACATGAAGGGTCGTCGATAATCATGACTGAAACTGTGAATTCCGCACGCGCCACCGCGCGTTTCGTGCGCGTCAGCCCGATGAAGGCACGCCGCGTGATCGACCTGGTCCGCGGTAAGTCCGTCGAGGACGCCCTGGCAATCCTGAAGTACGCCCCGCAGGCTGCTTCCGAGGACGTCGCCAAGGTTGTTGCCTCCGCAGCGGCTAACGCTGAGAACAACTTTGGTCTGGATCCGCGCACCCTGGTCATCTCCGAGGCATACGCCGACGAGGGCCCGACCATGCGTCGTTTCCGTCCGCGCGCTCAGGGTCGTGCTTTCCACATCCGTAAGCGCAGCAGCCACATCACCGTGGTAGTCGAGAGCCAGAAGGGAAGTGCTCAGTAGTGGGCCAGAAGATTCAACCCCACGGCCTCCGGCTGGGTATCACCTCCGATTGGCGGTCCCGCTGGTACGCCGACAAGCAGTACGCTGACTACCTTGCCGAAGACATCAAGATCCGCGAGTTCCTCTCCGAGGGCCTCGAGCGCGCCGGCATCGCGAACGTGGTCATCGAGCGCACGCACGACCGTGTGCGCGTCGACATCCACACCGCACGTCCGGGCATCGTGATCGGCCGTCGTGGCTCCGAGGCTGACCGCATCCGCGGCAAGCTCGAGAAGCTCACCGGCAAGCAGGTCCAGCTCAACATCCTCGAAGTCAAGAACGTTGATGCCAACGCTCAGCTGGTGGCTCAGTCCATCGCCGAGCAGCTGGTCAACCGTGTTGCATTCCGCCGCGCTATGCGCAAGGCAATCCAGGGTGCAATGCGTCAGCCACAGGTCAAGGGCATCAAGGTTGTCTGCTCCGGTCGCCTGGGCGGCGCGGAGATGGGTCGCACCGAGCGCTACCACGAGGGTCGCGTTCCGCTGCACACCCTCCGTGCCGAGATCGACTACGGCACCCACGAGGCCCACACCACCTTCGGCCGCATCGGCGTCAAGGTGTGGATCTACAAGGGTGACGTCGTCGGCGGTCGCCGCGAGTCCCTGATGAACGCTCGCGACGAGCGCCCGTCCCGCGGTGGTCGCCGTGAGCGCCCGCGCCGCGGTGGTGCACGCCGCCAGCGCGCCGAGAAGAAGCAGGAGGGCTAAGAACAAATGCTTATCCCCAAGCGCGTTAAGTTCCGCCGCCAGCACCGCCCGAACCGTAGCGGTATGTCCAAGGGCGGCAACCGTGTGACCTTCGGCGACTACGGCCTGCAGGCCCTGGAGCCGACCTACATCACGAACCGTCAGATCGAGGCTGCACGTATTGCCATCAACCGCCACATCAAGCGTGGTGGCAAGGTGTGGATCAACATCTTCCCGGACCGTCCGCTGACCCAGAAGCCGCTTGGCGTGCGTATGGGTTCCGGTAAGGGCCCGGTCGAGAAGTGGGTCGCCAACGTCAAGCCTGGCCGCATCCTGTTCGAGATGTCGTACCCAGATGAGCAGACCGCGTTGGAGGCTCTGCGCCGCGCCGGCGCGAAGCTGCCATGCAAGGTGCGCATCGTGAAGAAGGAGGATCAGTTCTAATGGCTACTGGTATCCCAGCCTCTGAGCTCCGCGAGCTCAGCAACGAGGAGCTGACCACCCGCCTGAAGGAGAGCAAGGAAGAGCTGTTCAACCTTCGCTTCCAGATGGCGACCGGCCAGCTGACCAACAACCGTCGTCTGAGCGTTGTCAAGAAGGACATCGCTCGCATCTACACGGTCCTGCGCGAGCGCGAGCTCGGGCTGTCGACCAACCCTGGTGGTGACGCAGCATGAGTGAGGCTAACGTGAACAAGAAGGAAAAGGGCCAGAAGAAGGTCCGCACCGGCTACGTGGTCTCCGACAAGATGGCTAAGACCATCGTCGTCGAGCTGGAGGACCGCAAGCAGCACGCCCTGTACGGCAAGATCATGCGCACCAACTCGCGCGTGAAGGCTCACGATGAGGAAGGCCTCGCCGGTGTCGGCGACCGCGTCCGCATCGAGGAGACCCGCCCGCTGTCCAAGGACAAGCACTTCCGTCTCCTGGACATCGTAGAGAAGGCTCGCTAGTTTTCTCTAAGACTTTCCGGTCTTTGCCGGTGTGCTGATGTAAGTCAGTCGTGGTAAGGTGGAAATTCGCACTATATACCCGCCGTAGGCAACCGCCTATGGCGGGTCTTTTGCTATCCACGCCCCTTCTCAAAAGCTGCATATTAGGTTATGCTAAGTTAATTCGCGCTTGCTGCACTTGTGCCACCACTTTGGCCAACGCAGCCCATAAACCCGTTATTTCCGCATCATGAGACAAGGGGCGCGTGTTGTCTAGCAACCCGTTTGATGACGAACAGGGCAGCTTCTTCGCCCTTATCAACGACGAGGGACAGTACTCGTTGTGGCCTACGTTCGCCGCCGTGCCAGACGGATGGACCGTGGCTCTGGGAGACCCTTCCCGTGGCGTAGACGGCGGGGTATCGCGGGACGAGGCGATGGAGTTCATCGACCGCGAGTGGACCACCTTGCAACCGGCAGGAAAGTCTCACGCTTAAGTGAGTGCCGTACTTCCCACTGCTTCGCCTGGTGAGTCCGCTGCGGAGATTGGCCGCCTGCTCCGTCGCACCGCAACTCCAGCAATTAGTGCGGTGCTGTTCACTTTCGCCGGTGCCTTGCTCTCTCTGGTGCCCATTTATCTGCTGGCCAGCGTCATCGATGCGGTAGCCGCCGGTGACGGCAAGTCTGGCGTGCTGAAGGTGATTGTGTGGGCTGCCGTGGCGTGTATTGGTACTGCCGTTGTCGCTGGCCTTGCGGAGGCGCTGACGGGTGTGACGATTGCCCAGGTAGTTGCGAAGTTGCGTGAGCGCGCCGTCGCCGCGGTGCTGAATCTGCCTTCCACCACGGTGGAGTCCCTGGGCCGGGGAGAGGTGCTGGGCCGAGTTGGTGCGGATGTCGCCGCGCTGGTGAGCAGTGCCCGCAAGTCGGTTCCATCGACCCTCAGCGCGCTGGTGATGGTCGTGGTGGCCAGCGCTGGAATAGCGGGGTTGGATTGGCGCCTCGCGTTGGCGGGGCTGTGCGGGATTCCGTTCTATGCGCTGGGGTTGCGATGGTATCTTCCTCGTTCTGCCCCTTTGTATCGACGCCAACGCGAATTAGAAGCCGGTGTCATCGGTTCCTTGCAAGGTTCTATGGAGGGCATTCGTTCGGTTCGTTCGCATCGGCTGGTGGATAGCCGCCAAGGTCTCACCAGGCGCTACGCGCAGGCTTCGCGGGACGAATCAATCGCTGCGTTTCGTGTGTTTTCCGGGCTGGTGGCGCGGGAGAACTTCGCGGAGTTCATGGGGTTGTCAGCCCTGTCTGTCGTAGGCTGGTTGCTCTTCCGCGAAGATGCGGTGACGGTGGGCGAGATCTCGGCAGCGTTGATTCTGTTCCACCGTCAGTTCGTGCCGATCGGCACGATTCTGTTCACCTTTGATGAACTGCAGCGCAGCGGGGCGGCCTTGGGGCGCATCGTGGGACTCATTCGCTCCGCGGGTGCGGATACGCCACAGCCGATTGATGACTACTCCTCGCATCGGCAGAGTCCAGCTGTAGAGGTCAAGGGCCTGAATTATCGGTACGAGGATGGCCCAGAGATCTTGCATGACTTGGCGTTCCACATCCCTGCGGGGTGCACGGTATGCGTGGTCGGCGGATCGGGAGCTGGCAAGTCCACGGTTGCGGAAATTGTCTCTGGAACCCTCGAGATGGCAGAGCCGGGTGTGATCACCGTTGGGGGGTGCGACGTGGTGGGAATGAGTGCGCAAGAAAGAAGCTCGATCTTTTGCGTTGCCTCCCAGGAAAACTACGTCTTCGCGATGAGTTTGCGCGATAATCTCCTGCTGGCAGCCGAAGGTGCCAGCGACGCAGAAATATGGGATGCGCTGCGCCGAACCGGTGCGGAAGATTGGTGCACATCCTTGTCCCATGGCGACAAGCAGGGCTTAGACACAATGCTGGGCGAAGGGGGCCTGCACGTAGATGCGGTGGCGGCACAGCGTCTGGCGCTGGCCAGGGTGGCATTGTCTCGGGCTGGCGTCGTCATTCTTGACGAATCAACGGCCGAAGATGACGGTGACCTCGAGGAAACACAGCAATCACACGAGGCCTTTTCGATGTCCTTGGAGGACGCTGCCCGCGCGGCGATCCGCGGACGGACGGCGATGGTGATTGCGCACCGGCTCAGCCAAGCAACCTCCGCCGATAGCGTGGTGGTGATGGAGCGCGGGCGCGTGGTGGAAACAGGTACGCACGAGGAGCTGGCAGCAAGAAACGGAACATATGCCGATATGTGGACCGCCTGGAATGAGCAGGGGAGGCAGGCGCGTGTCTGACAACAAGGTGGTGACGCTGCGCGGGCTGGTCAGAAAAAATTCTCGCGCGATGGCTCTGAGTGGCTTGTTGCTGAGCATCTACCACGTGGCAGAAGCCATGATTGCGGTGTTACTGGGATGGTTGGCGCACAGTCTTATCGCTAGCGAGAATGTGTGGCACCTGGTGGGTGGAATCGCAGCCTTAGGCGCTACGCTGGCGACGGTGTCTGTGAGCTGGCAGACAGGGTTCCGGATACTGCAGGCTACGTCGGCTCGGAACGTATGTGAATTGCGGGCAGGCATCACCTCGCAGGTGGTGAGCCATGGTGGGCATTCCGACGATGCGGACAGTCTGCCTCGCCAGGAATTGCCCACGGTGGTGGGTGAAGACGTGGTGCAGGCGGTAGACATCATCGAAGTGGTCCCGGTGGGGATCAGTGCGCTGGTGGGAGCCATTTTCTGCACGATTGTTCTGGCGCTGATTGATCTGCCACTGGGAGTGGTGGTGTTGGTGCTCAGCGCGGTGGTGTTGATAGTCCTGCACCGGCTGTCTCAGATCATTGAACGCCGCGCGGAGCGGCAACAAACTCTGCTCGCGCGAGTGACCGCGCGCATGACCGACATTCTGCAGGGGCTGCCGGTGATCTCGGGAGTGGCTGGCGCGCATCCGGCCTACCGTGGATATGCGCGTAAATCTGAAGAGGCGTGTGCGGATGCTCGGAAGCTCGCGTGGGTCAGCGGAGGTTATGAAGCCGTGGCGATGGGCAGCAATGTGCTGTTGCTGAGTGCGGTGGGCCTGTACGCGGGCTATCGAACCATTTCCGGCGATGTGACGTTGGGGGAGTTGGTCACCGTGGTGGCGCTGTCACAATTTATCGCGGAGCCGATGCGGCAGTGCAGCAGAATGCCGCGCTTCATTGGATTGGCGAGGGCTTCCGTTCGGAGGCTGCAGCGCGTGGCGGAAGCTCAGCGGCTGCGTGAGGGGCAGGGCGTGCCATCTGCTCAGATTGGCACGCCTGCCATTTCCATGCGCGGTGGAGACGGTGAGGCCGAAGGAGACGGCGAGGTCGAGGGATCAGAGCAGGCTTCCGTGGCGTTCGCAGAGGGGCGACTGACGGTGGTGCACTGTTCAGCCGCATGGGCAGATGCTCTGGTGGATGCGTTGGTCGCGGGGGAGTCGATGGAGCTTGGCTCCCTGACTAGGCCACAAACTCAACAACTGTGGATCCGGGGGCGCGATATTTGCGAGATCTCGGTAGACGATGTGCGTTCCGCTGTGCTTGCCGAGCCTCGGAAGCCGGCATTGTTTGGGGACACAGTGGGGCAGGCGGTGCTGCGGAGCTCTGGAGAGGGCAGGGCGGAGGATGCAGTAGACATTCTTAACGCCTTAGGGCTCGATGAACTGGCGCCGGGGGCGGCTCATTCAGCCGGGGTATTGGATCACGAGCTGACCGAAGGTGCGCGCAATCTTTCCGGTGGTCAGCGGCAGCGGCTGGGATTGGCACGAGCGCTACTGGCTGAGCCGGAGATGTTGGTGATGGTTGATCCGGTCTCGTCAGTGGATTCAATGACGGGCATGAAAGTGGCGCGTGCGGTGAGAGATATTCGCCGCGGGCGTACCACGGTGGTCCTGTGTGTGGGGAGGGCCTTCCAGTCGGTAGCCGAGGACGTAGTTGATGTGAAGCCTCTAGCTGGGAGTTTGCGGACGCGGGGTGAGCAATTCCCGCTAGGGGGTTGTTGAGCAATAGAAGATAGGTTGGCCTACCCTTTGCATTGCCTACCCTAAGAAGTTGGTTGGCGCATCCTACAGAGAGGCCATAGTGACCATCATCGATCGTCAAGCTCAGACATCCGCAGAGCGCAGTACCCACGAAAATTCCGTCCGCGACATCGTCGGGATCGGCATCGGCCCCGGAAACCTCGGGCTCGCGGTAGCTATCGAAGAGCAAGCTCCAGAACTCGATGCACTCTTTGTGGAAGCCCGCCCGGAATTCAACTGGCACCCAGGCATGCTCCTCGAAGGATCCAACATGCAGATCAGCTTCCTTAAAGACCTGGTTACGGTGCGCAATCCGCAGAGCCGCTTCAGCTTCATCAACTACTTGCATCACAGCGACCGCTTGATTGATTTCATTAACCGCCAAACCTTCACCCCGGAACGCGTGGAATTCGCCGATTACCTCCGATGGATCGCGGATCACATCACCGTGGACACGCAGTACAACACCACCGTGACGTCCATCGAGACGCTTCCGGAACCGGCCGCAGACGGAGCTCGTTTTGTGGTGCACGTCCGCAGGAAGTTAGGAAGCGGTGAGTCCGAAGGGCAGCGAGCTCAGCAGTCGGAGTCCATTCGCTGCCGCAACGTGGTGGTTGCCCGCGGTCTGGAAGCCAAGATGCCTGCGTGGGCAGAGGACAGCTCCTTGGACACCTCGCGCATCTTCCACAACATCGATTTGCTCCCGCGCACCAAGAAGCTGCTGAACAGTGGGTGGGATATCCGCCGAGCTTTGGTGATCGGCGCGGGCCAGTCCGCAGCCGAGGCCATCCGGTACTTCCACGATTGCCCGCATATCGATACCGTCACGGGCAGCTTGAACAGCTACGGCTTCATCCCCGCCGATGACAGCCCCTTCGCCAATCGGGTGTTCGACCCGGAGGCCGTTGATGACTTCTTCCATGCGCCCGATGCGATCCGCAACGAGCTGTTGATCCGCCACCGGTACACCAATTACGCCTGCGTGGAATCTGAGCTCCTCGATGAGCTCCACGATCGTCAGTATCGGGAAAGCGTCACCGGGCGTCAGCGGCTCGATATTCGCCGGACCACGGAGGTGCTCGGTGCGCGTAATTGTTCCGACGGCAGCGTCGACGTGGACATTCGCCACCGAGTAACCGGAGACGTGGTGACAGAAAACTTTGACGTGGTGGTGTGCGCCACGGGCCTCCGATCTCGCGGTCTTGCGGGGATTCACGCTGATAGTCACGGCAGTGAAGAATTCACCGTCACTAGGGATTACGGCGCCGTGCTCAATGGCGAGCGCGTGCCAGGACTCTTCGTGCAGGGAGCAACTGAGGCCACGCATGGACTCGGTTCCACGTTGCTCTCCAACATCGCGACCCGCTCCGGGGAACTAGTGGAGGCCATCACGGGACAGCAACGCACGCATCGTGCGCCGGCGGATGAAGATCTCCGCTCCGAGCAACATCGGGATTCTTCGCACCTGATCGCAGGCTGATTTTCCCGAGCCGTGCTCCGCGCGAGGTTGGCTGACACCTAGCCCGACGTCCGCCATCCGCGTCTGATTCCCTGTTTCCCCATCAACCGAAAGGCTCTTTGTGCCCACCCGATCGTCTGCTCACACTCCGTTTTCCTCTGGCGATACGCTTGCTTCTCGAGATGGCGGCGCCGTCATCGGTCATGGCCGCAGTGAACAGGATCGGATCGCCCAGCAGCGCATATGGAATGACACGGATCAGGATCGCGATCGCCCGGACCTGATTAGCCTGCTCCTGCAGCATGCGCAGGAGACCCCGGATGCGCTCGCAGTGGTGGATGACCGGCACAGACTGACCTATGCGCAGCTCGTCGCCCATGCAACTGCTGTAGCGCGAAATTTGCGGGAACACGGTATTGACGCTGGTCAGAGTGTGGGAATCTCCCTGCCGCGCAGCGCGGAGATGGTGGTGGGTATCGTCGCCACGTTGCTCGCCGGTGGCAGTTTTGTCCCGCTAGACCCCTCGTGGCCGCAGGCGCGCCGGGAATCCGTCACCCACGATGCCAGCCTGAGCTTCGTACTCACGCCGGACAACTGCGCGCTCACCGAAGACGCGCTATTCGACCTCGATGCCACCCGCGAGCTGTTCACCCCGCCGTCCACGGACAGCGTTGCGTACGTCATCTTTACCTCTGGCAGCACCGGCCGCCCAAAGGGCGCAATGATCCGCCACGGTGCGATCGTGGAGCGCTTGCTCTGGCAGCGCGATCAGATCCTGTTCTTCGGCCGCGATGATGCCTCCCTGTTCAAGGCACCGCTGGCCTTTGATATCTCCATCAATGAGATCTTCCTGCCGCTGGTTTGCGGGGGCCGCGTGGTGGTGGCCGCGCCGGGCGTGGAGCAAGACCCCCAACGCTTGGCCCGCCTCATCCATCGCGAGGGCGTGACGTTTGCGTATCTGGTTTCGAGTGTTCTCGACGTCATGCTCAAACAGGCCGAAGGCACGAATCTATTAGACAGCTTGCGGCATGTCTGGTGTGGCGGAGAGATGCTCACCCAGGCGCTGTTCCGTCGCTTTCGCCAGCAGCTGGCCATCCCGCTGTACCACGGGTACGGGCCAGCGGAAGCTACCATCGGTGTCTCCCACGTCATCTACCGTGACGACGAGGATCGCCTCAACACGAGCATCGGTGTGGCCAATCCCAACTGTCGGCTCTATGTGCTCGATGAGCACCTGCGGGTGGTTCCAGACCAAGAAATTGGTGAACTCTATGTGGCCGGATTCCTGCTGGCCAAGGGGTATATCAATGCCCCAGGACTCACGGCCAGCCGCTTTGTTGCGGATGTGTTTGCGTCGGACGGAAACCGGATGTACCACACGGGAGACCTGGTGCGCCGGCACAACGACGGCTCGCTGGAATTCGTGGGGCGGGCCGATAATCAGGTGAAAATCCGTGGCATGCGTCTGGAGTTAGAGGACGTGGAATCTGCGCTGGTGGGACACCCAGATGTGGAGGCGGCGAGCGTGATTGCTCGGGAGGGGCGACTGCTGGGCTACGTGACGGTGACTGCGGGCCTCGTGGGTGCTGCGATCCGTAGTTGGTGTGCCGAGGTACTGCCCGAATACATGGTGCCCGCGATTATCACCGTCATGGATGAGTTGCCGCGGACGGCCAACGGAAAAGTGGATCGGAAGGCACTGCCGGAACCTGATTGGAGCTCGCTCACTGATGCCCCGGCCGATGCTGAACGTGACGGGGAAACCGTTGCTCTGCTCGCGGAGGCAATGGCTGAAGCATTGGGGGTTAGCGCGGTGGGTGCGGAGACGGACTTCTTCGATATCGGTGGCGATAGCCTGCGGGCCATCACCCTGGTCTCGGCTCTGGGACGGCGCGGGGTGGAGGTGAGTGTGGGAGATATTTTCTCTGCGCGCACTCCACAGCAACTGGCTCGGTGCGCCGAAGAGCGCGGAACCTTCGTGCAGGATCCAGACGATGAACCAACCGGTGAGGTGCAGTCGCTGCCGATTCTGCGCTGGTTCGATTCCATTACTGATCACGTGGACGGCTTCATTCAGTCCGTGGAGTTTTCAGTTCCAGAAGATGTGGATGCGCAGCTGGCCGGGCGAATGGTGGCTGACGTGCTGCAGGCGCACCCTGCACTGCGGGCCCGTGTGCAGCGGAATCCCTTGCGGCTGGAACTCCCGGAGGGTCCTGGCGAAGAAGCGGTGGCGATCCACCCCACCACGGACATCGCTGCGCTTTCTGAACTGCTGGATCCGGCAGTCGGAGTGGTGGTAGCGGCTGGGCTGGTGCCCGGAAGATTGCGCCTGGTGGTGCATCACCTGGTGGTCGATGGCGTGTCATGGAACATTATCGGCGAGGACCTCGCCGCGGCGTATCGCGGGGAACAGCTCGCGCCGGAGCGGACGTCCCTGCGCCGATGGACGCAGCTGCTGCAACAGGCCGTTGATACTGGCGAATTCGCGGAGGATGCCAATAGTTCCCTGCCCCCATTGCCGAGTGCGGATGAACCTCTGCGGGACCCGCAGGTGCCAGCGCTTGCTGATAGTCCCGAGAAAGCGCCCACAGTCCGTGAGGAGCGCAGCGTGGTACATGAGGCATCAGTGCAGATCACGGACGAATTACTGGGTGCGGTGCCCCACGCTTTCCGCACGGGGGCGAATTCCGTATTGCTTACGGCATTGAGCGTGGCGTTGGCGCGTTGGCGTCGAAACAAACATGGACCCTGGTGGAGATGGAGGGGCACGGCCGCGAAACCCGATTCGTACCCGGGCCACAGGGCAGGGAAGCGGACCTCTCACGCACCGTGGGCTGGTTCACCTGCCTATATCCCATGCTGATCGACCCCACCCGGGCGGCAGTGCAGGAGGCTTCCGCGGCGACCGAGGGCCACATCGCGCCGCTAGCGCTGGCACTCAATGCAGTGAAAGACCAGCTCGCGGCCATCCCCGGCAACGGCGTTCCTTACCAGGCCCACACCTGGTTGCATCAGTCCGCGAAGACCCCTCCGCAGGCACAGGTGCTGTTCAACTACTTGGGGCGCGTATCCGCAGGAGCACAAGATTTCGCTCCCGCGGGTTCCACCGGCCAACTCGGCGAGCAACGCGACCCGGACCAGCCGTTGGTCCGCGAGCTGGAGTTCAACGCGATCGCCGAAGACACCGGCGAGGGATACGTCCTGCGCACCACGATCTCCTGGGCGCGCGGCAGGATCTCCCCCGAACGGATCGACGAATTGGTCGCGCACTGGGATGTGGCATTGCGCGAGGTGGCAGCGCTTGCCGATCACGGCGTGTTGTCCGTGGGCGACGTTGCCCCCCGCAACCGTGAACTCTGCGGACCTGGCACGAATCACTGCACAGAGCTCCGCGGAGCTGCAGGACGTGCTGCCGCTGACCCCGCTGCAGCACGGCATGTACTTCCACTCGCTATTCGAGGAATCGGCCAGTTCGTATGTGGAGCAACAGGTCTTGCGGGTGGAATGCAGCGAACCGTTTGACCGGGAGCGATTCGCTCGCGCTGCGCGTAATTTGATCCGACGCCACCCCGCACTGAGCACCCGCCCTTGGGAAACTGACGGTGGCGATGTGGTTGCCGTGATTGATCCGGGGGATTGCCGAGCATCTGCGGGTGGACTTTCGGGAGGTGACGGTGCCTGCTGAGTTGGCTGAGGCTGGATTGGAGGGTTGGCTCGCGCAGCGTGCGGAGGAGATTGCCGCTGACGACATCTCGCGGGGAATCTCCTTGCAGCCGCCCGGTGATGCCGCGCCCGAGCCGCTCATGCGATGGACCGTTGTGCTCCCGACCAGTGTCGATGGTGCGGTGTGTGGCCAGGACATCGCCGTGATCCAGACGGTGCATCACCTGATCGCCGACGGATGGTCCGTGCCCATCATGCTGGGGGATCTCCTGGAGATCTACCGGGATGACGATGCCCGGATCCCGCGCTACGACCCGGACGCCGGAATGGCCGGCAGCGTGCGATGGGTGGCGCGCAGAGACGCGGAAGCCGATATGTCCGTCTGGCGCGAGGAAATGCGCGAGGTGCGCCCCACGGTGCTGTGCCCTAATCCTTCGAGTTCGCTCGAGCGCCGGGAGTTGCTGGTAGACGATCCGCGGACTGTTGGCTTGTCTGAGCGTGCTCGGGCAGCGGGTGTGGGCCTGCCGGATGTGGTGCACGCGGCGTGGGGGCTGGTCCTTCGCACCTTGGTGGGCTGCGAACCTGGGGCTGACGTGGTGTTTGCCACTTCCGTTTCCGGCCGCGACATTCCCGTTCCTGGCGTGGCCGATGCCGTGGGCATGCAGCTCAACACCATCCCGGTGGTCGCGCCGGGGCAATCTGATCCCACCCTGCCGGTGACCAGCATGCTGCACGCCATGGTCCATCACAACAATCAGGTCCGCGATGTGCAGCACGTCAGCCTGGCTGATATTGCCCGAGACCTGGGAACCAACGCCAGCGAACTGCTGGATACGTTGATGGTGGTGGAGGTGCTGCTATCTCCACAGGACGTGGGCTGCCCCGGCTCGCCACTACAGGTTGCTGACGTGCGCAACAATGGCGCGCCGCACTTTCCCCTGTCCGTCGTGGTCAACCCTTCCGCTGAGCACCCACTGCGCCTGATCTACGATCCGCAGCGAATCACCGAGGTACGTGCCGAAAGGATCGCGCAGATGCTCGCGGTGAGTGTGGATTCTTTGCTGTCTGAATCCGGTGCGGTGGCGACCGTGGGTGAGGTTGCAGAGGCGTTGGGTGCGGTATCTGGTGTGGACACGCTTCCTTCTTTGTGGCGACGCAGCTTCGAACATTTCCGCGACCGGCCCGCCCTGACCAGCATCGGAGAAGACGGTGCTGCGGAGCATTGGACCTACGAAGAACTAGACGACGCCGCTCAGCGTATACGCGCTGTGCTGGACCGGAAGGTTGCCATCCACACCCCGAGAGTAGCCCTGCTCATGGAGCGCGATGCGTGGCAGGTTGCGGCCATTCTGGCGACCACGATGTCCGCCGGCACCTACGTTCCCGTGGATCCGTTGTCCCCGCAAGCGCGGGTGGAATTGATCCTGGAGGATTGCCAGCCCGATGCCGTGCTGGTGTCTCCCAGCGCGGAAAAAATGGTCTCTGAGCTGGTAGATTGTCCCGTCCTCGTGGTCAGTGAACAGACGATGAGCGGGGAAGCGAAGCCGCCTGCGGGCCGGTCGGCAAGCGTGGCCCGTGCCAATGACATCGCCTACGTGATCTACACCTCCGGCTCCACAGGGCGGCCGAAGGGCGTGGCCGTCACACACGCCAACGTGACCGCGATGCTGGGCAATGCTCGCAGCCACGTGGAGTTTTCGCAGGAGGACGTGTGGTCGATCAGCCACAGCTTCGCCTTTGACTTTTCGGTGTGGGAGATGTGGGCAGCGCTGAGCTCCGGCGGGCGTGCCGTGGTGATGCCGTATGCGCTGATGCGCTCGCCCGAGGATGCCGCAGAGGTGTTGCGTGCCGAAGCCATCACGGTGCTGAGCCAGACCCCAACCGCCTTTGCCGCGTTGGAGCCGCACCTCGGGCAGGACTCTGCGGTGCGCACGGTGATCTTCGGCGGCGAGGCCTTGGAGGCCCGCGCAGAGGCTGCCTACTGCAGTGCTCATCCGAATGTTCGGTTTATCAACATGTATGGCATCACGGAGACGACAGTGCACGTCACAGCACACGAATGCTCCGAGAATGCAGGGGAGGCCCGCAGCCCGATCGGCCGCCCGATGGACGGGTTGCGTACCTATGTTCTGGACGCGCAATTACAGCCGGTGCAGCCTGGAGAGACCGGCATGATGTACGTTGCCGGGCCGCAGGTCACCGCGGGTTATTGGGGGCTTGCTTCTACCACGGCCTCCCGCTTCGTGGCCGATCCTTTCGTTGGCGGCGGCGCGCGGATGTACTGCAGCAAAGACATGGCAAAGGTGCTGAACAACGGTCATCTGGATTACGTGGGCCGCGCCGATAGGCAGGTGCAGCTGCGCGGTTATCGCGTGGAGCTGGGGGAGATCGAGAGCGCGCTGGAGAAGGTCAGCGGTGTGCGGGAGGCCACCGTGGTGGTCGTCGATCTGCCCGAAGGCCAGGTGCCGGGTGCGTTGTTGATTACGGATTCTCGTGCCGACGCAAAGGCGATCACCTCCCGAGCTGCCGCAGCGGCCCGAGACGCGCTCCCTGCCTACATGGTTCCGCAGCTATTCGCGGTGAGTACGCAGGTGCCGCAGACCATCAATGGCAAGCGGGATGAGCGCGCGATCCTGGACCTTCTGGGTGAGATTCCTGCTGCTCAGGAGGCTTCGGGCACCTCGGATCTGGTGGAGGCGATCTCGCAGGCAATTGCTGATGCACTTCGCTTGGACCGCGCCGAGGTGGAGCCGGACTCGGACTTCTTCCGCTTAGGTGGAGACAGTATTCTTGCCATCCGCGTTACTCACGCGCTGGCGCGCGCTGATCTCAACGTGACTCCGCGGGACTTCTTCTTGGGCCGCACGCCACGCAAGATTGCCGAGCGGGTCACGCCGCAGGCCACCCAGCAGAAAATCCAGGAAACAAGGCAGAGCCAGGAAGAAGCCCTGCCCAAGGACGGGCACCAGGAGATCTCGGGGGCTTTCCCCATCCCGGCGATGCTGCGCAGGCAGATGGAAAGAGGCATGAGCGACCGCTTTGTGCAGGCGCGCCGCTTGGATCTGGGGCCAGTCGCTGTGGAGGACTTGGAACAGGCCCTGCAGCAGGTAGCGCAGGCACATCCGATGCTTCGTACGCGCGTGGACACCAGTTCTGCGTTCGCGCACTTTGTTGGTGCCGAGGGAGACGGCCCTATGGTTGTGCGGGCTTTGGACGTGGATGCATTGATCGATCACATCGATATTGCTGCTGGTCGTAGCGTGGTGCTCGGGTGTGTGGATGGGTACGTCAAGGCCGTTGCTCATCACGCGGTGATCGATAGCGCCAGTTGGATGATTCTGGAAGACGATCTGCGCGATGCGCTCGCAGGGCGCAGGATTCTCTCCGGGCAGGCGAGCTACAAGGATCTTTGCCTGCAAGAACTGCACGATGCTCACACCGCAGCAGCTCAGGATGCCCTGCACTGGAGTGAACTGGCTACGCTGCCACGGCCCGTCGAGGACTCGAACCAGTGGAGTACGGATCATGTGAGCACGCTCGAAGTGAACATTGACGGACAGACCGCGCAGGTCCTGCAGAGCGTTGCACCCGACGTGATGGGTGTGGACGTTCAGGACCTCGTGGCAGGACTGGTGACCGTCGCGGTGGCTCGAACAATGGGCACGGACGCGCGGAGCTGGGCCGTGGACGTAGAAGGCCACGGACGTCCGGCTGATCATTCCTATGGTCGAACCCTCGGATGGTTTACCACCATCGCGCCGGTGGAAATCCCGTTGGCTGATCCAGCGGATGCAGCACGTGCCGCAGCGGAAATGCGCGCGCTCCACGAGGACGGCACAGCCCCGGACCGCCGCACTTATCAGGCACTGCGATACACACACCCGCAAGGGCAGCGAACCCTGGCCCATGGGGCACAGATCCTGGTCAACTACCTCGGACGGGGAGAGACTGGCGCTGTCCTCCACGCGCCGGGCGATGCCGCCTGCCAGTGGACGGATTACCTGGTGGAGGCCGATGTGTGGTCTAGCGAGCGGGCCGTAAGCATGGAGCTGTCCGTGGTGAATGCGGTGATTTCCGCCGAGCGTTTGCGCAGCGCCATCGGCGAGGTTGCTCGCGAGTTGCAGGAGCACGTCAGCCGCGAGCAATCCTCAGGACGCCGCGCTCCGCTGAGCGTGCTGCAGCGCGGAATCTGGTTCCAGTCACAGGTGGCAGCACCGGGTGCCTACGTTGCACAGACTGCGTTGACGTTTGACCGGAGACTGGATGCCGAGGCCGTGGTGGAAGCCTTCCGGGACACAGTGACCGTGCATCCAGCCATGGGCGCGGAGTTCCACACCGATGCTTCCGGCCAACCCGTGCAGAACTTGCCGTGGAGTGGACAGGGCATTGACCTCCCCGTCGAGACCACCGAAGGGGATCTCGAGGCGATCATGCACGCTGATCGCAGCGCGGGCATCGATCTCGCATCCGTGCCGCTGGTGAAGGCAACCATCGTCACCGGCCGAAGTGACGGACAGCCTGGCGACACGCTGCTTCTTACCTACCACCTGGTTCTGGTCGATGGTTGGTCGCGTGCAGTGATGCTGCAAACCTTCCTCGAGAGGCTGACGTTGAGGTCCGGCCAGGCCCGCACGCAGGGTGCGGGAGAGTTGGTTCCTCGCGGTTGTTCTATTGCTGACGCCCTGCTCGAGTCCGTTGACACTCGCAAAGAGCAGGCAGATAGCGACTATTGGGTACATCGCCTAGAGACGTTGTCTCAGTCCACGCTCGTTGCCCCGCAGGCCGCGGATATCTCTTCAGAGCACGCTGGTAGCGAGTTGCCTCGCCAGGTGTTTGCCGAGGTCAGCGAGCAGCTGACCGGCGCACTGCAGGAAAAGATCCGGGCGCAGGCCGTGACGTTGACCTCCGTGGTCAACGCAGCCGTGGCCGTGGCCTTGGGTGCTGTCACAGGGGATTCGGATGTGGTGTTTGGTCAGTCTGTCAGTGGCCGCGATGCCTTGAGCGCCCCCGCCATGTCTGATGTGGTGGGAGTGCTGCTCAACACAGTGCCAGTGCGAGTGACAGCTCGGCCCGGCCAGAGCATAGAAGAACTGGTCCAGGATGTTTATCGCCAGCGCATCGAGGATATGGACCACGATTCCGCGGACCTCGGCGCCATCCAGCGGCAGCTGGGGGTAGGCACGCTGTTCGATTCCATGGTGGTGGTGCAGAACTTCCTCGATCCGCAGGCAGCAGCGGAACTTCGGGAACGCCACGGGGTTGTGGAGGAGCGCGCGGAAGATTCCACGCACTTCCCTCTGACCTGGGTATTCACTCCGGGGCCGAAGCTGGGCATCAAGCTGGAATTCCGCCACGACGTGGTGGACGAGTCCCTCGCACATTCCGTGCTCAAGGCCGCGACCGAAGTCCTGACCGCGTTTGTGGACACACCAGAGGTCCCGCTCGCTCAGCTGGCCCAGTTGGCGCCAGCCCGAGCGGAGGATTCTTCCCCGCAAAGCACGACGGAGCAGATGGCTTCCTGGCAGAAGGCCGAAGGCATTGACCGCACCATTGCGGATGAGCTCAAGGACACCGCCCAGCGCTTCCCAGATCGCATCGCGCTAGCGGATGACGCACAGCAGTGGACGTTCGGTGAGCTGATTGCTCGCTGTTCCGACATTGCGGAAAAGATCAAGAATTGCGGCGTGACCAGCGGCGATACTGTCGCCATTGCGGTGGAGCGCTCCGCGCATTCGGTGGTGGCTCTGCTGGGAGCCCTGTGGGCAGGGGTGCGCTACGCGCCGCTTGATCTGACGCACCCCGATGGGCGGCTCCGGGTCCTCGTGGAGGACAGCCAGCCCGCAGCCGCGCTGGTGGACTCGAGTTCTCGGGAGCGCATGGAGCGGATCGGTGCGCTTCCTTGCGTCGACGTCACCACTGCCGATTCCCACGCCACCACCCACACGCCTGCGGCGGTGCCCGGGGACGATGCCTACCTGATGTACACCTCCGGATCGACCGGCAAGCCCAAGGGCGTGGTGATCAAGCATCGCGGGCTGCACAACATGCTGGACAATCACCGGCGCAAGATCTTCGCCCCAGCTGCTGCCGATGGGCGGACGTTGCGGATCGCGCATGCCATCAGCTTCGCCTTCGATATGTCGTGGGAAGAGCTGTTTTGGCTGGTGGAAGGCCACGAGGTGCGGATCTTCTCCGAGGATTTGCGACGCGATGCTGCGGCCATGGTTGAGGCCATTCGCGCGCATCAGGTGGATGTCATCAACGTCACCCCGACCGTTGCCGAGCAGCTGCTCGCGGAGGGGATGCTGGAATCCGGCGCGCATCGCCCGCGGCTGGTGCTCTTGGGCGGCGAGGCTGTCTCGCACGGCGTGTGGGAGACCTTGCGAAAGGCCGATGACGTGCGCGGATACAACCTCTATGGACCCACCGAGTACACCATCAACGCCCTGGGTGCTGGCACGGATGAGAGCGCCACGCCCGTGATCGGAATGCCGGTGGATCGCACGGCGGCGTTCGTTTTGGACCCGTGGTTGCGCCCCGTTCCTACAGGAGCGCCGGGTGAGCTCTACCTCGCGGGCAGCGGCTTAGCGCAGGAGTATCATGGGCTCGCGGCGCGCACCGCCAGCTCCATGGTCGCCTGCCCGTGGGGCGCCCCGGGTGAGCGGATGTATCGCACGGGAGACATCGTCCGCGTGCGTGCGGATGGCATGTTCGAGTACCTCGGACGCAGCGACGATCAGGTGAAAATTCGTGGTCACCGCGTGGATCCCGGCGACGTCTCGGCCGCCGTGTCCCGCGGCGTTGATCCCCGCATCCTCCACTGCGTGACCGTTCCTGTTCGTATATCCGACGCCACACTCCTGGCCTGTCACCTCGTGGCCCCACAACTGCGCGATGCGGACCAGGGGGAGCGGCAGAGTTTCCTGACTGGCGTGCGTAATGCATTGCGCGAGGAACTGCCCAGCTACATGATCCCGGATCGATGGTCGATCGTGGATGAGTTGCCGGTGACGTCGAATGGAAAGACCGACCTTGCTGCACTGGGTGAGGGAGAAAGGATCACGGAGAAGGGCCGCGAACCGGCGAACGAAACCGAGGAGATCACGGCGGAGCTGTTTGCCGAATCGCTAGATATTGAGCCCGAGGACGTGCCGGTGGATGCTGATTACTTTGACATGGGTGGGCACTCCATGGCGGTCATCAAGCTCTGCGCACTGCTGCGTGGAGAGCTGGGAGTGGAGGTTGGCGTGCGCGAATTCTACGGTCTGCGGACAGTCGAGCGCGTGGCGGAGTTTGTGGAGGCGCGCTCGTAGATTCAGCCCAGCAATTCGGCGAGTGCCGGGATGATCCCGTGGCGCCACATCGCAGGGTCGTGGCCACCGGGCGTGCGGTGATTGGTGGTGGGAAAGCCGCGGCGTGTCAGGGCATCGGCCACTGCATCCACGTGTCGTTGCATGGGCGGCTCTTCTGCACCGCACGTCAGTACGATGCGTGCCAGACCGGAGCCACTGTGAGCCGCAGGATTTTCGAGTGAGGGGCCAGTGAGCTGTGCGGCAATGTCGCCTCCTGCGGGCCCGTCCGAGAGCGTGTCCGCGAGCTCTGCAGAACGGTCAGCGGACCACCAGACGGCAGGGGACTGGGCGATGGCTCCTTTGATTGCAGGCGTGGTTTCGGTGGAAGCCGTAAGAGCTGCGCGCAGGGCGGAGAGACCGCCGAAGCTTTGCCCCACCAGGACTATGTGGCTGCTGTTGATGATCGGCGGAAGCTCGGTGGCCAGTGCGCTGGCGAATGTTTGGGAGGTGTACTCCTCGCTGCGGTCTTTGGCTGCCGGCAGGAAGACGCGGTTGATCTGGGGGATAAGCCCTGCCGTGACTGCCCGGTCCAGTGCGCCCGTGAGGTCATGCAGATGGATCCAGTCATCGCCATCCAAAAACACCACGGTGGTATCCGCACCGCGGTCATCGAGGCGCGCGGTGCAGCGCCTGCCGAATACCTTCCGGTCGATGGACAGGCGTGCGCCGGGCAAGTCCGCGATGACTTCTGGGGAGCGAGGCGGCCAGAGTGTCTGGTCCACAGAATCGCCGCTCAATAGGCTCGCCTGTGGGCCTGCGCCGTGTGCGTTATGTGGATCGGGATATTTCAGCTCGCCGGATTGAAAGCTATAGGTCACTGCTGAGTGCGCCGGGATGCGCACATCGACGGTGGACATCGATTCGGTGAGCTCGACGTTCGAGCGGTAGGGGTCCGGGAAAACGAGGGCTTCCGCATCCGCGGGCACCGAGATTCGGTGAAGGGTGGTCACGTCCGGGGAGTCTGGCATGAAAATTGCGCCACTTTCATCATTGACTACATAGGTAAACCTAAGCTAACATCCCCTGCATGCGAGTTGCTGTTTTCGGCTATCAGTCGTGGGGACACCGGACGTTGTCTGCGGTCATCAATGCTGGTCATGAAGTAGTTTTGGTAGTTACGCACCCTGCCAGCGATCACCCTTATGAGCAAATGTGGGCAGACTCCGTTGAGGAGCTCGCCAGCGAACATGAGCTCCAGGTGTGTGTCACTGAGCGCGTGGGTCAAGACGTCATTGAGGCGTTGCGCGATGCTGCACCAGACATCATCGTGGCCAACAATTGGCGAACCTGGCTTCCTCCCGAGGTTTTCAGCCTGGCCAAGCACGGCGCATTGAATGTCCACGATGGTCTCCTGCCCGAGTACGCCGGATTTTCGCCCATCCTGTGGGCGCTGTTGAACCGGGAAACTCACGTGGGCGTCACTGTGCACGAGATGGATGAAGTGCTGGACGGCGGACCCATCGTTGCCCAGCGCGCGATCCCCGTGGGTCCGCAGGACACCACCACGGATCTCGTGGCCAAGACCATCGACCTCATCGAGCCCCTCGTGGAACGCGCATTGAGTGACGTCGCCCAAGGCACCGCCACTGCGCAACCTCAAGATCCCACCCGCGCTACGTACTTCCACAAGCGCGGCGAGCAGGAATCTCGCATAGATTTCACCCAACCTGCGGAAGATATCGCCTTGCTGGTCAGGGCGCAGTCCGACCCGTACCCCAATGCTTACTTTGAATTCCGAGGCCAGCGAGTCCGCGTGCTTTCCGCGCACGTCTCGCTGGGCCGCTTCGGCGGAACCCCCGGCCGAGTCACCATCCCTCACGAGGGAGGAATCGCGGTGGTCTGTGGATCGCCCCGTGCCAACGTGCCGGCGCCGGCGATTGTTCTGGATCGTGTTCGTCTCGACGACAACTCGGAACTGACCGCCACCGAATTCTTTGGACATAGGGCTGGATATATCCAACCAAAGGTTTGACCTTTCCCTTTTGTGTACGGGCCACACCTCGCGCGGAAATCCGTCACCAGTAACAACGGAGAAAAATGACACTCAAGAAGATTCTCGTTAGCACCGCTGCTGTGCTGACCTTGGGCGCGGCACTGACCGCTTGCTCGACTGATGACCAGTCCGGAAATTCCGGGGACTCCCAGGCAGTCAACGCCGAGCAGGGCGCATTCCCCACCACCATCGAGCACCGCTACGGCTCCACCGAAATCAAGGAAGCCCCGCAGCGCGTGGTCTCCTTGGGCTACACGGATCAGGACGCACTGCTGGCGCTGGGAGTTACTCCTGTCTCCGTGAAGTACTGGGACGGAATGACCCCGGATGGTCAGGCTGCGGGCAACTGGTCCAATGACAAGATCGAGGGCGACACTCCTCGGATCGACAAGGACACAGAAGTCAACGCGGAAGCCATCGCCAAGGACAATCCAGACCTCATCGTGGCCGTGTACTCGGACATCGATGAAGACACGTACAAGAAGCTGTCTGAGATCGCCCCTGTCGTCGTACAAAAGGGCGAATACGAAGAACTACAGCAACCATGGGACGTGACCACGGAAGAGATCGGGCAGGCCGTGGGCAAGCCTGAAGAGGCAAAGCGCCAGGTGGAGCAGGTCAAGGAGAAGTTCGCAGAGCTCAAGGGCCGCCACCCAGAATGGGCCGAAAAGGAACTCGGCGTGGCCACTGTCTCCGACGAGAGCCTGGCTGTCTTTGCCGAGGGCGATCCGCGTAGCCGCTTCTTCACCGAGCTGGGATTCAAGATCAACCCGGCCTACGCGGGCATCACCAAGGACAAGTTCTACGGTGAGGTCTCCAAGGAAAACGCAGACCAGATCAACTCTGACGTGCTGGTGTGGGATCAACTGTCTTACTCTCCGAAGCAGAGCAAGGCTTCTGTGACCGAGGATCCGATCGTGGGCAAGCTGCCCGCCGTGAAGGACGGACACAGTGTCTACCTGGAAGGCGACCTGGAAAAGGCCTTCGGATGGCAGACCGTGCTGAGCCTGAACTACCTGCTGGACAAGATCGAGCAGCCGTTGGCAGACGCCACGAAGTAGTCTGAATCAACCGCCGAACCGCCCCGCATGAACGTGCTGGGGCGGTTTTGCTGTTGCTGGCTAGGGGACGGGCACTCACGGGGATAACGGATGCACGCTAGGGGCGAGCCTTGCCGACGAACCAATAAGGGCACCACAGGATGTTGTCCTTGTTGAGCTGCCAAGTCTTGATGGCGTGGGAGCGCACCACCTTGCAGAAATCCCCCTCCCCGGCGACCCACACATAGTCCACGTCTGGGTGGGGCTTGTGCTGTCGATTGCGCGAGGACTCAACGTCAATGTTGGCGAGATGCTCGGCGATGGCCTGCGCATAACCGTCAGAAGGTGCGGAGATCCGGGTGAGGCTGCTTAGACGGTTGCGCCAATCTTCCAGGTGGGGCTCTGAATCGGAATCGGTACTGGTGACCGCGATGACGTGCGTGGAAGCGAGCTGTTCGGGATAGAGCGTGGCGAGGTACTCTAGGATCGCGCGCATGGAAGGCAGGGAGGTGGGATCTGCCACCAGTAGTTGTGTGCGGTGCTCGCGATGCCACAGGCCTTGGCAAGTCCACAAGCCAGCAGGGTCGCCCGGCTGTGCGGACAAACACCACGAGAGCCCTGGGCCGGAGGTGGAGTGGACATCTTCCGCAGACACCCCGTGCGGTAAGAATAGACCAGTTGTTTTCTATAAGGGATTCCCTGTGCACTTAAGCGACCTCATGGACGCCACCACCCTGCTCCAGAACTTTGGCGGCTGGGCGCTCGGCGGCATTGCGCTGATTATCTTTATTGAATCCGGCGTGCTCTTCCCGTTCCTCCCCGGCGATTCCATGCTGGTCACCGCGGCAATCTTGCGCGATCAGCTGGGCTTGAACGTTCCGATTCTGGTGGGCGTGGCCATCGTCGCGGCGTTCTTGGGCGACCAGGTAGGTTTCTGGCTCGGCCACCGCTTTGGCCGCAAGTTGTTTAAGCCCGACGCCAAGATCCTCATAACCGAGCACCTCGAACAAGCCGAGGCTTTCTTCCTGAAGTACGGGCCGTTGGCTCTGGTACTGGGGCGCTTCATCCCGATCGTGCGTACCTACATTCCCGTGGCCGCTGGTACCGCGGAGATGCCGTACAAGAAGTTCGTGGGATGGAACGTCACGGGTGCAGTGCTGTGGATTGTCAGCATGGTCGGCATTGGCGTGCTGCTGGGGGATATCCCGGGCATTGCGGATCGCATCGACATGATCGCCATCGTCATCGTGCTGGTGTCTGTGACTCCGGTGGTGATTTCCGCGATGATCAACTGGCGGAAGTCCAAGAAGACTCCCGCCCAGGAGCTGATGGAGGACTAAGCCCTGATCGTCACTTGGGGACGATCAGCGGACCGCCGGTGACAGGATCCTCGATGACTAGCGCGTTGAGGGCAAACGCCTCGAGCAGTAGCTCTGGGGTAATGACCTCGCTGGGACGCCCGGTGGCGAGGACCTGTCCATCCTTCATCACCACGAGATTATCGCTGTAGCGTACAGCCAAGTTGAGATCGTGCAGCACCATCACCACAGTCCGATCCAACTCTCGGCGTAGACGCTGCACCAGCTCCAAAATCTCTACCGACGTGGCCAGATCCAGGTAGGTGGTGGGCTCGTCCAGGAACAGGATGTCCGTGTTCTGCGCAAGAACCATGGAGATCCACACACGCTGCCGCTGCCCTCCGGACAGAGAATCCAGGGTGCGCTCCGCCAGCCCCATCGAGCCAGTCATTTCCAGCGCCTTGTGCACCTCGGCTTCGTCCGTGGACGACCACTGACGGATCCACGATTGGTGTGGGTGCCGACCGCGCGAGACGAGATCAGCCACGTTGAGTCCCTCCGGGGCGGTAGGGGTTTGTGGCAGCACGCTGATGGTCCGTGCGAGGTCCTTGCGCCTGATGGATGAGATATCGGCGCCGTCTAACAGCACTTCGCCCTCATTCGCCGGAAGGAGACGAGACATGGCTCGCAACAACGTGGATTTGCCGCAGCCATTGGGGCCGATGATTGTGGTGATCTGCCCGCGAGGAAAGTCCACGTCCAAGCCTTCGATGACCGTCCGGTCGCCGTAGCCCACGGCGAGGCCGCGTGCGCTCATGCTGTGCTTCTGAGTCATGTGTCCTTCTTTGTTCGCGGCACTGCTAACTTCCAGGGTGGGATCTTTTCTCATGCCGTGGTTGACCTATTCCGTTGGACCAGCAAATAAATAAGGAACGCACCGCCGATTGCCGAGGTGAGAATGCCCACCGGCAGCTCTACGGGCAGAAGAGTTTGGGTGCTGATATCTGCCAGCAGGAGTAGCGCAGCGCCGGTCAGCGCAGAGGCCAGAAGCGGTGGTGCAGAGCAGTTGCACAAGCGCAGCGCCACCTGTGGGGCCACGAAGGCGACGAACCCGATGGGGCCAGCGGCCGAGACCGCCACTGCTGCCAAAGCCACGGCAGCGGCGAGCAGAAGCACCTGCACACCCTGGACGTTTTGTCCCAAAGCCCGTGCAGTATCCGAGCCCAGCAAGGTGGCTAAAAGTTGGTGACCAATCCAGGCCAGCAGCGGTGTAAACACCAACACAACAATGGCGATGGGCCACATCTTGGACCAGTCCGCAGTGCTCAGGGAGCCAGTAAGCCAGAACTGCGCGGCCGCGGCATCGCGCAACTCCGTGCGGATCATCAGGAAGTTGATATACGAGGTCAACAGAGCAGAGATGATGATGCCGAACAGCACTAGCCGGAAGGAATCAGTCGATCTCCTCCACGCCAGAGCCCACATCACCGTTGCGGTGACAGCCGCACCAAGCACCGCGGCCAAGGGAATGCCGATGCTGCTGAGCCAGCCGAGGAAACCACCAGCGCCACCACCCAGAGTGATGACGGTGACCGCGGCCGCGGACGCGCCCGTAGTGAAGCCCAAGATATCCGGGCTGGCCAGCGCATTGCGAGTCACGGACTGAGTGAGGGCTCCGGATAATCCCAGCGCACAGCCCACCAGAATGGCCGTCAGCGCACGAGGCATGCGCCAATCCAAAACCACCAGACGCTCAATGCGGGTGCCCTGGCCGGTGAACAGCACCTCCAGCACACGAGCCGGGGACACAGGATAGTCACCCAGGCCGATGGAGACCGCCGCTAGCAAGACGATCGCCACGAGCAGCAATAGAGACACCGTCAACGCGCGAGGGCGCCAGACCACAGAAAATGAGCCCACGCGGAATGGCGGGCGCCCAGGGATAGTGGAAGAGGTAGGGCGGGCAAGGAGGGAACTCATTAAATGGCCACCACCCGGCGTCGATAAATAAGGGCGATGAAGAACGGCGCGCCCACGAACGCGAGGATGATGCCTACTTGCAACTCGCCCGGACGAGCGATCAGACGGCCCACCACGTCTGCGAACAGCATCATCACCGCACCCGTCAGGGCAGAGTAAGGGAGGATCCAGCGGTAATCAGGGCCCGTGATGGCGCGCACGAGGTGCGGGACCACCAGGCCGATGAAGGTGATGGGGCCGGCGGCAGCTGTCGCGGCACCGGCCAGCAGTGCGATCAGAGCCATGCCAATCAGGCGGGCGCGCTGGGTGTTGATGCCCAGTCCGGAGGCGATGTCATCGCCCAGATTCAGGAGGTTTAGCTGCGGTGCCGTGATGAACGCCAGCAGGAGGCCCACCAGGATAAACGGCAGCACGCCGTAGAACACGGTGAGATCCCGGCCCGCGATGGAGCCGACGGTCCAGAAGCGCATGCGATCCAGATTGGCATCGTCAGTGAGGATAAAACCGCTGATGATGGCGCTGAGGACCGCGGACAAAGCCGCGCCGCCGAGGACCAGCGTCATTGGATTGGCCTGTCCTCCTCCTATGGACGCCAAACTAAACACCAACGCAGTAGCAGCGATGGCCCCACCGAACGCCCACATGCTGGTAGCCCACACGGACGTCACACCCAGCAAGGAGAAGCTGGCAACCACGGCCAGGGACGCACCGTAGTTGATGCCGAGAATGCCCGTGTCCGCGAGAGGGTTGCGCGTGTGCCCTTGGATCAATGCACCGGAGGCGCCAAGGGCAGCACCGGCGACTAGGCCCAACAGGGTGCGGGGAATGCGGAGCTCGACGATCACGCGCTGATCCACATTCAGCCCCTCCGCGTGGCCGAACGCCGTGCCGAGATCGCGGAACACGGCGGACACTTCTCCAAAAGGGATCTGCCGTGATCCAAACACGATGCTGGCAACGATGCTGGCGAGCAATAGGAGGAAAAGGACGCCGAGGCCGACGAGGCGACGCGGGATTTTACCTGATGGAGCGCTGGCAGAAGCGTCCGCAGTAGCGTCCGCGCGAGACCCCAGGTGTGATTGAGAAGGGGATTGCGCATGCGGGGTAGAGATAGCCATGCATCCCTCCTTGACGCGTGAAAGTACATGATCTTAACGGGAGCAAGCTTATGTGAACAAGGTAAGCCTAATCAAAGTACTACAAGGAGGGATTGTGGAGCTGTGCAGGTGAGTGTGTGAGCCAGCAGGTGCGGCTAGTGAGGTCGGTCGGCCCTGAATGGCGCCGACCCTACACCTCAGCTCTATGCTTCTGAGCAGGGATTTGGACATGTTTTAGCTGGTTGCTAGGCTAGTCAGGTCTTGCCGTAGGTAGGTACCCCCATGTTCTTTTTTTTCGACGCTAACGCGTCAAAATCCCGGGAATGCCACATGACCTGCGGAAAGAGTCTCCCGCTACAAGGGAGAAAAACTGTACATCCACTTTGTTACAGGCCCCTCGCCCGAAGCGGCCGCACGGATAAAGGCAGCGAGCACCCCTAACTACTGAGTTAGGCGGAGCGTGAGTAGCCAGCGATCGTGCGGTACACGCGATTCATCAAGGGTGAGAGTGTCCGATTGTTTGTGTGCGGGGG
>NZ_KV823551.1 GCF_001815985.1 Corynebacterium sp. HMSC27B11 | reverse complement strand
GAGATACTTCACCTGCCGGTGGGCCGTCTCCCGGTCCAGCTTTCCTTCGCGCTTCAATTCGGTGATCGCTGCACCATAGCTCGGCGCTTTGTCGGTATTGAGCGTGGCAGGCTTTTCCCAGTGCTTCAGGCCTCGCAGGGCCTTGCCCAGGAACCGCTTCGCTGCCTTGGCGCTGCGGGTCGGCGACAGGTAGAAATCGATCGTGTCGCCCCGCTTGTCGACTGCCCGGTACAGGTAGGTCCACTTGCCCCGCACCTTGACGTAGGTTTCATCCAGGCGCCAGCTCGGATCAAAGCCACGCCGCCAGAACCAGCGCAGCCGCTTCTCCATCTCCGGGGCGTAGCACTGGACCCAGCGATAGATCGTCGTATGGTCGACCGAAATGCCGCGTTCCGCCAGCATTTCCTCAAGGTCGCGATAGCTGATCGGATAGCGACAATACCAGCGCACCGCCCACAGGATCACATCACCCTGGAAATGGCGCCACTTGAAATCCGTCATCGTTCCGTCCGTCCAATCTCCGCCAAGCATGCTCAAGCTTCACGATT
>NZ_KV823550.1 GCF_001815985.1 Corynebacterium sp. HMSC27B11 | reverse complement strand
GTTGGCCATCGCCAGCACGTCGAGGCGCTTGTCCAGCTCCTCCTCGGAGAGCTTCTCCGGGACGAAGCCCAGGTCGATGACGGTCTGGCGGATGGTCTTGCCCTCAGCCAGTGCGGTCTTTGCGACCTTAGCTGCGTTCTCGTAACCGATCGCGGAGTTCAGCGGGGTCACGATGGACGGGGACTTCTCGGCCTCCAGCTTCATGTGCTCCTCGTTGGCCTCCAGGCCGTCGACGAGGCGCTCGGCGAAGACGGTGGCGGTGTTCGCCAGCAGCTTGATGGACTCGAGCACGTTCCGAGCCATCATCGGGATGAAGACGTTCAGCTCGAACTGGCCCTGGGTGCCACCGAAAGCGATCGCGGCGTCGTTGCCGATGACCTGCGCGGAGACCTGGGTTGCGGTCTCACACAGAACAGGGTTGACCTTGCCCGGCATGATGGAGGAACCCGGCTGCAGGTCCGGCAGGTGCAGCTCGCCCAGGCCAGTCAGCGGGCCGGAGCCCATCAGGCGGATGTCGTTGGCGATCTTGTAGAAGGAGACGGCGATGCTGCGCAGCGCACCGGACATCTCGACCAGACCGTCGCGGTTAGCCTGAGCCTCGAAGTGGTCCTCGGCCTCCTTCAGGACGTCCAGGCCGGTGAGGTTCTTGAGCTCCTCGGTGACCTTCGCACCGAAGTCAGCCGGGGTGTTCAGGCCGGTGCCGGTTGCGGTGCCGCCGATCGGCAGCTCGCCGACGCGCGGCAGGGTAGCCTCCACGCGCTCGATGCCGAGCTCGATCTGGCGGGCGTAGCCACCGAACTCCTGGCCCAGGGTGACCGGAACCGCGTCCATCAGGTGGGTGCGGCCGGACTTCACGACGTTCTTGTACTCCTTGGCCTTGTTCAGCAGGGAAGCTTCGAGCTTCTCCAGGGCCGGGATGAGGTCCTTGACCGCAGCCTCGGTGGTGGCGACGTGGGTCGCGGTCGGGAAGGTGTCGTTGGAGGACTGGCCCATGTTGACGTCGTCGTTCGGGTGGACCTCGACGCCCGCCTGCTTAGCCAGGGATGCGATGACCTCGTTGGTGTTCATGTTCGAGGAGGTGCCGGAGCCGGTCTGGAAGACATCGATCGGGAACTCGGCGTCGAACTCGTTATCGGCGATGCGCAGGGCAGCGTCGACGATGGCCTGGCCCTTCTCCTCCGGGAGCAGGCCGCGCTCGATGTTGACCTTGGCGCAAGCAGCCTTCAGCAGGCCCATCGCGCGGATCTGTGCGCTCTCCAGCGGGCGGCCGGAGATTGGGAAGTTTTCCACTGCGCGCTGGGTCTGGGCGCGCCACAGGGCCTTCGCCGGGACCTTAACCTCGCCCATCGTGTCGTGTTCGATGCGGAACTCTTGATCGGTCATAATCGCTTCCTTCTGTTCTGAAGAATTAATAGTTCGGATTATCGCGCGCCCCAGCTGGGGCGGGGAGCTTCGGGCGCTCCCCATGCCACACAACATTCTACCGAGCTTTGCGACACGCGGGTCGCGGGGCAGTCTCCATGCGCGTGAGGAGCGCGTGATGTTCGCTTTAGATGTAGTCGAGCACCGAGTACTCCTGCAGCTTGCCTAGCTGGTGCTGGGACTCCAGGAAGCGGATCGTGCCGGACTTCGAGCGCATGACCAGGGAACGGGTCACCGCGGAGCGGTTGCGGTAAGACACGCCGCGCAGCATGTCGCCGTCGGTCACGCCGGTGGCGACGAAGTAGCAGTGCTCGGAGTTCACCAGGTCGTCGGTGGTGAGGATCTTGGACAGGTCGTGGCCGGCATCGATAGCCTTCTCACGCTCAGCGTCGTCCTTGGGCCACAGCTGCCCCAGGATCTCACCACCCATGCACTTCATGGCGGCGGCGGTGATGACACCCTCCGGGGTGCCACCGATACCCATCATGATGTCCACCGAGTTGGTGGAGGAGTCCTGGGCGGCGGCGACCGCGCCGGCGACGTCGCCGTCACCGATCAGGCGCACCTTCGCGCCGGCTTCGCGGATCTCACGGATCAGGTCGTGGTGGCGCGGGCGGTCCAGAACCACGACGGTGACCTCCTCAGGGGCGATGCCCTTGGCCTTCGCGACGACCTGGATGTTGTGGGAAGCCGGCGCGTCCAGCTCGATCAGACCCTTAGCCTCCGGGCCGACGGCGATCTTCTTCATGTAGAACACCGCGGATGGGTCGTACATGCTGCCGCGCTCCGCCGCCGCGATAACGGAGATCGCGTTCGGGCGACCCTCTGCCATCAGGGTGGTGCCGTCCACCGGGTCGACGGCGATGTCCACCGCCGGGCCCTTGCCCGTGCCGACGGACTCGCCGTTGAACAGCATCGGTGCTTCGTCCTTCTCACCCTCACCGATGACGACGACGCCGTCCATCGCGACGGAGTTGATCATCATGCGCATCGCGTCCACAGCGGCGCCGTCGCCGGACTCCTTCTGGCCGCGGCCGACCCACTTTCCGGACGCGAGCGCGGCAGCCTCAGTCACGCGCACGAGCTCCATGGCGAGGTTGCGATCGGGGGCCTGCTTGGTCGACTGCGGGGTGGCGCTGGAATTATCGGCGGACATGGTGTTAAACCAACTCTTTCACTCGATTGGGTCGTGCGGGCTGAGCGTGCTGTTCGACTCCGCCACGTTTTTGTAGTTCCGGCAGAGTGCAGCCCTGTACGGCCCTCATTTTATATCCCTCCGCACACAGAGGTTGGCAGCGACGTGGGGACTGCCCTAACTCGGGCAGCGCCCGTGATTGCGAGTGCGGGTGGGAATTACCAATTCCGCCTGCTTTTGGGATAATGACCGGCGTGCGTATCGAAAAGCCCCGTCTGTTTCAGTCCACGAAGGACATCCTGCTGACCCTCGGTGTCCTCCTCCTCGTGACGTTCTTCACGGTGGGCTTTACCGGCCTGTGTTCCTTCAACCCGGGCGGGCCGGACAAGTCCGGTCCGGTCCGTGAGGTGGACGCCCACTCCTTCCTCACCCTGGAGGCGCGGGGCATGAACTTCCCGCTGCGGGAGCCCAAGATGCCAGAGGGTTGGGTGCCGAACTCCGCCCGCCGATCCCAGGTCGGGGCAGAACCTGCGCCGCTGGTGGGCTGGGTCATCGACGGGGAGCGGTACATCTCGCTGCGCCAGACCTCTGCGGACTTTAAGGCCGCAACCCAGCCGGATCAGCACTTCCGCGAGGCTGCGGGGACCGAGGAAGCCGGCGGACTGACCTGGCACGTCTACAAGGGGGAGGACGCCCGCCCTATCTGGGTCGCCGACGCGGGTGAGACGCGCTTGATTTTGGAGGGGATGGCCAGCCACGAGGACATGGCAACCGCCGCGGAGATCACGGCGAAGACCAAGCCGCTGGAGGTCTCGGCTGAATCCCAGTCCACCGGGGAGCACCCGCAAGCAGCGGTGCGGCAGACTCCGGAGTTGCTGGTGGGGCAGCCGGTGACGCCCGGTAGGGATTAAGAGCTGCTCGGCGCGCCGGTCTGTTGACCGGCGTCGCCCTGCCCCGAAGAGCCCTGGCCCGCATTCCCCTGAGGCGAGCCGCCCTGGCCTGCGTTTTCCCGCGCGGCCAGGGCTTTTTCGATGCGCGTGCTTGCCCCATCCAGGTACTTCTCGCAGTACGCTGCTAGCTCCTCGCCTCGCTCCCAGTAATTCAGCGACTCGTCGAGGCTCATCTGGCCGAGCTCGAGGATGCGAACGACCTCTACCAGCTCGTCGCGGGCCTGCTCATAATTCAGCTCCTCGATCGGGCGAAACTTCTGCTGGTCACTCATGGCTGCTCCTTCACTGATCCTTAAAACTATTCTTCTTCGGTGTTTGTCGGTGTGTTAGCTCGCGTCGTATCTGAAGCTTCTGAGCCGGGGGCTCGCTCCACCGCCATCGCCGCGGCGGTCACGGAACCATCCGCCACTCGGATGCGCAACTGCGAGCCGGGGGCGACATCCGCCACCGTGGTGACCACGGCAGGGCCCGACCCATCCCGGGGGATGACCTGCATGATGGAGTAGCCGCGGGCCAGAGTCTGGGACGGCCCCAACGCGTTGACCTGGGCGCGCAGCGAGGTGATGCGGGAACGCATGTCGCGAACGAGCAATCCGAGCGCGCGGTCCTTTCGGCCCACTGCCTCCTCGATGATCTCCCGTTGCCTGCGCAGGGGGAGCAGCGGGTCAGCCAGCACTGGCCGGGAGCGGACCCCCTCAAGCTGTCGGCGCTCCGAGCGCACCCAACTGCGCAGGGCACCCACGGCCCGTTGGCGCAGTTCCGCGATCGCCTGCTGCTCGCCGAGCACATCCGGAACCACCTTCTTCGCTGCGTCGGTGGGGGTTGCGGCCCGCACATCGGCGACCAGGTCGAGCACGGGATTATCCGGCTCGTGTCCGATCGCCGAGACCACCGGGGTGCGCATCCGTGCCACCGCGCGGACCAGCGCTTCCTCGGAAAATGGCAGCAGGTCCTCCACCGAGCCACCGCCACGGGCGACGATGATGACGTCCACGTCTTCGTCGGCCTCGAGTCGCTGCAGTGCAGCGACCACCTCGGGCACCGTATTCGGCCCCTGTACCGCGGTGTTGATCACCTCGAAGCGCACGGCCGGCCACCGCTGCTGGGCGACACTCAGTACGTCCCGCTCCGCGGCAGAACCCCGCCCGGTGATCAGGCCGATCTTCTTCGGCAGGAATGGGGGAGCGGTCTTCAAACGCGGGTCGAAGAGCCCCTCGGCGCTCAGCGCCCGCTTCAACTGCTCGATGCGTGCCAGTAGCTCGCCCACGCCAACCTGACGCACCTGGGTCACCCACAGCGAGAAGGAGCCCCGGCCCGCGTAGAAAGCGGGTTTGCCGTAGACCACCACCCGGTCGCCATCACGCAACGGGGTCGGCAGGTTCTGCAGGGTGCGGGTGTTCATGGTCAGCGGAATGGAGAGGTCCTTTTCCACATCACGCAGGGTGATGTAGGACAGCTTCCACGTCGGCTTCATGTTGACCTGCGTGATCTGGCCCTCCACCCACAAGAAGCCGAGGCGCTCGATCCACCCCTTGATCTTCTGGTTGACCATGGACACGGGCCACGGCTGCTCCGGTGAGTTCGCGTTCATGCGAGTCATTGTAGAGATCGCTGCAGACAAGCCCGGGAGGCCTCGCAGACAATGCGCGCTTGCTTACCGGCGAACACGGTTCGACGTCCGCCCCAACGGCCGCGGCGGAACCGCGGAAAAGCCCATGATTTGGCAGCTGGGCTAAGGTGGGGGCATGACTTTGCCTGGTACCACCGACACCCGACAAAACGACGACACCACCGCGGCCACCCCATCGGGCACCGCGGGGAAGAAGAAGGTTTACCTCGCTGCACCGCGCGGCTACTGCGCCGGCGTGGATCGTGCCGTTGAGACCGTAGAAAAGGCGCTCGAAAAGCATGGCGAGCCGCTCTACGTCCGCAAGGAGATCGTGCACAACAAGCACGTCGTCAAGACCTTCGAGGAACGCGGCGTGATCTTCGTCGATGAAGCCGACGAGGTGCCCCGCGGCTCCAACGTCGTCTTCTCCGCCCACGGTGTGTCCCCAGCCGTCCGCGACCAGGCCCGCCAGCTGGAGCTGAAAACCTTCGACGCGACCTGCCCGCTGGTCACCAAGGTGCACCACGAGGTCACCCGCTTCGCGAAGCAGGGCTACCAGATCATCCTCATCGGCCACCACGGCCACGAGGAGGTCGAAGGCACCGCGGGCGAGGCGCCGGACGTCGTCCACCTCGTCGAGGACCAGGAGGACGTCGACAAGCTCGAGTTCGCGGATGACGAGAAGCTCGTCTGGCTCTCCCAGACCACCCTCTCCGTCGACGAGACGATGCGCACTGTGAAGATGCTGCGGGAAAAGTTCCCGCACATCCAGGATCCGCCGTCCGACGACATCTGCTACGCCACGCAGAACCGCCAGGTCGCTGTGAAGGCCATCGCGCCGAAGGTCGACCTGATGATCGTGGTTGGCTCCCAGAACTCCTCCAACTCGGTGCGCCTCGTCGAGGTCGCGCTGCAGAACGGGGCGAAGGACGCCCACCTCGTCGACTACGCCAACCAGGTCAAGCCGGAGTGGTTCGAGGGCGTTGAGAACGTCGGCGTGACCTCGGGCGCCTCCGTGCCGGAGATCCTCGTCCGCGGTGTTCTCGAGCTGCTCGCCGAGCGTGGCTATGCCGAGGTTGAGGAGGTCACCACCGCCACGGAGGACCTGATCTTCTCCCTGCCGCGCGAGCTGCGCCCGTCCCGCACCGCCGGCCGGAAGGCTTAGTCACCGAACGTTGAGGCTGGGGAGGGGAGAGATCCCACCCCGGCGTGATGTGAAAACCCGCCACGACCATGGTCGTGGCGGGTTGTGCTTTTTGAGAGGCTCAAGCCGAAAGCTAGATCAGCTGGCGTGTCCCTGTGCGCGGACCAATTCGGTTATCCCGCAGGTGACGCCCCGCTCCCCGCTAGTAGTCGCGGTCCTCAGCGGATGCCCGCCCGGTGCCGGTGTCTCGGCTCCGCGGCAGGGGGCTGCGGCGGTTGTCGTAATCCGAAGAACCAAAGCGCGACTCGCCATCGGCGGGGGAGGGGTAGCCAGTGGAGTATCGGGATGAAGACCCAGAGGAGCGATACCGCTGAGCCGAGCGCTCATCAGCCCGGCCCGGGACACCACGACGGCGCTCGGAGGATGCCCGCAAATCCTCCCGGCTATAGCTGCGGGCGCCCTCAGTACGGCGCTGTTGGAATCGCGCCGGGTCGAAGGGCACATTCTTCCCGCTGGTAGCCGAACGCCGGTGCGCGGCACGAGAACGAGCACGCTGGGAGAGCTCCTCGTTGGAGCGGTTGGCGTCGGACTGGCGGCGCCGGCGCTGCGTGGCCCTGGCCCGCGCACGGTCGACGCTCTCCCGGTACAGCCACCACCGCACCGCAGCGATCAGCACGCAGATCAGCATCGTGACAGCGAGCCACAGGTAATGCTGGACGATTGGGTAGGCGGACGTCGCCAACTTCGCCTTGGCCGAACCGCCGGAGGGGGCTGCGATGCGGGCGATGATGAACGTCCCCACGACGAACCAGAGTGGGAACGAGGCCACCGTCAGGAACAGGCCACGCGGCTCCACGAACAGGGTGGAGACCACCATGGCGGCGGCGAAGAGCACGAAATACCCCGTGGGCAACGTTGTGCTGCCCCAGCCGATGACAAGCCCAGTGAGCAACACCGCGGTCATCACCAGCAGGGGAGACCAGACGGGGAAGCGGGAACTTGAGTTATGCGGTGAGGTATCAGACACGGCCATTGATGTTACTTATCGCCCTTGCGTAGCGGGTTAAGCAGGTTGCTGAACGTCAGCTTTTCCTTAGTGACCTTCATCGCATGACGCTGGCCCTCCAGCCACTGCTCCGCCTTGCGCTGGGATTGCGCACCGGACAGAGAACCCGCGGTGGTGGCGAACTCGATATCCTCCATGGACTTCTCGCCCGTCGCGAGATCCGTCAGATCGCCCATGTAGCGCAGCACGACGGCGATCATTGCGGCAGCCGGCACCGCCAGGAACGCGCCGATGATGCCGAAGAGCGTGCCACCCAGCGTCACTGCCAGCAGCACGATGACCGGGTGGAGGTCCATCGCCTTGGCCTGCAGCCACGGCGACAGGACATTGCCCTCCAGCTGCTGAACAGCCAGCACCAGGATCAGGGTGAAGATCGCGGTCTTGAAACCAACGCCCACCAGTGCGATCAGGACCGAGAGAACACCGGCGACCGTGGCACCGACGATCGGGATGAAGCCCGCGAAGAAGGTCAGAACCGCGAGCGGGCCGGCCAGCGGAACACCCATGAGGAAGAGGCCACCGCCGATAAATACGGCGTCGATGAAGGAGACCAGCGCCTGGGTGCGGATGAACCCGCCGAGAGTCTGCCAGCAACGGGTCAGAGCCTCGGTGAGGTGCCAACCGACACGGCGACCGGTGATGCGGCGGATCATCGGCAAGAATTTCTCGCCGTCCTTGAGGAAGAAGAAAGTCAGCACCAGCATGATGAACAGCGTCATCACTGCTGACAGGGTGGCGGAAGCGCCCGCGGCGACCTCAGAGGCGATACGTCCCGACTGGTTCTGCAGCCAGCTCGTCGCCTGGTTCAATGCATCGTTGAACTGGCTCTCCTGGAGATTGACCGGCGGGCCCTGCAGCCAGCGCTGAATCGTGCGAATACCAGCGTTGGCCTGGCTTGCCAGCTCTCGGGACTGATCCACCGCCGGTGGAATGATCAGTGCGAACAGGCCAGCGATCAGCACGAAGAAGCCGATGATGGTCGTGGCGACCGCCAGTGCGTTCGGGAAGTGTAGCTTCTCACGCAGCACGCGGACGACCGGCCACAACACGGTACAGACGATGAGCGCCAGCAGAACCGGCAGGATGCCCACCCACAGCTTGCCGAAAGCCTTGGACGCCACGTAGGCGGCCAGGGCGATGATCAGCAGGCGCAGGCACCAGCCCGCGAACCAGCGCACGGAGGTGCCCAGCACCTCGGCACGATCCCGCACTTCGGGGTTGAGATCCTCGGCCTCGTCAAGGCTGGTGTACTTATCCAGCGACCCGTCGTGGAGGTGAGGATGCTTCTTGTGGAATTCGCGAGACTTCTCGCTCAACTTCTCGGCGAGCTTATTCTTGCCGTCGGCGTGCTCGTTGCCATCGCTTTCGTTATCCGCCATTCCTTCTGGGATAGCGGGCGCAGCACCGTCGACGTTGACGCCGCTCTCATCGTTCTGCATGGACTGGTTGTCCGAGCTGCGACGGCTGCGACCCTGATCTTCGGGCAGGGGCAGGGTGGACTCGTGATCAGCACGCCGAGAACCAGCGAGGAAGTCGGCGAAGTCGCGCTCGCCGTCGTGGTCGGGGAGATGCGCGCCCTCGCCACGGCCACTGTTGCGGGGTTCCTTGGAAGAATTCATGTATCCATCATGCCTGAAAGGTGCGTCAAAACAATGCTTAACCCCACCGCCAAATCATGATTTGGCGGTGGGGTTAGTTTTTAACGCGGAGGAGGAGGCTAGGACACCCGCACGGCGGCGAGCGCCTCGTCGTGAGTGCCTGGGGCAGTTCCCAGCTCACCGGATTCCTCATCGGTGCTGTTGGTCAGCATGATGACAGATCCGACGAGGCCACCCCAGATGACGAGGATGAAAAGCACCATCATGATCAGCGCGATTGCGGTCATGTTAGTTGTCTCCCTTCTTGGCGGGGTTCGGGGTGGCCGTGGTGGCAGCCGAGCCCTGTGCGGCTACGGCCAGGGTGTTTGGTTCGTTCTTCTTGCGGCCGAACTTCGGCACGCCGTAGTCCGAGCCCGGGATGCCATTGACGTGGACTCCCTGGCGGAACGGAGCGGTCGTCATGGTGACGGCTGCGATTGCGATGACCACAAGCACCAACCAGCCATACGTGGTGATCTGAGCGGTGCCGTAGCCCTCGTAGGGCTCCTTAATCAGGCCGAGGATCTCCGAGATCATCGTGTACAGCAGGACGATCGGGGTCAGGACGAAGGCGAAGAACTGCCAGATCGGGCCGACCTTCACGGAGGACACCGCGTTGAGGTGCTGCGTCAGCTCCACGCGGCGCTTGAACACCCACGCGGTGAGAATGAGGGACAGCGAGGCGCAGAAGATGATGCCGATGTTGTTCGTCCACTTATCCATGATGTCCAGGGCGACCAGGCCGGTGGTCGCGGAGAACAGCAGAGTGGAAATGGTTCCCATGACCGCGCCGATGATGATCGCGGCGGTCTTGCGCTCTAGGTTGAACTTGTCCTTCACAGCGGAGACCACGACCTCCATCAGGGAAATCAGAGAGGTCAGGCCGGCGATGAACAGCGAGACGAAGAACAGGATGCCAAAGACCTCACCGAAAGGCATTTCGTTAATGATCGTCGGGAAGGCAACGAAGGCTAGGCCGATGCCACCGCTGACAACCTCAGAGACGTCGGTCTGCGTCTGGTGAGCCATGAAACCCAGGGCTGCGAAGACACCGATACCGGCCAGCAGCTCGAAGGAGGAGTTCGCGAAGGCAGTCACCATGCCGGTGTTCGTCAGGTTGGTGCGTGGCTTCAGGTAGGACGCGTAGGTGGTCATGATTCCGAAGCCGATAGACAGGGAGAAGAAGATCTGGCCGTAGGCGGCGATCCACACGCCCGAGTCCGTCAGTGCGCCCCAGTCCGGGGTGAAGAAAGCATTCAGGCCATCGAGCGCACCGTCGAGGAATAGTGCGCGAACGACCATGAAGAGGAACAGGACGATCAGCAGGGGCACGAAGATGGTGGTGAGCTTACCGATACCCTTGTTGACATCTGCTGCCAGCACGATGGTGGTGATCACCCACACTGCGACCATAATCAGCAGAATGGGGAGAACGAACTTCCCCGAGTGGGTGGACTCGGCATCCAGCTGCAGGAAGTCGTTGAAGAAGTAGGACTCGGTGTCCGTGCCCCAGCTCAGCGAGAACGACTTCCATGCGTAGAGGCCGGCCCAGCCGATGATGGCGGCGTAGTAGACGGTGATGAAGAAAGCCACGCCCACCTGCAACCAGCCGATAGGCTCCGCGCGACGGTCCATTCGGCGGTAAGCCAGCGGTGCGGAGGCGCGGAAACGGTGGCCGATGCTGAAGTAGAACCACAGCAGCGGAATACCCGCGGTCAACAGAGCGATCAGATAGGGGATGAGGAAGGCGCCGCCGCCGGAATCGTAGGCGACGTAGGGGAAGCGCCAAATGTTGCCCAGGCCCACGGCCGAGCCGATCGCCGCCATGAGGAATACCAGGCGGGTGTTGAAGGTCTCGCGGGCCTGGGAGCGCGAGTCAGCGGTGAGTGCTCCGGGTGAGGTTGTGGAGCCACCGGGCGTTGTGGAGCTCATAATGTGGTGCGTCCTATCGAAAAGATAGTAGCGGGAGGCCACCGGCGGGTCCGGTGATCTACCTCACGCTCTTGAAAAGGGAATATTAGCAACACACAGCGAATTCCAAGTGATTTTTGACGTACTTTCTCGATCAACATTGGGTAGGGTGGCGCGTTTGAACCAAGGGGAGTACTTCAGGCAAGCTAGAAGGCACTATTCGATCGCATCTGTAAGGACTTGTTGAGTGTCTCTCACCCTTGGAATTGTTGGCCTGCCGAACGTCGGCAAGTCCACCCTTTTTAACGCGCTGACCCGCAATGACGTGCTGGCGGCGAACTACCCCTTCGCCACGATCGAGCCGAACGAGGGCCTGGTGGAGCTGCCGGACCCGCGCCTGGATCGCCTGGCGGAAATCTACGGCTCTGAGCGCATCCTCCCGGCCACCGTCACCTTCGTGGACATCGCCGGCATCGTTAAGGGCGCATCCGAGGGCGAGGGCATGGGAAACGCCTTCCTGGCCAACATTCGCGAGGCCGACGCGATCTGCCAGGTGGTGCGCGCTTTCACTGACGACAACGTCATTCACGTCGACGGTAAGGTTGACCCGGCCAGCGACATCTCGGTCATCAACACCGAGCTGATCCTCGCCGACCTGCAGACCCTGGAGAAGGCCCTGCCGCGCCTGGAGAAGGAAGCGCGCAAGGATAAGGACGTCGCGGACACCGTCGAGGAGGTCAAGAAGGCCCAGGCAGTCCTCGAGGACGACCGCACCCTCTTCGCCGCCTCGAAGACCGGCGAGGTCGACCTGGATCTGCTCCGCGAGCTGCACCTGATGACCGCCAAGCCTTTCCTCTACGTGTTCAACTCCGACGAGGACGTCCTCACGGATGACGCGAAGAAGGATGAGCTACGCAAGCTGGTAGCCCCGGCCGAGGCCGTCTTCCTAGACGCCCAGAGCGAGACGGACCTGCTAGAGCTTGATGAGGAGGACGCTGCGGAGCTGCTCGCTGCTGTCGGTCAGAACGAGCCGGGCCTGCAGACCCTGGCCAAGGCCGGTTTCGAGACCCTCGGTCTGCAGACCTACCTGACCGCCGGCCCGAAGGAGGCTCGCGCCTGGACGATCCACCAGGGCGATACCGCACCGAAGGCCGCCGGCGTAATCCACTCTGACTTCGAGCGCGGTTTCATTAAGGCCGAGATCGTCAGCTTCGAAGACCTCGACGCGCTGGGCTCCATGGCTGAGGCCCGCGCGGCAGGCAAGGTCCGTCAGGAGGGCAAGGAGTACGTCATGGTCGACGGCGACGTCGTGGACTTCAAGTTCAACGTCTAACGCCGGTCGTTAATGACGCTTCGCGTTATTGGGGGAGTAGGTTGAAGCGCGGTCCGTTCGTCCGTCGTGCGCCGCTCCGCGGTGGGGAGGAGTCCGATGGGGCGCGGGACTATGCCCATGAAGACGTAGGTCGTGTCCGCCTCGGGGTGATGCGCCGCTAGTTCGGCTCGCTTCCACGACAGAACGAGGAGCCGACGCGACGATCGACGTGGACGACGGCTCCGCCAAGGGGACTGCTGCACGATCAGACAACAACTTCAAATTCGTGCCACTAGGCGCCCCCGAACTGTATAGAGTGACGCCTACCGGGAGGGAGATTCGAGTGTCGGAAAGCGGACCAGAGAAGAGACTGAAGTTCTTCGGCCTCAGCGACTACGGAACCTTCTGGCAGGCCGACCGCCTCCTAGAGCTCGTCCGTGAATTCGATGCTACTCGTGGCGATCAGGGCATAAACGACATCGTTGAGTTGCATCATCTCGCGTTGTTCCTAGAACACAAAGTTCTCCCGAAGGACCTGGCCGAAGCAGAGCGAGACGCGCCTCTGGCGCACGTCCCCGAGATCCGGGAAGTCATCGGCAGGTTTTTCGGCAAAGTGACTGACGCCACCTTCTCAACGCTCGTTCAGGACGTTGACTTTCAGTACCGCACAGACGTCCTCGATCTTCTCGGAAAAAACAAGGTCTTCGAGCGCTGCACTGACTCGATCGTGCTTGCTGCACTTCAAGAGCAGAGTTTCCACCCGCACGATCTGCTCTCATGCCAGGCACTCGTGCGTGCCTACGACCAGGAGATTCGGGCCCTGCTACTCGATGAGCCGCGCAATGCTGAGCTGCTTGCGCGGAAGTTCCTCCAGTCCGAGGGGCGGGATCCAATCCATCTTCCGAAGAGCTTCACTCCCGCGGATCAGCGTGGTCTGTTTGACCGCTACCTCGATGAGGAAGAGCCCAACCTCAACTTCGTCAAGCTGATCGCATCCGCACGAGCTGACAAGAACACCGGCGTCGATGCACGACTGAAGCTAAAGGCTCGTCGCAAGGCAGATGCGCTCACGAAGAAGATGTTCGAGTCCACGGAGGGGATCAAGACCGGCTGCGAAGTGGGCATCTCGGCCGATCAGGTCGAAGAGGTCGTCCAGTCTTTGGACGGCATGGTTGGCAAGTACTCCTACAGTCGAACCTGGCTCACGGAGAACCTCGACTACCCGACTATTCTGAATAACTTTGTTCACCTGTTCCAGTTCGCCAACGACCATATGCTCCTGGAACTCCCTTCCTACGGAGCGCAACTTGGCGTCTTCGAGCGGTTCATGGGTACGCCGGGCAAGGGCGACTACCGGACGGGGGCGGTGTTCAGGCTCAAGGATCAGGCGTCCTTGCTCCAGACCTTGATGTACGAGCGCTTCCTCAGCTCCGAAGGTATAGAGCTCGAGTCGGTCATCGCTTGGTTCTTCACGGACTACCTTGAGCAGGAGTTCGGTGCCAAGGGGCTGAAGTACCGCGCCTCCAGCCCGACCGCTACCTACCTTGAGAAGAGCCGCCATCTGTTCTCAGAGATGGAGAGCCTCCTCAAGCAGTTCACGCTGCATGTCGACTACGGCGAGGTTGACCCGGAGCTGCTGACAATCACATCGGAGCAGCTTTCCTACGGCGACATCCCGAGTCAGGTTGTGGATAAGTACGCCTACGTTGCCAACAACGCGGACATCCAAGGAATTCAGCACCTGCTCTTCTCGGACCAATCCGGATTGGTGCACATCAGCAGCGATCTGGAGGCAGAGAGCTTCCTCCACTTGGTCATCGCCAATGACATCGCCTACGACCAGTTCCACGAGTACCAACAGCGCAACATCGACTTCCTGGTCGAGAAGGGCATCCTGACCGGAGATCGTGACCGAATTGCGTTTGCAAGCGCGCCACAATTGCATGTGCTCAAGGAACTCTGGGAGTACGAGGTGACGAGCTGTCTCCATCATTCGGCGGCCGGCCAGAAAGCCATTGACGAGATGGTGAGCGCCGGATGGCTGGTGCATCGATCAACGCTGCTCAGCGCCGCGGAGGTCAGCTACTTCAACTACTTCCTTAACGATAAGGAGTTCAGCAACGGACCTAGCCTGCGCAACCGCTACCTCCATGGATCACAGGGAGACGGTGACGACGACCGCGTTCACCGCCACACGTATCTAACAGCGCTCCGCCTACTCGTTGCGCTGGTCATCAAGATCAACGATGACTTCTGCCTGACGGATAACGCCGTGCTCGCGAAGGAATAGGGGCCGACCGCTGGCATGGTTGAGCCCTCTTCAGATCCCTAGTATGTGGCGTCTCAGCCGGGTTCCCTGCCGGCGTGATGGCGCGGTACCTCCTTCGTGGCGTCCTGCAGGCTGACCCACGTCGAGGGTGAGCCTGTGTCCCCTGATCAGTAGCGAGCACTGACCGTGGGGAGGGGGGAGCACGTGAACCCCGTGTTCAGATGTACCTATGTGCCGGAACTCGGTGGAGTTTAGATTCAACGTGTGATCGACGGCCGATTATCGGGCACGCTGGACTTCAGTTCATCTGTGGTCGAGCGGCCCAGGCGTTGACATTGCATTGCTGCTCGGTGTGGTCGCCCGCAGCCACGACTGTTCCGTCGGCGCGCAGCCCGAGCGAGTGTCTCGCTCCGGCTGCGATCGCTGTGATGCCGGTCCATGACTGGACATCGCACTGGCCGAACTGGTTGTCGCCCGTTCCGAAGACCCTTCCGGTCTGGCTCAGCGCGAGCGTATGGACGGAGCCGGCCGCCACTGAGGTGATGCTTCTCCACGATGACACCTCGCACTGGCCTCTGCTGTCGTCGCTGACGGCGACGACGGTGCCGTCTTCGTGTAAGCCGACGGTGTGCAGGTAGCCGGCAGAGACCCCGGACACGTGTGTCCACCGGGCGACGTCGGTCTGCCCTCGCTGATTGTTGCCAGTTGCGAGGGCTGTGCCGTCGCGTCGAACTGCGATTGTGTGCCAGTCGCCGCATCCGATCTCAGTTGACCATGATCTCGCTGTAGATTGTCCTACGTGGGGGGCATGTGGTGGAGTAAAGATTTTCGACCTGACATCTGGCCGCAAGACAGGAAGGAGCCCGGGACCGGGAGTACGATGCCTAATGATCCTCTCAACCTCGACAAGGCCGGCGAGTGGGCTGGCGTGTGGTGGCTGCCGGAAGCCCCTAGCGAGAAGGTCCCGGGTGTCCTACGGTACGACCCGGAAGATGGTCTCTCTCTGTCGCTGATCGGCACCTTCGAGGATCGGATCTTGACGACGGACTCGTCTGGATGGACTGCTGTTCACGAAGGAACCCGCACCTGGGAAGTCATGCACGGTGTGGCCGAGCTCAGGGAGATCACACTGCTTGGCTGTGTTCCTAGGAGCACCAGAAGGACCATGGGTGCGCGAGTGGCGAGCCCTGATAAGCAGACCGTGACCGCGACGGTCGCCATCATCGGCGCGCATGTCAGCGGTGACGCGGATCCGGCGTTCGCTAGGGCAGAAGTCTCAGTCGAGGATCTGAGTCTCTGGGCGGCGTCTTCTGTGTTCGAAGGATCCCTCGGGGCTCCCGACGGCAAGATCGATGGGACCGGGCGTATCTCGGTGAAGCCGGTCGAGGCGCAATCGGTCGTGGTCGACGACACTGAGTATCGCCTTCAGCACACGCACACGCTTCCATTCTTCGACCAGCGCAAGGGAGGAAGCGTCGGACGTATGCGGGACACGGTGTCCATCTGCGTCGTGCCAGCCGAACCATTCTCTCTGAGTGTTGCTCTGCAGGAGGCGAGCCTGGTGCAGGACCTGATCTCCCTGGCGACGCATCGCGCGGCCGGAGTGATCTGGCTCCGACTGGAAGTTGCCGGGACCGAGTCGCACTTCCCTGATGGCCGCCCGCTGCCGCGCCGACGTGCCGATGTGCTCTACTCACCGGCCGCGCTTGGAAAACACGACGCGAAAGTCGTCGATCACCACCGAATGTTCTTCACCTGCGGCTCGATCCCATTTGAGGAGGTCATGCCCCGATGGTGCGAGGCCCATGGCCGCCTGGAGGCAGCGACAAACATGATCTTGGGCTTGCGCTACGCACCGGCCCGTTTTGTTGAGAACAATCTTCTGACGGCAGTCGATGCTGCCGAGGTGTTGCACCGCAACCTCCGCATCGACGAGAAACCGTTCCCCAACGCGGAGTTCAGGGCGATGCGAGAGGCGATGCTGGCGCAGGTTCCCGATGAGCACCGAAACAGGTTCAAGGGGGCGATCCGCAACGACCCGACCCTCCGTGATCGGCTCCATGCCCTCGCCGCGCGACCCGATCAGGAAGCGATCGCACAGCTCTTACCGGATGTCGACCATTGGGCGAAGTGGACGACGCGCGCCCGCAATGACCTCGCGCACGAGGGCAGAACGCCCAACCATTCCATCGAGGAGCTGATCGCCGTCGTCGAGGTGACGACCGCGGTCGTAATCCTCAACGTCTTGCACGAGCTCGGGTTGCCGGCGGAGCGGCAGCGAGAGATCGTGCGGGAGCACCCGCAACTGAGGGCTACGTTCCGTACCGCTGCCGAATGGCTGGTTCCCTCACCAAACCCTTAGGTGCACTGCGATAGCCGCTACTTCGGAACCTCCGTGACGCTGCTGCCCGGTCGTTTAGTGCGAGACGCGTGTAAGCCTGCTCTATCGCTCGTTCGTTGAGTGCGTCATGGCGGGCGGGCGAGACGACCGGCTGTAAGTGGTGGCAGCGCGTCAGTGCCGCCTGGTGCGGCGGTGAGACGGGAGAATGTCGTCGGCCCTTAAGAACGCGGTGGAGTTCCGCTTCAATGTCAAAGCTCCATGTCGACGTGCTGCCGGGCCCGTTTCCCCCGGAAGCATGTCTGAGACCGTCATGACGCCTGAGACGCTTGCCCTACGCGGGATTCTCGTTGCGCGTCTTGACCAGTTCCAGGTGCTCATCGATCGGTACGGCGCGACCAACCCGAAGTTGTTCGGGTCCGTCGCGCGCGGCACCGCGTCTGCAGGATCGGACATCGACATCCTCGTCGGGATGGACCCTGCGGAGGGACGTCTCCTGATGCGTGCGTCTGGTCTGCTCGAGGAGAGTCGCGCTCTGTTCGGGCGCGATGGCATCGACGTGTTTCCTGCCCAGTTGCTCAGGCACCCGGTATCCGCTTCGACGCTCGCCGAGGCGGTGCCGCTGTGAGTCGCAGTCCGGCGAAGCCGTGAACCATCTTCCCGATGAGATCACCGGCGCGCACCCTGAGATCGTCTGGCCTCAGATTCGGGATTTCCGCAACATCCTGGTGCACCAGTATTTCGGCGTCGACATCGACGTGGTCCGCGATATCGTCGATACTCATCTGCCTCCTCTTGCCTAGGCGCTGCGGTGCCACATCTCTGCTAACTGACGGCGCGGCTCCAAAGGTTATTCGGCTACGGAACGTGGTCGAGTTTAAGTTCAATGTTAGCTAAGGGCCTTATTAAAAGCGTTTGGCAACACGCGCTCCTATTTACCTTCGTATCTCGCGAGACGCTGACGTGGATGGCCTCACCATCGACCGGCAGCGTCAGGACTGTGAAGCCATTGCAAAGCAGCGTGGCTTGGACGTTGGACATAGGACATAACTACGCCGATCAGTCCATTTCCGCGTCAAAGAAGAATGTGGCTCGCCCCGACTACGACGCCATGGTGGCATCCTTTGAACGCGGCGAAATCGACGCGATCATCTGCTGGGACCTCGAACTACCCGCCCCACGTCGGTGGGTAGTCCGATCAGTCGGACAAAACTACTCCCGCACCACAGCGTAATAAGGGGTGCACCTTAAAAACATCCGGAGGTGGGGGTAACTCCCCCTCGTTGCCCAGAGACAAAATACGCCAGTGGCGTCTGTACGACGAGCCGAAGGTAGGACAAATTCCAATCCAGAGAGGTCTTGCACTGTTGCGGTGCGGTTGTCTTCTTTCTCACCGTATTGGACCCTGCGAAATTAATTGGATACGATAGGCCCATGTTGATTTCAGGTTCCGTTTTCATGCGGCCGCTCACCAGCCGCTAAGGCGGTTTTCTCCCTCCCGCAGGTTAGAAACCGCTCCGGTCCTTTAGCCGGGCGGCTATTTGTCATGCCCGGCTCCGTTTCAACTCCAAGGAGCACACCTGATGTCTGCATACGGATACGGCCGTCACGAGCATGGCCAAAATTTTCTCACAGACCACAAGATCATCAACTCCATCGTCGATCTTGTGAAACAAACCTCCGGCCCCATCATTGAGATCGGGCCAGGAAGCGGTGCCCTCACTCACCCGATGGCCCACTTGGGGAGGGCGATAACGGCAGTTGAGGTAGACGCAAAACTAGCTGCCAAACTCACAAAAAAGACCGCCTCGGCGGCGGTCGAAGTGGTCCATGATGATTTCCTTAACTTCCGGTTACCCGCCACTCCCTGCGTCATTGTGGGAAACATTCCCTTTCACCTCACCACTGCCATTCTTCGAAAGTTGTTGCATGCGCCGGCATGGACTGACGCTGTACTCCTCATGCAGTGGGAAGTCGCTCGCCGCCGGGCCGGGGTAGGTGCAAGCACGATGATGACGGCTCAGTGGTCCCCATGGTTCACGTTTCACCTTGGTTCCCGAGTACCAAGGTCTGCTTTCCGGCCACAGCCAAACGTTGACGGGGGGATCTTAGTGATCCGCCGGGTGGGTGACCCGAAGATTCCGATAGAGCAGCGCAAAGCCTTTCAGGCGATGGTGCACACCGTTTTCACTGCCCGGGGACGCGGGATAGGGGAAATTCTCCGAAGGGCAGGGTTGTTTTCATCACGTTCAGAGACACAATCATGGTTGCGCTCGCGAGGAATCGACCCCGCGACCCTACCTCCCAGATTGCACACCAGCGACTGGATCGATCTCTTCCAGGTGACTGGTTCCTCTCTACCTCACCATCGGCCCATTTCACCATCGGGAAGTAGTCAACGACCTCCTCAACGGAAAAATCGAGGCCGGCGGCGGTAATCCCCCCACCACCAAAACCGAAATCCACCAGTAGTAGTGAACGACCCATGTTCGTCTACCGTGAGCCGCGTTATGGCAGTGACGTGTTCTCGTCGGGCACAGTCATAGTTCCCGGCGTTGCCAGCGACAGGGTTCTACACCCAGCAGCGGGACCGATCAAAATCACCCGCACGGGGAACGACCCTGCTGGTGGTTTCGATTTTGATGAAAGCGAGGAGACATAGCCCCTCGCCAACTCCCCGTAGCTGGCGAACAGTAGCTCCTGGCGCTGGCGCTCGTTGGTGAGTTTGCGTGCCACATCGAAAGCCTTATCGACTTCCCGGTCCAAGTTGTTGTGAGCCTTGAGCAGAATTGGGTCCATCGATAACGGGTTGTAGTGCTCCGCGAGTGACCGCTGGGGGTGCCGCTCGCGTGCCCGCAGCACCAACTGTCCAGCGTCGATGATTCGCTGCTGCGCCTTCTCATCTAGTTCACACAGAGCTGGTCCGCAGTTGTAGCTCCCGATGTACTCCGAAAAACGGAAAAAATAAATAGTGGGGATACATCAACCTTCCACTTTCCATTCTTCCGGCTCAGAGTATTGAGGGGTCTGGGACCGGGTCCGTAAACCCTTTATGTTTTTCGCGCACAGCGGTTTTTAGCGACGCACCCTATAGGTTTTCCGCAGAACTTATATGTGTTTCTGTGCACCCCATATGTTGTCTGTTTTAGCGGTATTTCGTTGTTAATTCCGCACGCGCGCATCAAATGGTTATTTATCGACGACACTCCGTCGAGTTCAAGTTCAACGTGTAACGCGAGGCGTTAATGACGTTTCGCGTTATTGGGGGTAGGTTGAAGAGCGCTGTCTCTAACTCGGGTTTTCGTTCGGCCTCGGTCCATTCCGCTACCTCGTGTGAAGAATCTGCAAGCGGTATCGAACCGTTGAACTATTAGGTTCCCCCACAGTTCCCGTGCCTGCACGCATCGAGAAGGACCAGGTGGTGAACTCGAATGACTCGCCTGGTCCAACGTGTGTGCGCTCGGCGCGTGGTTTAACCCTTATAAGACTTGCCGGTCACAGCCTCAGCGTTTCGCTCGTGCAGCCCGCAGGCCGTTCAAGATCACGATGACTTCGGCGACTTCGTGTACCAACACGACGGCGGCCAAGCCCAGTACACCGCTGATCGCCAGTGGCATCAACACGATGATGATGGCCAGAGACAGCACGATGTTTTGGTTGATGATCCTGCTGCCTCGGCGGGCGTGCTGCAGCGCCTGCGGGATCAGCCGGAGGTCGTGGCCAGTGAAGGCGACGTCAGCGGACTCGATCGCGGCGTCAGAGCCGGTTGCTCCCATCGCAATGCCCACCGTTGCGCCCGCCAGTGCCGGCGCGTCGTTGATGCCGTCGCCGATCATCGCCGTCGGCGTCTTGGAGGAGAGTTCGGCGACGATGCTTGCCTTGTCCTCCGGTCGCAGCTCGGCGCGCACGTCGTCGATTCCGGCGATTTCAGCCAGCGCCCGGGCGGTGCGAGTGTTATCGCCGGTGAGCATGCTCACTTCCACGTCGTTGTCGTGCAGGGACTGCACGGCATCGGGCACCTCGGGCCGCAACTCGTCGCGCACCCCGATCGCCCCGGCGAGAGCGTCATCGACGGTGACAAGGACACAGGTCTGGCCCTCGGACTCCATGCGCTCAACGTCTGCCTTTAGTGGCCCGGCGTCGATCCACCGGGGGCTGCCCACCAGCACCCGTCGACCTTCGACGGTGCCGCCGATGCCATGTCCGGCTTCCTCGCTGATGTCCTGGGCAGCGGGCGCTTCGGGCACCGCTGCCGCGATCGCCGCAGCGAGGGGGTGCGTCGATTGCTGCTCAACTGCCGCCGCGAAAGCAAGCACCTGAGCCCGATCGAATCCGTCTGCCGGGACCACGTCGGTAACCTCGGGCTGGTTGCGGCTAAGGGTTCCGGTCTTGTCCACCGCCAGGTGGCGGATGCCGCCGAGTCGCTCGAACGCCGCGCCGGATTTGATGACCACGCCGAACTGGCTGGCCGCGCCGATCGCGGCCACGACCGTCAGCGGCACCGAAATTGCCAGCGCACACGGCGATGCTGCGACCAGGACCACCAACGCGCGGGTGATCCACGTCTCGGGGTCGCCCAGCAGCGAGCCAATCACGCCGACCAGCACCGCCAGGATCATCACCCCGGGCACTAGGGGTTGGGCAATCCGGTCGGCGATCCGGGCGCGGTCGCCCTTTTCCGCCTGCGCCTGCTCGACCAGGTCCACGAGTGTGGTCAGCGAGTTGTCCGTTCCAGCTGCGGTCGTCTCGACCTCCAGCACGCCGGCGGAGTTGATTGCTCCCGCGGCCACCTCGTCGCCGGCCGCAACCTCCTCCGGAATGGATTCTCCGGTGATCGCTGAGGTGTCAAGGCTGGAGCGCCCAGACCGAATGATGCCATCCGTGGCGATCCGCTCTCCGGGGCGCACGAGCATCAGCTCGCCAGCCACGAGATCCTTCGCTGCGACCTCGACCGTCGTACCGTCGCGCAGCACCGTCGCGGTCTGCGGTACCAATTTCAACAGTGCCCGCAGTCCGCCCTGGGCCCGGTCCATCGCCTTGTCTTCCAGTGCCTCGGCGATCGAGTACAGGAACGCTAGCGCCGCCGCCTCTCCGACATAACCGAGGATTACCGCGCCGACCGCGCTGATCGTCATCAGCAAACCAATGCCGAGCTTGCGCTTCGTGGCAAGGTTCCGGATAGCGCCGGGCGTGAACGTATACGCCCCTAGCAGCAGGCCGATCCAGAACAGAACTGTCGCGGGTGTCTCTAGTCCGGACCAGTCCAGCGCCAGGCCTATACCGAGGGCTACGCCAGAGAAGATCGGCAGTAGCAACTCGGCGTCCTTCCACCATGGCCGATCGAAATCTTCGATCTCCGTGGCTGGTTCGTGTTCGCATCCACATGCTGAACTCATGCGTCCACTCCTTTTCCGTCGCAGCCGGGCACCGAGCACTCAGGGTCGATGCACGGGGCGTTTTCGTCGACAGCCAACGTCGCGTTCACTAGCGCGTTGAGCGCTGTCGCGAGGTGCCGATCGGCGATTTCGTAGCGTGTCTTGCGGCCCTCCGGCTCGGCGACGACGATGCCGCAGTCACGCAAGCAGGTCAGGTGGTTCGAGACGTTCGAGCGGGACAGGTCCAGGTCGCGCGAAAGCACGGCCGGGTAGCCCGGGCCGTCGAGTAGGGTCATCAGGATTCTGGAGCGCGTCGGATCCGCCATGGCTCGGCCGAGCCGGTTCATGACGTCGAGGCGTGAAGCAATAGTCAGCATGTGCTGAACTATACAGCAATTACTGAACTATTCAACATGCACTGAACTGACATTGAAGCAAAGAGCTTGCGACCTGCAGGAATTAGTCGATGGGATAGCCGGTAACTGGGTCTTCGTGATTCGGCTGCTAACCCAACGCGGGGGCGACATGCGTGGCGAAGTTGTCCAAGATCTTCACGTTGACGTCCACGCCCATCCCGGTGGGGATGGTGATGAGCAAGGTGTCGGCGGACATGATGGCGGCGTCGGCTTTGAGCGTGCTGTCCGCTGGTGTGCCTCCGATGCTGCTGCTCATAAGGTGGCGGGCGCCCATGAATACAAGGCGTAGGTTGCGCCTGAGGTCAGGCCGAGGAGGATGCCGTGGCTGACTGAGGCGTAGTCCGAGTTTCCGCACCCCTGGCCTCTGGTGTACGCGCTAGCCCCGCTCGGGGTAGCGCACGAGGAGGTCGTTGCCGATGACTGCGCCGTCGTTGAGCGTTGCCTCGCTCGCCTTCGCCCCGTCCGCACCCACCCCCATGATGTGTTCAACTTCGTCACCGTGGGCGATGAGGTGGTCGGCGATGATGCGCCGGTGGCAGCGCCACCACACCGCCTCGGAGCACATGATCGCGGTGGGGGTTTCGGCGGCGTTCACCCGTAGCTGCGAGAGCGCGTCCGAGAACTCCTCGCCCAGCGCATGGTCGGCGTAATTGTGGAAGCTGCGGTTACGCCAGTTGCCGTTAACCTCAAACGGCACCGAGTGGGATACGTTGCGCCGCCCGGTGAGGCCCTCGCTTCTGCTGTAAGTGATGCCACATGTGGGAAGGTGTTCGGCAAGGTGGTCGTCGTTGAACCACGGGTACTTCCTGGACCCGGGCAGCTTGCGCACATCCACGATGGATGCCACACCGGCAGCCTTGATCATTTCAGCGAAGTCCTCGAACTCGAGGTTGGAGTGGCCCACGGTGTAAATGCGCATGTCGCCAATGCTACGCGCCAAGCGATTACACTTACATCGGCTTCACGAATGAGAAGGTGACTTTGCGACGACACGTCGTAAACTTCAAGGTCAACGTCAAAAACCGTAAGGAGAAAAGGCCTTGAGCTTCAACGCGTACCTGTCCGGCGAGATCCACACCGACTGGCGCGAAGAGATCCAGCGCGGCGCGGAGGCCGCCGGGCTCGACGTCGTATTCACCGCGCCGGTGACCGACCACCCCGCCAGCGACGCAGCCGGCGACCACCTGGGCGAGGCACCCGCGGGCTTTTGGCGCGATCACCAGTCCTCGAAGGTGAACTCCATCCGCACCCGCACTCTGATCGAGAAGGCTGACATGGTCGTCGTCCGCTTCGGGGACCAGTACAAGCAGTGGAATGCCGCCTTCGACGCGGGTTACTGCGCGGCACTGGACAAGCCTTATGTCACGCTGCATGGCGAGGATATCGTCCACCCGCTCAAGGAAGTCGACGCCGCCGCGCAGGCGTGGTGCACCACCACCGACCAGGTCGTGGAGATCCTGCGTTACGTACTCGAGGCCTAAGAGAAAGCCCGAAAGCGGCGCTGTTCTATCAAGCAGGCAGCCGCAGCGTCACGGCGAGCCCACCTTCGGCCCGCGGCGTCAGTTCCACCGAACCGCCGTGGGCCTTCGCAATTGCATCGACGATCGCCAGCCCCAGGCCCTGACCGGCCCCCGAGGTCCGCTGCGCCCGGGCGAAGGGCTCCACCCACGTGCGAACCTCCGCCGCGTCCAACTGCGGGCCATCCGACTCCACGGTAATCTCCGCGTTCCGCCCCACCTGTGCCACCGTCATGGACGGATCCTCACCGTGGGTGATCCCGTTGCGCACCATGTTCTCCACCGCCTGACGCACCAGGGTGGGGGAGGCAGCCACCGTGACCGCTTCCGCTGTCACCGCCACGCCCTGCCCACGACCGATGTCACGGCACAGCGCGGCCAGATCCAGCTCCTGGCGATCGCGGACGTCCACGTTCGCCAGCTGCAGCAGGGCAGCCACGGTATCGGCCGCCCGCGCGTTGACCTCGCGCACGCGGCCCAAGGTGTCCCGCAGTACCTGCTCATCGCCGCTGGCTAGTGCCACATCAGCCATCGTCTGGATCGTCGCGATTGGTGTCTTCAGCTCGTGGGAGGCGTTCGATGCGAAGCGGCGTTGCCGCTCGAGGGCATCCGCCAGCTCGTCGAGCATCGCATTCAGCGCATCCGCCAACTCGCCCACCTCGTCATCAGGGCCCTGGTGGCTGATGCGGGCACTCAAGTCACCCCGGGTGACGGTCGCGGCGTCGTCCGCAAAATCCCGAAGCGGCTTAATCACGAGCCCAGCCACGAACCAACCGATCACCCCAGCGACCGCGGTGAGCAGCGCCAACACAGTCAGGGAGGCCACCAGCACACGGCGCAGAACCTCATCGGCGATCGGCACCGCCCCGTCGATGACCAGCCCCTCATCCGGCGTCGGGATTTGGGCCATGAAGGGGACCGGAGTGAGCTTCAAATACGCATACACCAGCCCGATCAGCGCCAACCCCACGCCCAAGACGGTGCCTAAGAACAGCACGGTGATCCGTGCCCGCAAGCTCAACTTCATCGCGGCGCCTCCGCCACGTAGTAACCAGCACCTGCCACGGTGTGCACGATGCGCGGCTCGCCCAGCTTCTTGCGCAGGTGAGAGACCGTCACGCGCGGGGAGTTGGTGAATGGGTCGGCATTCTCATCCCACGCCTCCGCGAGCAGATCCTCAGCGGAGATCACCCCGCCGGCTGCCTCCATGAGGACCTCCAGCACCGCAAACTCCTTCGGGCTCAAGGGCACCGGCGCTCCATCCCGGGTGACCTCGCGGCGGAAGGTATCCAGCCGCACGTCGCCGCACCGGTAGACCTCGCCGCGCACCGGCAGGTTTCGCTTAGCTAGCGCATTAACCCGTGCGATGAGCTCCGGGACCTCGAAGGGCTTGGGTAGGTAATCATCCACGCCGAGGTCGAAGCCCTCCAGCCGGTCGTCCAGGGTGCCCGAGGCGGTCAGCATGATCACCCTCGTCGCAGGGTGGGCATCGACGACCCAGCGGCAGATGTCGTCGCCGTGGATGCCAGGCAGGTCGCGGTCCAGGACGACGACGTCGGGCCGGATATCGTCGATTGACGAGCGCGCGGTGGCACCGTCGTAGACCGCAGTGGCCTGCATGTTTGCGCTGTTCAGCGCGGTGCAAATGGCGTCGGCGAGGTAGCTTTCGTCGTCGACGACGAGAACGCGGATTGTCATGGCACCGATCGTAACGGCACGGGTGTTGTGCCCGCGTTAACGTCCCCGCAACATCGGCCTGCGTACCGTTCACGCTATGCAGAACCGAAACGTTGGTATCGACGTCGCGCGGGCAGTTGCGCTCGTCGGCATGATGGTCGCCCACCTGACCTACCTGGATGGCGTGGCTGTCCAGGTGTTCTACGGCTTCCCGGCCGCACTGTTTGCTTTCATCTCCGGGGTGTCGATGGGTTACATGCGGGCACGTCCTGTTCAGATCATCGTGCGCGGGCTGTGCCTGATTGCCCTGCACTTCGCGCTTGCCCCGTTCACCGGGGAGGTGTTCGTGGTGCTCGGGACCATCGGACTCTGCATGGCGTTGCTTGCCTGGGCGCCGCGTTGGAGCTCGCCCGTGCTCCTGTGGCTGGCCTGCGTGCTGGCCTTTGCATCGGCGGTCCTGGCCTCCACTGCGACGGTGTTGATTCCCGCCTTCTGGCCCTACTCGCCGTTGATGTGGGGAGCGCTGATGATCGCCGGGATGCTCTTCCGGCGGCACATGCTCACGCGCCAGCGCCTTGTTCTTGGCCTCGTGGTTGGGCTGGGACTGTTCGCCGTGGACCTCGCACTTCGCTGGTACACCATGCTGCCCGAGTTTTTCGACGTCGGCGGCCACACCGGTGGCTTGGGCGACATCATCGGAAGCATCGGGGCGTCGGTGGGCATCTGCTCGCTGTGCTGCCTGCTGCAGCGCTGGATCGGCTGGCTCGCACCGCTGGGCCGCATGCCGCTCACGATCTACTGCATCCACGTGCTCACGGCGGATCGGCTGGCACCGGAGTGGTTCGGCTTCTGGGTCAGCCTGGGCGGCGCCATTGCCATCTCTTATGCGTGGCTCGCGGTGTTTGACCGTGGGCCGCTGGAAACTCTGCTTCGCCGCATCACCGCGGTATTTGGAAAGGATAAAAATGAAGAAGTTCGCAGCTAGTGTGGCCACCGGGGTGGTCGCAGCAGGAGCACTCGCCATCGCACCAGCCAGTGCCATGGAGAGCAAGACCTTCGCCGGGGACACCGAGGAGGCAAAGCCGGTCGTCTCCGTCCGTGTCGATGATTCTGACCCTGACGAGGGCGTGTGCACCGGCACCGCCATCGACGCCCACTGGGTGATCACGGCCCGTCACTGCATCGATGCGGCCGCCAAGCCGGGCGGTTCGGTGCGCATCGGCCAGGGCGATGAGCAGCGGGTGTACAAGGTCGACCGTCACGAGGTTGCCCCACGCGGGGACATCGCCCTGCTCCACACTGAGCAGGAGATCAACCTGGAGACCTTCGCTGAGGTCGCGGATGAGGTGCCCACCGGGGACGTGAACATCTACGGCTGGTCCTCCGACGGCTCCGGTGGCTCCACGAAGCTCCCGTCCGCCAAGGCTAAGGTCCGCGGCGACTCGCCGCTCGCGCTCTACGAGGCCCCGAAGGCCCTCGACGTTGCCCTGAAGGACGGCGCGCGCATCCAGCCGGGCGACTCCGGTGGCGCGATCTTCGCCGATGGCAAGGTCGCCGGCATCATGTCCGCCGGTCTGTTCGAGGACCCGGAGAACCCGACGGAGGAGGAGATGACCTCGAACGCCGCTGTCTCTGTCGCACCGGTGGCGGAGCAGGCCGACTGGATCCGCGGGATCATCGGTGATGATGCGAAGAGCGGCGACCAGAAGGAAGATTCCAGCGAACCTGCAGCCGCGGCGTCCTCGGAGGACTCCGGGAACACCGCGCGCAACGTCGGCATTGGCGCGGGCGTCGTCGTCCTCGTTGTGGCTGGCGCCTGGCTGCTGCTGCGCCGCCGCGGGGCCTAAAGCCTGCCTAGCCGCCTGCCTGGCGTGCTGCCATCTCACCCGGGCGGGCCTGCATGATTGCGCCTACAATTGAGGCGTAGCCGTTTGACCACGGATTACGGTTGGCTCAGCCGAGACCGACTAAGCCAAAGAAACTCGAGGACAAGGAGTAGTCATGGCAGAGACACGCGATCAGGGCCCGAAGCCGTTCGTCGTCGATATCGAGAAGGAAACCCTCGATAACGAGACCTTCCGCACCGCCCTGTGGACCGGTGAGCAGTTCCAGGTCACCGTGATGAGCATCCCGGTGGGCGGGGACGTCGGCCTCGAGGTTCACACCAAGGAGGACCAGTTCCTGCGCCTCGAGTCCGGCCGTGGCCGCGTCGAGATGGGCCCATCCAAGGATGAGGTGACCTTCACCGAGGAGGTCTCCGCCGACTGGGCAGTCATCGTTCCGAAGGGGACCTGGCACAACATCATCAATATTGGTGATGAGCCGATGAAGCTCTACAGCATCTACGCCCCGCCGCACCACGCTCACGGCACCGTCCACCAGACCCAGGCGGACGACGTCGACTAAAAACCTTCAGCCCCCAAGGTCAGACAAAGCGCCCCGCCGACAGGCTGGGCGCTTTTGTTGTCTTGTTATCGTGAAGCTTCCCTTCCATCCCCCTGGGAGCCGATTGGGCTCCAGAGCACGGGGCTGGCCGCGCTGGTCCTAGCTCTGTTTCGGTGCGTCCGCTGCAGCGTCAGGGGACTGATCCGACGCGCCCGTGGCGTGCTGTGCCGCGTAGCGCTCGTCGTACTCCTCGAGCTTGTCCAGCATCTCCTGGTGCTGAGCAGCCTCCGGGGAGTCCTCGTATTCGCCCTCACCCTCGTGCTGCTGCTCCAACTCATCCTGCAGCTTCTCACGGAAGCGCTCATTCTCCGGCGCGGTACCGCGGATCAGTGTTGCGATGCGGCGCAGGTCACGGGTGGACGCCTTGGCCGGAGCCGTGGCGTACTTCCAGATGCGGGAGCGGGCCTTGCCCTCTGCCTCGATGCGGCTGGCCGTCTTGAAGCGCCACAGGATCAACGCGCCCACGATGACCATGCCGATCCAGCCCAGGATCGGGAAGACGATGTTGACCAGGTCGCCGAAGCCCACGAAGCTCACGCCGAAGCCGACCAGCACACCCAGCAGATACACCGGGCGGTAGGCCTCCGGCTTCTTGGCGGTCAGGCGGCGTCCCAGGGCATAGAACATGCCCAGGGCTGTGTTGAAAACCATGAACACCACGACCACGCTGGCGAAGTGGCTGAACCACGGTGCGATGTGCGTCGTCAGTGCCAGGATCGGGACGTCGGAGCCGAGGACCAGTGGGGCGGCCAGCAGCAGCATGATGACTTCAATGACCACCATGGTGCTGTAGATCAGCCCACCCAGCAGGCCACCGCGGATCGCGTTCTGCATGTTGGCGCTATCGCCACCGATGACCAGGATCATGCTGATGCCGGTGGCCAGCGTCATGCCCGTGTAGTTCAGCGCGGAGAGCCACCATGGCCGCACTGGGGACTCGTTTTGTGCTCCGATGGCAGCCAGCTCCGTGAAAGAGCCGTCCGGTTTATTCAGCAGCACCCACACGAAGACGATGAGGATTACCACGACGATCAGGGGCGTCGCTCCGCCGATGATCGTCGAGACGCGGTCCACGTCCAACAAACCCACCAGGGCGATGATGATCGTCAGGCTCAGGGCGCCGATCCAGGGCTGAATGCCCCATTGCTGCTCGACGACGGCCCCGGCGCCGGCGATCATGATGAAGCCAATCGCGAATTGGGTGACGGTCGCTCCCGCATCCATCACCTTGGAGATGATCGGGTGCGAGATGCGGTTGAATACGGAGGAGTGCTCCTCGGCGAGGAAGAAACTTCCCGCCGTCATCGCCACGATCGCGGCACCGGCGGTGGTGATGGCTGCGACGAGCACACCCCACACACCCATCGTGCCGAAGCTGACGAAGTACTGGGTAACTTCCTTGCCGGTTGCGAAGCCAGCGCCGACCAGTAGCCCGACGAGCGCCAACCCAATTTTGATGCTTCTCATTCTTAACTTTTCCCTTGAAGGTGCTTCCCGCTACTTCCGGAAGTTCACATCCGGAAGGAGCTCTAGCGCCTTCGCCCGGGCGAAACCATAAACCTGGGAGGGTTCGATTTCGCCCGGCACCGACACCTCGTCGGGGTTGGTGAGAACTTCGACCAGGTAGGGCTTGGGGGAGTGCACCGCAGTGCGCAGGGCTTCGGCCAGTTCCTCTGGCTCGGAGACCTGCACCGCCTCCAGGCCCATGGCACGGCCAAGTTCAGCGAAGTCTGGATTATCCAAATCAGTACCGTACTCCGGAAGGCCGACCTGTTCCATTTCCAGCTTCACCATGCCGAGTTTCGTGTTGTTGAAAACCACGACGGTGATAGGCAAATCGTAGGTCACCGCGGTGCGCAGATCGCCCGCCAACATCATGAGCCCACCATCGCCGGCCATGGCCACGACCTGGCGATCCGGGTACTCTGCCTGCGCGCCCAGCGCCATCGGCAAGGCGTTGGCCATCGAACCCAAATTATAAGAACCGATGAGGCGCCGGGTGCCACGCATCGGCAGCAGCCGGGAGGGCCACACCGTCGACATTCCGGTATCCGAGGTGAAGATCGCATCGTCGGCGCAGACCTCGTCCAGCGCGGTGGCCACACCCTCCGGGCGGATCCGCTTGCTGGGGTTATCGCCCAGCGAACGCAGTTTGCCGAGCAGCGTTTCATCGAAGTGCGGGTTAGCGAGCTTCTTCTGCCCGTCCAGCCAGCGCTCGTAGCGCTTACGCAGCCCTTCTGCCCAGTCCTTCGCATCCTTTTCGACGCCGGCGCTGCGCAGCGCGCCGATCAGCAGGCGGAGGCTTTCGGTGGCGTCACCGACCAGGGCGACGTCGATCTGGGCGCGGCGACCGATGTGGCTGGCGTTGATATCCAGCTGGATCATCTGCTTGCCGGAGGGGATCCACTCCCGGTAGGGGAAGTCCGTGCCGATCATGAAGATCGTGTCGGATTCCTCCATGGCCTTAATCGCCGCCGGGTTACCAATCAGCCCTGATTGGCCGAGCTGCCATGGGTTCTCGTCTTCAAGGAACTCCTTGCCCTTAAGCGTCAACACCATCGGGGAGTCCAGGATTTCGGCCAGCTCCAGCAGCTCCTCGCGGGAGTTCTGCGCCCCGCGGCCGACCAGCAGCGAGACCTTCTCCGCCGACTGCAAGGCGTTGACCGCCTCGCCGATCCGGTCGGCAGACGGGGTAGACCCCGCGGGCTTCGGCGCGAAGCGTGGGGTGGTGGCCTCCTTGGGCAGGGTCAGGCCGCCCACGTCGGCGGGGATGCTCAGAACCGCCACGCCACTCTGGGCGATCGCGGCGTTCACGGCCTGCTCGAAGAGGTAGGGCATCTGCTCGGCGGTGGTAACCGTCGCGGTGAAGACGGAGACGTCGTCGAAGAGGCGGTCGTTGTTGACCTCCTGGAAGAAGTTCGTCCCGATGGAGGCCTGCGGGACCTGGCCCACGATGGCAAGCACCGGGGCGTGGGACTTCTGAGCATCATAAAGCCCGTTGAGCAGGTGGATCGCGCCGGGTCCGACGGTGCCCATGACCACCCCGAGCTCACCGGTGAGCTGGGCCTGCGCGGAGGCGGCGAAGGCGCCGGCCTCTTCGTGGCGCACACCAATCCAGTCGATGCGATCCTCGCGCCGGATTGCGTCCGTAATGGGGTTGAGGGCATCGCCCACCACGCCCCAGACCTTGGAGACCCCGTGCTCGGCCAGAGCCTTAACCATCATTTCGCCGACTGTCATAGCCATGGGTTCAATCGCTCCTCGAATTCAGACCTAAGTTTCTGTTTTTTAAAGAAGCAGTTGCGGCTGGTTGCCGGTCCGGGGCGACCAGCCACAGTGGTGCCCTTTGAGTCCCACTGTAACGGCCGGGTCAGAAGCCTGCAGAGCGTGCGCAGCGCCCCAGCATGAGGGCAGGCGAGGAGTGAGCGGTGTGGCTAGCGCTGCGCGGAACCCTCGAGATTGGCCACTGGCGCCTGTAGCGCCCGCAGCGCGTACAGGATCGCCGCGAGGTCCACGACCTCCTGCAACAGGGCGCCCGCGACCGCCGGGATGTACCCGAATGCCGCCACCAGCATCAGCCCCACCGAGAGCGCGATACCGATGATGATCGCGGTCTTGGCGGTCCGCAGTGTGTGCCGAGCGACCTCGATCGCCTCGGCCAGGGGAGCGAGGCTGTCCTTCAGAATGACGGCGTCCGCGGCCTCGCCGGCCGCCGTCGTTCCCCGCACGCCCAGGGCGATGCCGACGTCTGCCGCGGCGAGCACTGGGGCGTCATTGATGCCGTCGCCGACCATCATCGTCGGGTGGGGAGCGAGGTTGCCCGCCAGCTCCACCTTGTCTTTCGGCAGCAGCCCGGCGTGGACCTCGTTGATTCCCAGTTTTTCGGCGACGGCCGTCGCCGTCGGCTCTGCATCACCGGTGAGGATCGCGAGCTTGCCGACACCCTGGTTGCGTAGCCAGCGAATCAACGCACCCGCTTCCGGGCGTACCTGGTCGGCCATGTGTAGCGAACCCGCGAACTGGCCGTCGATCGCGACATTGGCGACCGTCTCCCCGGATAGCACCTCCGCCGCACGCGCCCCCGGGTCGATCTGCTGGATGAAGCTCAGCTTGCCGACCCGGACCTGGTGCCGACCGACCTCGGCAGCCACACCATTCGTGGCGATTTCTTCGAAATCCGTGGCAGTAGGGACGGTGACCCCACGGGCCTCGGCGGCCTGCATGATCCCCTCGGCGAGCGCGTGGGTGGAGCCGCGCTCCGCTGCCACAGCGAGAGCCAGAACTTGGTCTTCCTGCCAGCCATTGCTGGTATCGATGTGCTCCAGTTGCGGCCGGCCCGACGTGAGGGTGCCGGTCTTGTCGAAAGCGGCGGAGCGCACCGTGGCGAGCTGTTCCAGCACGCCACCGCCTTTGACCACCATGCCCCGCTCAGAGGCGCGCGACAGCCCACCCAGGAAGGCCACGGGGGCTGCGATGATCAGCGGACACGGGGTGGCCAGCACGAGCACCTCGGCGAAGCGGGTGGCGTCCTGAGCGATGAACGCCGCCACCGCGGCGAGGAGAACGGCGAAGACCGTGAATGGGAGCGCGAAACGGTCGGCGATGCGCACGACCGGGGCCTTTTCCTCGCGGGCCGTGGCCACCAGGTCGATGATCCGTTGGTATTGAGAATCCGCGGCCACCCGATCCGCCCGCAGACGAAGGGCCGCCTGGCCAGCCAGGGAGCCAGACATCACCTCGTCGCCGGTGTGCTTATCGACGCTGAGGGGCTCGCCGGTCAGCGCGGACTCGTCCACGCTGGCGTGTTCGGAAAGCAGCGTGCCGTCCACTGGGATCTGCTCGGCTGGGCGGACCAGGATGACGTCCCCGACCGCGATGTCCGACACCGCGATCTTCTCGACCTCGTCGGAATCCGCCGAGAGCAGGCGGAGCGCGTGCTGTGGGGCGCGGTTGAGAAGATTCGTGAGGTTGCGCTCCGCGCGGGCCTGCGCGTAATCCTCCAAGGCCTCGCCTCCGGTGATCATGAGGAGGATGATCAGGCCCGCGACATACTCACCGACCAGCAAGGTGGCCGTCATCGACACGACGGCGAGGATATCCAGGCCGGTGTGCCCGCGCAGCAGGTCGCGGATCATGTCCGCACCCACCCAGAGGATGACCGCCACGATGAATACTGAGGCGAGCCACTGTGCGGCGACTGGCTGCTCCATCAGCCGGAGCGCGCCCGTCGTGGCCAGGACTACCAGCGCGAGGTAGACCAGCCAGTAGCGTTGGAGATTTTTAAGCATACGCACATATTCGCCTATTAATGCGCGTTTCGATAGCAAGGATAGCCTATCTGAACTGCGGTTATGCTGGGCTTCGGAAAGCTGAGGCTCGGCGGTCAGCCCCGGGTTCTTCAGGCCATTTCTGCGCAGCGGACTAATCCCGCAGGAACTCCAACCACCGGGGGAGCTCGCGCATCGTCTGCTGCATCCCCAGCGCGTAATTTCGTCGCAGCGCGCGTACCTTGCGCTCGGTGCTGGTGACCATCATGTTCTCCGGGTAGAAGATCATGGCCTTGCCCTGGCGCTCCAGCTCGGTCATTTGCTCCCGCACCGCGTTATAACGCTCGTGTCTCGTCAATGCGGCCTCCGCCACCGCCGGGTACTTGCGGTTGAACAGGCGAACGAGCTGTGGAGACCCCATCGCCGGGCGCGTGTAGTTGCGAGGTTTCGTTGCCAGAATCAAGAATTTATCGAAGCCGGCCTCGATCGCATTCGGCAGCACGAGGCCACCCGTGTCACCCAGCGCACCGTCCACGTAGGGCACCCCGTCGATGATGGTCGTCGGCATCAGGGCGGGGATCGTCGAGCTAGCCCGAACCTGTTTCATCAGGTCGCCGTCGTTGTGCTGGTCACCGCGACCCCAGGAGACCGTTTCTCCCGTGTCGGCCCGCAACGCGCTGATCGAAAAGGGGGTGTCGTCCGCGAAGAAGGTCTCGAAATCGAAGGGGATCGATGCGTTCGGCAGCGCTGCCTGCTCGTAGATGAAGTCCGAATTGAAGTAGCCGTTGCCCCGCATGAAGGACGACATCCCGCCCGCCGTGGGGTGGGCAGGCAGGGTGATGAAGCTCTCGCGGGCGCGCAGCCGGTCGCCGGAGAGGAAGTTCACGGTGTGCGAGGCACCTGCGCTCACCCCGCCGACCCAGCCGAACTTCACCTCATGGGCGAGTAGCTGATCGATGCAGGCCGCGGTGTAGCTATTACGCATGCCACCGCCTTCCAGGACGAGGGCAACGTTTCTTGCATCCAGCATGTTTTCCCTACTTCTTCTTTATCGACGTCGCGATCGCCTTGCACACAGCGACGATGCCAAGCACGATGAACCCGGCGACGAGCCCAAACCCGAGGCTACACAGGGTTTCCGCGGTCCAGGAGGCGAAACCTCCCCAGGATTCGACGGCACCGCTCGCAGCTGCGGCGACCTCGTGTGGCCAATGCCAGCCGAGCTCGTCGAAGCCGGAGAGCAGGATGTGCCCGCCCACCCAGAGCATCGCGAAGGTGCCGATCACCGCGATGGTGTTCAGTATCTTCGGCATCGCCGTGACCAGGCCCCGGCCGAAGCGGGCGGCCGTGGGTTTGTCGGTGGCGATGAGCCGCAGCCCGATATCGTCGATTTTCACCAGCAGGCCCACGAAGCCGTAGACACCGAGCGTGATCGCTAGGGCGACGATGATGAGGATGAGGGTGCGGTTGAAGAAGGGTTCGGTGGCCACCTCGTTCAGCGAGATGACCATGATCTCCGCCGAGAGGATGAAGTCCGTGAGGATCGCCTGCTTTACCAGCGCGTCCTCCTCGACGACCTCTTCGCTCTCGGCGTCGTGATGGGCGACGATTCCGAGCTTCTCGGCGACCTTCTCCGCCCCCTCGAAGGAGAGATAGAACCCGCCCACCATCAACAGGGGCATCAGCGCCCACGGGGCGAGCCAGCTCAGCAGCAGCGCCAGCGGCAGGATGATCACGAGCTTGTTGAACAGTGAGCCCCGCCCGATGCGGAAGATGATCGGCAGCTCGCGGGCAGGGGTCACGCCCTGGACGAACTTTGGGGTCACCGCGGCGTCGTCGACCACCACTCCCGCGGCCTTCGCGCTCGTGCGTCCGGCGGCCGCAGCGACGTCATCCACCGTGGCCGCGGCCTTCTTCGCGATCAGCGCAACGTCATCCAAGAGGGCGGCGAGTCCACCTGCCATAGTCTGGTTGTAGCCTTTCGGTTCTGAGGCGGGGCACAGTCGCGCTCGCCCGGGTTGCCAAGAAGGCTCAAGTTTAGTGGGGCGAGCGCTCCTTGGGGAGGAGCGGACCGATCGCGCCTGCTCCCAGGCACACATAGTTACCGTTCGCGGGGGTGGAGCGCTGCTGTGGGGCCGCCAGAACCTCGATCGTGTTCCCGCCCCCGGAGACCCGCACGTGTTGCTGGTTCAGTTCGGCGGGGACCGCGACCCGGTGCGCGCGGGCCAGGGAATCCTCGTAGCTTTCGAGCCCATTGGGGGTCAGGATGCGCAGCGTGACGGGGGTGCTCGCCGTGGTGTTCAGCACCCAGGTCCACTCGCCGAACTTCAGCGGCGCGCTGAGCTTGACCAGCGTCGGTTCGTTGAGGGGGATCCGCTGTCCGCATTTCTTGCCGTCTGGCTGCTCGTTGACCGCGAGTTTCAGGACGTCCGCGGCCACCAGCTTCCCCTCGTCGTTAAGGAACATGGGGCGTGGCGTCCCGGCTGATACGCCGGGCCAATCAGGCAGGGAGCGGGCGACCTCGCCGATGTCGACCCGCGGGCCGTCGTAGCGGTTCGCGATCATGGCCGGGACGGGTTGCGGCAGAAGCGGGGCGGGCGCGGCCCGCAGGCTGGACTTGACGGTGCGCAGCCACTCGGCGGTCTCATCGTCATGCCAGCTATCCAGGTAGCTGACGGTCGTGGCGGTGGAGGAGGCGATGAATCCCACGACGAGGACGGCCTGCACGATAGTGCGGGCATGCGGAGCCTGGGACTTGCCCTTGGTGCCATGACGGCGCGTGGTGCTTGTCCGCGGGTCACCATCAGCTGCCGCCGCGTGACCAGCGATCCGATGGTCGGGGAGCGCTCGGGCCTCCGCCTGCACGGCAGCCGCGGTGCACAACAGGACGGCCGCGGTGAAGGCATCGGCGTAATAATGCAGCGAGGCGGTGATCACGTCCGCCGTGTTGGCGCCAGAGCGGGCCAGGGCTAGGGCGAGGAAAACCAGCGCCAGGTAACTCAAGGAGAGTACCAGCCCGCCGGCCCGCAGCCGAGTGCCAACGGGCCCCTGGCCATGCCGGAAAAGCCACACCGCCACGAGTACGATGGCCCCGACCGCAGCGAGCCAGCCCACTGCAGCCGAGGGGGAGGCGAAGCTGCCACCAGGCGCCCAACGCTCAAAGCTCCACGGCCCACCGAGAACCCCGGGGAGAACTGCGTCCCGCAGCGCCCGCGGTACCGCGCCCCACACCACGGACCCCGACGCCTCCCCGTTGGACGGCGCAGTCCGCGTCACCGCAACATAGAGCACCGCCCACGCGGCGGTGACCAACCACCCAGGCGCAAGGGTGAGGACCCGCATGCGTCGCGACGCGACGTCCTGACACCAGGGATAGAGGAAGGACGGGAAGAACAGCGCCAATGCGGTGAGCAGGGGGAGGATGGAGAGCGCCTTTTCCGTGAACAGCAACCCGACGAAGACTGTGACAGCCACCGCAGCACCGCGCACTGCAAGCCGAGCGCGAGAAGACGGCCTCGTTCGGCGCAGCAGCAACAGCGCCACAGCGCAGGTGATTTGCCAGGCCAGCGCGTTGATGGCCGCCGACCACCAGCCCAGCGCAGCCCCCAGGAATGGGGAGAAACACAGCAGGGCGAGCACCAACGGGCGACCTCGAGCGACCCCACTGGCAGCCCACAGCACAGCAGACACAAAGGTGCCGACCACGATCAGCGTGGCCGACAGCCACCATTCCAGGGCGGCGATGCGGTCGACCGCTAGTTGGAGGGCGATCGCGCCGGGCATGAGGTGCCCGTCGTGGGAGAGGAAGAGTCCCGTGAACGAGAGCTGCTCCGGGGCGCCGTAGGTGGCGGGGATCAGGAAGTCATCCCAGTACAGGGTGCGGCCAGCCACCCGATATGCGCTGAGCGCGGTGGCGGCGAGAATGATGGCGAAAGTGGCGAACCGCACTGACCTCGCTGCGCCCATGGAACCCCCTGGTCAGCTGCTACTGGGCTGCGCGCACTGGCTGCACGGACATGTACTTATCCTTCCCGGTGCAGCCCTCGAGCCCCTTGAGCTCGATATAGGCGGAGCGAGTCTCCTCCGGCGGGTAGACGCGGATCCCGTCGGCGGCCTTCGGGCTGCACTCCTCAGGGTCCAGCGCCCCGACCTTCGTGATGCGGACGGAGGCGGTTGCGCGGTCTCCCGGCTGGAGGGTCACCTTGTCGGAATCGCCGGACTCCTCGCGATCGGCGCTGGCGCCGAGCTGCGTGCCGTTGTTATCGGTCACGAGGCTGACCCCGGGGTAGCCCTCGAGCGAGCACTCCTCGTCGCCAGTGTTCGTAAATACGACGTCCAGCAGGGTGCTGCCAGCCGCGCCCTGCATGTTGTCCGCGTCGATCTTCAGGTTAGGGGTGATGCACAGGCCATCGCGCTTGCGCTCGTCTTCCGCGGCTGCCAAGCCAGTGGAATCGGAGTCAGCAGTGGTGGTGGATTCGCGATCCGTCTGCGAGGACAGCGACTGCGGCTCGGCGTCCTCGGGGTTGTCGGAGCCCCAGCTGCAGGCAGCGGTCAGTGCTAGTGCTGCGGCGCCCAGCCCCGCAGCGGCGCGCTGGGCCCACCGGGAAGCGTGCTTGTCTGCGCGAGCGGAGGTGGCTGCGCCCGGCAACACGGCAGGATTCGCAGGGGCGGTGCCCTCATTACCTGGCTGGGATGCTGGGGTGGCGTCGCTATATGGCTGGGACTGAATCATGAATTTTAGGGTAACTGAGCTGCGGAAAAACCGAGAACCGGAAGGGCTAAAAAGTTGTGAAATCGTGACAATGCTGCCCCGGTGTCCCGTGGCGCGCTACAGTGTCAGATAGTTATCTAGAACACAATTCCTAAATGCAATTTGTGGAGGTCACCTATGGGATTCAACCCGGACTTCGAACCATTCAAGCTCCCTGAGGAGTACCAGGAGCTGCGCGAAGCCATCCGCGGCCTCGCGGAGCGCGACATCGCCCCGTACGCGCAGGACGTCGATGAAAATGAGCGTTTCCCGGAGGAGGCCCTCAAGGCGCTGAACGAATCCGGGTTCAATGCGATCCACGTCCCGGAGGACTGCGGTGGTCAGGGCGCGGACTCCCTCGCGGCCGTCATTGTGATCGAGGAGGTCGCCCGCGTCTGTGGCTCGTCCTCCCTCATCCCGGCCGTGAACAAGCTCGGCACCATGGGGCTGATCCTCAACGGCTCCGACGAGCTGAAGCAGGAAGTGCTCCCGGATATCGCCAACGGTGAGCTCGCCTCCTACGCGCTGACCGAGCGCGAGGCCGGCTCCGATGCTGGCGCGATGAAGACCCGCGCGGTGCGCGAGGGCGATGAGTGGGTCATTAACGGCTCCAAGTGCTTCATCACCAACGGTGGGCGTTCCTCCTGGTACACCGTCATGGCTGTCACCGACCCGGAGGCAGGGGCCCGGGGCATCTCCGCGTTCATGGTTCACAAGGACGACCCGGGATTCCGCGTCGGTGGCCTGGAGCACAAGCTCGGCATCAAGGGTTCCCCGACCGCAGAGCTGTACTTCGAGGACTGCCGCGTGCCGGCTTCCCGCATGATCGGCGAGGAAGGCACGGGCTTCAAGACCGCCCTGCAAACCCTGGACCACACCCGGCCGACCATTGGCGCGCAGGCTCTCGGCATCGCCCAGGGCGCGTTCGACCAGGCCGTGGCATATGTCAAGGAGCGCAAGCAGTTCGGGAAGGCCATCGCGGACTTCCAGAACACCCAGTTCATGCTCGCCGATATGAAGATGAAGATCGATGCTGCCCGGCTGATGATCTACACCGCAGCGTCCAACGCGGAGCGCGGGGTCGCCGAGGGTGGGGAGCGCCTGGGTCTGATGGCCGCCGGTTCCAAGGCCTTCGCCTCCGACGTCGCGATGGAGGTCACCGTCGACGCGGTTCAGCTGCTCGGTGGTTACGGCTTCACTCGTGACTTCCCGGTGGAGCGCATGATGCGTGACGCCAAGATCACCCAGATCTACGAAGGCACCAACCAGATCTGCCGCATGGTGATGGGGCGCCAGATTCTGGGCTAACACCGTAACAGGCGGCAGCCCACTGATCCGCCCCGGAGCGCAATACAGCGCCCGGGGCGGATTTTTCTGTTGCGCGTGGCAAGAGCTGAGCGTTTGCGCTTGGGGCGGACAGCATGAACCTCCGGGCTAGGGCTGCACCCCGGCGGTGGGGACCTGCTTTGCAGCCCGTTATGCTTAAGCGCATGCCACGTACCGTTCCCCAGGGGCCTCCGTACCAGTCGGTGGTGGGCTCCTTCCGCGAAGCATTCAGCAGTCGACAAAGATTCCGCACGGAGGTTTTGGCCGGGCTGGCTACCTCCTTCGCCCTGATCCCGGAGGTCATCAGCTTCGCGATCCTCGCCGGAGTGAGCCCCGCGGTGGGGCTGTTTTCCACGGTTGTGTTGTGCTTCGTCATTGCGTTCACGGGTGGGCGGCCGGCGATGATCACCGGCGCTGCCGGTGCCACCGCCCTGGTCATCGCACCCTTGGTGGCCAGCCACGGGACGGATTACCTCATCGTGACGGTCGTGCTGGCCGGCATCATTCAGGTGATCTTCGGACTGCTGGGTGTGGCCAAACTGCAGCGCTTTATCACTCCTGAGGTGATGGCCGGATTCGTCAATGCTCTGGGCATCATGATCCTCACCGCCCAGCTGGAGCACATCATCGGCGCCGATTGGCCGGTGTGGGTGCTCTTCGCGATTGGTATCGCGGCCCTTCTGATCTTCCCGAAGATCACTGCCGCGATCCCCGCGCCCCTGATTGCCATCGCGATCCTGACCTTGATGGTTGTGATCCTCAGCTGGCGGGTGCCTGATGTGGGGGACATGGGTGGGCTCACCGGCGGCTTGCCCGAGGTGCGCATGCCAGATGTCCCGTGGACCTGGGAGACCTTCTTCCTCGTGCTGCCTTACGCGCTGGGCTTCGCTGCCGTCGGGCTGGTGGAGTCGGTGATGACGGGCCAGCTGGTGGACGGTATGACCATGACTTCCTCTAACAAGACCCGCGAATGCTGGGGCCAAGGCGTGGCCAATATTGCCGCTGGCGCGCTGGCCGGAACGGGTGGCTGCGGCATGATCGGCCAGACGATGGTCAATGTTGAGGAATCCCACGCCCGCACCCGCTTCTCCTCGATCGCTGCGGGTGGGTTCTTGCTGCTGTTCATCCTTTCGCTGCACCAGGTCGTCTCTGCCATCCCGATGGCGGCGCTGGCTGCGATCATGGTCATCGTCTCTCTGAAGACGATCTCTTGGTACACCGTGAGCCCCAAGGGGCTGTTGCGGTTGCCTTGGCAGCACTCGCTGGTGATGATGTGCGTCTTCACCGCGACTCTGGCCACCAATAACCTCGCGGTCGGTGTGGTCTTGGGCGCTGCGGTGGGCGTAGCGCTCAAAAAGATCGCCCCCACGGAAAGCGGGGGCAAGGCCGCTTAGCTGTGTCCGCAAGCATGTGCGCCCGTGGCCCTTGGGGCCACGGGCGCTGTGCTAGCCGGCGATGGTCATCGCGGCTGTTTTAGCGGACGTTGATCATTGCCACGGTCGGGCTGAAACCACAGTTGGACGGGCCGGAGTTCTCTTCCACCGTGGTCACGCCGCCCTCAAGCAGGGCGAGGACGGTGCCCGGGCCGGTCTTTGCGGCGCCGTTGACGGTGCCCGGTCCCTTCGGGTTGATGCCGTTGTTACCCAGCACGGTGGTGCCAGTGCGGCCGTTGTTGATGTTCACCCAGTGGACACGCATCGGGATGGCCTGCTTCTTGGCCGCTGGGCCCGTGCCCAGTGCGGTGAAGACGAAGTTCACCTCGCCCGCCGCCACACCAGGCAGCGGCAGCGGTGCCGGGCCCGGAACAGCCATGGCGGTACCGACGGCCTTGTTCTTGCCATCGATGCACTTCATGGACACCGTCGGGAAGGCGAACTGGGTGAATGCCGGGCCGCCCTTCGGCAGGTAGACACCTGGGTCCTTGTCCCCATCGCCGCGGAAGAAGCCGACCACCGACTCCAGGGCGGACTTGGCCTTATCCGGCAGGCCAGGGGTGTTCGCGAACTGCTCGATCTGGTTCAGCACGTGCGGTGCCGGACGGCCGAGGTGATCGAGAGAGCCGACAGGGGCTGCCTGCGCTGGACTGATGACAGCCGTGGCGCTGAGCGCCATCGCGGCAAAGGTCGTGGCGGCGCGGCGGCCCCACGTGCGCTTGCGAGAAGAGGTGGCCTTGACGTTCATTCCGGGTGGTGCCTTCCAGTGCTGGTTGTGGATTATTTCGGGCCGGCAAACCTGGTGCTGCTCATCACCGCTCTACGGGCGACGGGCAGTCAGCGCTTGCACGCTTGTTGTTTGGTTTGGTTCACAATATCAGCACGGCGTGAAAAGTTGGGGAAAACGATAAAACTTTTCTGGCCGCCACCTGACCCCGGAAGCGGGGGAGTGCACAGGGGTGGCGAGCGCAGGGCGGGATAACGCATGCAGAAAAACTTCGAGGCATGTGGAAAAATAGTGGAGTCAACCGCGGCGCTAACATTGGCACCGTAGGAATAGCCAATCGCTCATAGTCAATATTTTTAAGGAAGCGTTGAACTAGTGACCCATACCGAGTTTCGAAACGTCGCCATCGTTGCGCACGTCGACCACGGAAAGACGACTCTCGTCGATGCCATGCTGCGCCAGTCCGGCGCCTTCGACCCGCACGCGGAAGTCGAGGACCGTGTCATGGACTCCGGTGACCTGGAGCGCGAAAAGGGCATCACGATCCTTGCGAAGAACACCGCGATTCGCCGCAAGGGACTCGGTAAGGACGGCTCCGACCTCGTCATCAACGTGATCGACACCCCGGGACACGCCGACTTCGGCGGTGAGGTCGAGCGCGCCCTGTCCATGGTGGACGGTGTGGTGCTGCTCGTCGACGCCTCCGAGGGTCCGCTGCCGCAGACCCGCTTCGTGCTCGGCAAGGCGCTGGCCGCCAAGATGCCGGTCATCATCTGCGTGAACAAGACTGACCGCCCGGATGCCCGCATCGACGAGGTCGTCGAAGAGGCGCAGGACCTGCTCCTCGAGCTGGCCTCCACCTTGGAGGACGAGGAGGCCATGGAGGCCGCCGAGTCCCTTCTGGAGCTGCCGGTGCTTTACACCTCCGGCCGCGAGGGTAAGGCGTCCACCGAGAACCCGGGCAACGGCAACGTCCCGAACTCCCCGGACCTGCAGCCCCTCTTCGACGTCCTGTACGACACTCTCCCGGAGCCTTCCGCCGACATCGAAGGCCCGCTGCAGGCCCACGTCACGAACCTCGACTCCAGCTCCTTCCTGGGTCGCATCGGCCTGGTCCGCATCCACTCCGGCGTGCTGCGCAAGGGCCAGCAGGTCGCGTGGATCCACTACGACGAGGAGGGCGAGCAGCACGTCAAGACCGCGAAGATCGCCGAGCTTCTGCGCACCGTCGGCGTGACCCGTGTGCCCGCCGAGGAGGTCATCGCCGGTGACATCGCCGCGATCTCTGGCATCGACGACATCATGATCGGCGATACTCTCGCCGACCCGGAGCACCCGAATCCGCTGCCGCGCATCGCCGTAGATGAGCCTGCGATCTCCATGACGATCGGCGTGAACACCTCCCCGATGGCTGGTCGTGGCGGTGGCGATAAGCTCACCGCCCGCATGGTGAAGGCCCGCCTCGATCAGGAGCTGATCGGTAACGTCTCCCTCCGCGTGCTGCCGACCGAGCGGCCCGACGCCTGGGAGGTCCAGGGCCGTGGTGAGATGGCGCTGTCCGTCCTCGTTGAGACCATGCGTCGCGAGGGCTTCGAGCTCACCGTCGGTAAGCCACAGGTCGTGACCCGCACCGAGAACGGTCAGCTCATGGAGCCCTACGAGAACCTCACCATCGACACTCCAGAGGAGTACCTGGGCAACATCACCCAGCTGATGGCCGCCCGCAAGGGCCGGATGGAGTCCATGGACAACACCGGCTCCGGCTGGATCCGCATGCACTTCGTCGTGCCTGCTCGTGGACTCATTGGTTTCCGTACTGTCTTCATGACCGAGACCCACGGCACCGGTATCGCCAACCACTACTCTGCGGGCTACCAGCCCTGGGCTGGCGAGATCAAGGGCCGCCCGACGGGTTCCCTGGTCGCGGACCGCACCGGCCAGGTCACCGCCTATGCGCTGATCAACCTCGCCGACCGCGGTCAGTTCTTCGTCGAGCCGGGCGCCGAGGTCTACGAGGGCGTCGTCGTCGGCGCGAACAACCGCGACGAGGACATGGACGTCAACGTCACCAAGGAAAAGAAGCTGACGAACATGCGCGCCGCGTCCGCGGACACGACCGTGACCCTGGCGAAGGCCCACGAGATGAGCCTCGAGGAAGCCATGGAATTCTGTGGCTACGACGAGTGCGTCGAGGTCGCGCCGGACGTCATTCGCGTGCGTAAGCTGGTCCTTAACGCAACCGAGCGCGCTCGCGCCCGGTCCCGCGAGAAGGCTCGTAACAAGTAATGTGCTCTTCGCCCGCGGCGGGGAGCCACCCGCACGGGCGTGATAGAGCGCAGTGGCGCTGACGGAGGTTGGTCTTGGCAGTTACTCAGAGGCAACCCCGTCAGCGCTTTTTTGCTGCCCTCGTGGCCACCCCGGTGGCGCTCAGCCTCGTGCTGGCAGGCTGCCAGGCCCGCCCCGGCGATGCCCCCACCGTGGAGGAGCCGGCCAAGCCCAAGGCCAAGGAGCCTAGCGAGGAAAAGAACGAAGACACTCCGGATTCGAAGCTGCGGGAGATCAACATTGGCGTCAATGAATTCGACGGCAACCTGAACCCGCACATCGTCGGAAACCTGGGCCAATCCACGATGGCGGTCGCTGATCTCACACTGCCGTCCGCGTTCAATCGCTTCGGCAACCGCTGGGTGATGAACAAGGACCTCCTGGTCAAGGTGGATGCCGATAACCCTGAGGCGCCGACCGAGGTGACCTACACCCTGCGCCCGCACGCCCAGTGGTCCGACGGCACCCCGATCTCTGGCAGTGATTTCCAGTACCTCTGGGATGAGCTGCGCACCCAGCGCATCGCGGAGAATGCTGCCCAATACAGCAAAATATCTGGGATCAAGGTCTCCGGGGGAGGCTCAAGGGTTCGCGTGAGTTTTAGCGAGCCGCAGGAAGGTTGGCGGCAGTTGTTCCGGCATCTGCTGCCGAGCCATATCTATCGGGCTGAGGGGCAGCAGTTCGCCACGATGATGAACGAGCGATCGGTGGCCTCGGGCGGAGCTTATCGGGTTCACGCAGTAGACGCTGGGCGCGGTGTCATTGAGCTGCAGCGCAACGACCGCTACTGGGGATCAGCCCCTGCCGCCACGGATAAGCTGGTCCTCCGGGCGGTCCCGGATGTTCACACGGGGGCGCAGATGCTGCGTTCCCGGCAGCTGCAGATGTACGCCTCCTACCCAGCGGGGCTGGCGGCGCTGACCCTCGGCGAGGTGCCGGATGTCCGCGGCACCCAGCGGGACCGGAAGGTCCAGCTGAACTTCGCTCTCAATCTCGATTCGGAGCGGATGAACCAGATGGCTGTGCGCCGCGCAGCCTTGGCGGCGATCAAGCCAGACACCGTGGCGCAGATCGTCTCCGGGAATAGGGACGTCACCCCTCCGGAATGGGGTGAGCGACCCACCGAACAGATGCCGGACGAGGCCCGGGCTTTGTTCGACGAGCGCCCCTTCACCATCGCCGCTCCCAATAACGACAAACAGGCGGCCATCGCCGCCCGCACGATCGCTGATGAGCTCAGCCGCAACGGGATCAACGCCCAGGCTCTGACTGTGGATGCGGAAAATCTGCTGGAGGAGATGATCCCCGAGGGGGAGGTAGACGCGTCGGTGCTGTGGGGGCGCACCCCGGATACCCCCACGGACGTGGCCAACCAGTTCTCCTGCGTCCAGCCGGAGACGCTGCGTCAGGCTGAGGAACGGGCTGCCGAGGATAAAACGTCGGGCGAGGACAGCAAGTCCGAGGAGTCGACCGTCAGCTCCGCGACCAGCGAAAAGGCCACCGAATCCGACAAGGCGAGCTCGTCACAAGAACCTGGCGAGACGGAGGCCACCCCGTCGGTGGAGCCGGCGGAAGGGTCCCCGCAGCGAACCTTCGGCGCGAACATCACGGGCCTCTGCGACCCGGCAATCGACGAAGCCATCGCCGAGGTGCGCGACGGTGAAGATTCCGCCGCAGCTATCGAGCAGGTGAACGCGCTGGTGCAGAACCAGTCCGTGCTGTTGCCACTCTTGCGCGATGAGCAGTACTACGCTGCGAGCCCAGAGTTCGTGGGCTCCGACAAGCCCGTCGAGCAGTGGCCTTTCGACCCCTATAGTGGAATTTTTTTCGGCGGTGCCCGCTGGACGCGCCAGGACGTGGCGGAACCGACGACGGCAGCCCCAGAACCGGAGGTACCACGTTCAGATGACTAAGCCCGCCACCCACGCGGCACCGCGCCGGGTGATGTTTATCCACGCCCACCCGGATGATGAATCCTTGTTTACCGGCCTATTGGTGGCCGCGAGCTCCCGGGTAGGTGCGGAGACTTCCGTGCTGACCTGCACGCTCGGTGAAGAAGGGGAGGTGATCGGGGAGAAGTACCAGAACCTCACCTCCGAGCACTCCGACCTGCTGGGCGGTTTCCGCATCGGGGAACTGCAGCAAGCCCTTGAGCACCTCGGGGTTCAGCAGGGCCCGCAGTTCCTGGGTGGGCTGAGCCGCTGGCGGGACTCCGGGATGGCGGATACCCCGACGATCCGGCACCCCCGCGCCTTCGCCGGGGAGTCGGAGGATAACTGGGAGCTACAGGTTGAGCAGCTGCTCGCGGTGCTCCGCCGTGAGCGCCCGGAGGTGCTCGTCACCTACGGCCCCGACGGCGGCTATGGGCACCCCGACCACATCCGAGCCCACCGGGTGACCCACGAAGCAGTCCGCCGACTCGTGGACGCGGGCGAGGAGGCCGCCCCGCACGAGATCTGGTGGGCCGTCACTCCGGCAGAGGCATTCCACGCGGCGATGGCGGGCGCGGAGGTGCCGGAAGGCTGGCGTAAGGCGGAGGACGGGGAGGTCGCGCTGGTCGCGGAAGAGTTTATCGACGCCTTCGTCCAGGGCGCGCCCGAGGACGTCGCGGCCAAGCGGAAGGCGATGGCGGCGCACGCCACGCAGTTGTGGGTCGCCGACGGTACTCGAACGGACGTCAACCCCGAAGCTCGGGACGTGGTCACGCCGACGGGGGAGTACCTCTTCGCGTTGTCGAACCTCATCAGCCAGCCGATCCTCCCCGTCGAGGGTTATCAGTTGGGCTGGGTGAAGAACGCTGACCCAAACACAAACAGACAGATCAGTCTGCTACACTTTGACTTCGTGGTTCCCAGCAACGGGACCGCCCAAGAACACGGTAACGACGGGAAGGTACGGGGTGAGAATGGCTGACAACGCGACAAGCCAAAACCACCGTGCCGTCAATCCCGAAGAGACACGCCGGAGCGAGCCTCATTGGGGAGACCCGAACCGCAGTCAGGTGCGCCGTGACACCACCCGCCGCGAACGGATTGCGGGGATCGCCTGGCTGAGCGTTGGGGCTGCCTTCGGGCTCTTCGTCTCCGTGCTCTACCTGGGCAGCCGCATCAGCATCGGCGAGGTGAGTATTCCGTTGCCTTGGACGATCGTGTTCGCGGGAGTGTTCAACTGGATCATCACCAAAACCGCGCTGCTGTGGACCCCGAATAAAGCGATCGCTGCCATCCCCACCTGGATCTGGCTGGCGGGATTCATCGCGCTGCTGCTGTGGCCTGCCCTCAGCTCCAGCGGGGATACCTTGATCCCGCAAAGCATCACCACGCTCGGCCTGCTCGCAGCGGGGCTGCTGGGTGGCGCGATTCCGGTCATGTATATCGACCCCACGGCCGATCGTGATTCGAATTGAACCCGCCCGAGTGACAGAATAAAGAGATAAGTGCTTAGCCGTTAGCGCTAGACCCGATAGTGCATAAGGGAGAATAATGACCTACACGATTGCGCAACCATGCGTCGACGTCCTGGACCGCAGCTGCGTCGAAGAGTGCCCAGTGGACTGCATCTACGAAGGCAAGCGCATGCTGTACATCCACCCAGATGAGTGCGTGGACTGCGGCGCGTGTGAGCCGGTCTGCCCGGTCGAGGCCGTCTTCTACGAGGACGACATCCCGGAGGAGTGGGAAGAGTACAACGACGCCAACGCGGCGTTCTTCGACGACCTGGGCTCCCCGGGCGGTGCTGCGGCGCTTGGCCCGCAGGACTTCGACGCCCCGATGATCGCGGCCCTGCCACCCCAGGCCTAAGTGGCTGGAAGGCCGGCCTTCACAGTGTCGGCCGCGTGCCCGGCTCCCGGTGCTTCTGGTGGGGCACCGGGAGTTTTTCAATGAGGAGAGTGAACCCGTGACTCGACGGTCACCAGCTTTTCGCACCCCCGCCGCCGAGCGGCTTCCAGCGTTTCCCTGGGACACTCTGGCTGAAGCGACGCAGCGAGCTGCCGCCCACCCCGACGGGATGATTAACCTCTCCGTCGGAACGCCAGTCGACGACGTCCCCCCGAACGTCCAGCTCGCGCTGACGGAGGCCGCGTGGCAGCCGGGCTACCCGCCCACCGAAGGTTCCGCTGAACTCAGGGAAGCCATCGTGGCCGCGATGGCCCGACGCTTCGGTGTCACCGGGCTCAGCGAGGATGCCGTGGTGCCGGTGATCGGCACCAAGGAGGCGATCGCGAGCCTGCCGATGGACCTCGGCATCCATGCCGATTCGCTGGTGGTCATCCCAGAGCTGGCGTATCCGACCTATGAGGTCTCCGCGAAACTCGCGGGCTGCCGGGTGCTGCGCGCTGATTCGCTGCTGAAATTGGGGCCCGAAACTCCAGCCCTGATTTACCTCAACTCGCCCGCGAACCCGCACGGCGCAGTGCTCGGGGTAGAGCACCTTCGCAAGGTCGTGGACTTCGCCCGGCAGCGCGACTGCATCGTTGTCTCCGACGAGTGCTACCTCGGCCTGGGGTGGGAGGCCACCGAGGTGGCCGACGCGCCCGTCTCCATCCTCGATCCGCGGGTCTGCGATGGCGACCACCGCAACCTGATCGCGGTGCATTCGCTGTCGAAGACCTCCAATATGGCCAGCTACCGCGCGGGCTGGCTCGCAGGTGACCAGGAGCTCATGGCTGAGATTCTCGGGATCCGGAAGCACGCCGGGGGCATGGTGCCGGGGCCGATCCAACGCGCGATGATCGCGGCGCTGAGTTCCGATGATTTCGAAACCCTGCAGCGGCAGCGCTACAGGGAGCGCCGTGAGGTGCTGCTTGCCGGGCTGGCCGCTGGCGGTTTCACGGTCGAGCACTCCGAAGCCGGGCTCTATATCTGGGCCACCGAAGGCCGGGATGCGTGGGAGACGGTGGACCGGTTCGTGGAACTTGGCATCCTCGTGGCTCCGGGGCACTTCTATGGATCCGCCGGAGCACAGCATGTCCGGGTGGGGCTGACCGCTAGCGATGAGCAGATCGCCCAGGCCGCCCAGCGTCTCGCCGCGCTGGGTGAGGGCGCGGTGGGTGAGGGCGCGGTATAGATTCAAAGAAAACGGCCTCGGAAGCACCATTTTGTGCTTTCGAGGCCGTTGACTTTTCTTGCCACGTGAGACGCCCCAGGAGGGCCCGGGGCGCCGGTGATGTTCTAGAGCGTCATCTCCTCGTGGTCCTGGGCAGCAGGGTTAACCTTGCCCACGATGTAGCCCAGTGCGGAGAGCGCAGCGAAAGCGACGGCCACGGTGATGACCTGGCCTCGGGCCGAGGGATCCCACAGCATGAGGATGGTGAGCCCCAGCAGCAGGGCAACGGTCAGCCACGGCAGGAACGGGTAGCCCCACATCCGGACCGGCATCTTGCCGCGGGCCTCGAGAGCCGGGCGCAGCTTGATTTCGGAGAGCACAATCATCACCCAGATCACCAGCAGCGAGCCGCCGACGGCGTTGAATAGGATGCCGATCAGGTTCTCTGGGCCCCAGACCTGCAGGGTCACCGAGAGGAAGGCGAAGAACAGGGATGCCCACACTGCCGGGATCGGAACCTGCTTGGAGTTCGTCTTCCGGAAGATCTTCGGTGCGTAGCCAGTGCTACTGAAGCTGAACAGCAGGCGGGAGGTGGCGTAGATCTGGGCGTTACATGCCGAGAGCAGGGCCAGGACGATGACGATCTCCATGAGCATCACAGCACCCGGGATGTTCGCCAGCTCCAGCACGCGGGTGAAGGGGGACTCTGCGGCGGTCTCAGCGTCACCCAGGGTGGAGTACGGAAGCAGGGCGGTGATCAGGAAGACCGAGCCCAGGTAGAAGACGGAGATGCGCCAGATGACGGCGCGCACGGCGGAGGCAATGGAAGTGGTGGGGTCCTTGGCCTCGGCTGCGGCGATGGTCACGATCTCGATTCCGCCGAATGCGAAAGCAACAGCGAGTAGGCCGGCAGCCATGCCGGAGATGCCGTTCGGCGCGAAGTCGCTGAAGTGGGAGAGCCCAGGGCTCTCGAAGCTCGGGAAGAAGCCGAAGAGCAGGCCCAGGCCGATGACGAGGAAGATGACGATGACCGCGACCTTGATGAACGCGAACCAGTACTCAAACTCGCCGAAGCCGCGCACGGCGGTGAGGTTGACGATGGTGAAGAAGACGACCGCGATCAGGCCAGGAATCCAGCCATCCACGCCGAACCACTTACCCATGATGGCGCCGGCGCCGGTGATCTCGGCGCCCATGACCATCACGAGCATGAAGTAGTACAGCCAGCCGAGCGAGAAACCCGCCCAGTTACCGAATGCCAGGCGGCCATAGGTGGCGAAAGTGCCGGAGGCCGGGCGCGCGGCCGCGAGCTCGCCCAGCATCTGCATCACGAAGATGACGATGACACCGGCGACGATGTAGGACAAGAGGACAGCAGGGCCGGCTGCTTCGATGCCGACGCCTGTTCCGAGGAACAGGCCGGCACCGACAGCGGAGCCGAGGCCCATCATGGTGAGGTGTCGGGTTTCAAGCCCCTTGCCGAGGGCGGAGCCACTCTCTGGGGTTGCCGCTGTGGTGTCGGCAGCCGACTGAGTATTGGGGGAATTCATGTATGAATTAGACCATATTCACGCGCGCGTCAGACAATGAAGTCCACTTCTTTGCCCACTTCCAGGCCTGCGGGGGCGCGCACTGCACCTGTTAAGGGGGAATGCTGGCCGTGCCAGGAGATTGTCGGCGGCCACGTGTCCTGGGTCACCGTTAAGATGAGTAGCGATGACTACTGAAGACCCCACCCCCAACTTTCCGGCCACAGATTCGGCCAATCTCTCCGATTTTCGTTTCCGTGGGCCCGTTCTGTACCGGGGGACTCCGGACTCAGAGCCGAAGGACTCCACGACCGACCAGCGCCTGCTTCAGCCCCAGGACAGCACCGACTGGTTGCACACGGATCCGTGGCGCGTGATGAGGATCCAGGCCGAGTTCGTTGACGGCTTCGGCGCGCTCGCGAAGATCCCGAAGGCGATCACCGTCTTTGGCTCCGCACGCGTCCGGGAAGACCACGAGTACTACAAGCTTGGCCAGCAGATCGGCACGCTGATCGCCCGCAGTGGCTACGCCACGATCACGGGCGGTGGTCCAGGCCTGATGGAGGCCGCGAACCGGGGTGCGGCAGATGCGGGCGGGCTCTCCATCGGCCTGGGCATCGAGCTGCCCCACGAGCAGCGCCTCAACGACTGGGTGCAGCTGGGTATGAACTTCCGCTACTTCTTCGTGCGCAAGACGATGTTCCTGAAGTACTCCCAGGCCTTCATCTGCCTGCCTGGCGGTTTCGGTACCCTCGACGAGCTCTTCGAGGCTCTGGTGATGGTTCAGACCCAGAAGATCCAACGCTTCCCGATCATCCTCGTCGGGACGGAATTCTGGGGTCCGCTGGTGGACTGGATTAAGGAGCGACTCGTCGAGGAGAAGATGATTTCTCCCGAGGACGTCGACCTGATTCACCTCACAGACGACCCCGAGGACGCCATGGAATTTTGCCACCGTGCGCACGATAAGCACACCGAAAGCTTGAAGCGCCGCCGCGAGGACCTCGAACGCGAGCGCGGTCGAATCGAGGAGGAGCTGGAGATGCTCCGCCGGGAGCAGCCCTAGGAGAAACCCCAAGGATGTACTGGATCTTTTCGATCGCCGGCGCGGCACTTGTCGCGGGGCTTCTCGTTTACCTGGTGGGGCGCGTATTCGGCCCGGGGGAGTACACCGGGCCGCGAGCAGACCACCCCGCCGAAAGGCAGGCAGCGGAGTTCCGCGCGAATTGTGAGCTCACCGGGGCGAACCTACGGCAGGTGAAGTTCACCCGCTCCCTCCGCGGGTACGACGCGGCCGAAGTCGACGCCCTGCTCGAGCGGCTCGCCACCCACCTCGGCGACCCAGGCCAGCCGGGCGACTATAAGCAAGCGCCCCCAGCCGCCGGGGATAATAAGGAAGATAAACAAGCAGCAGAAAGGGCATAAACCGTGGCTCCCATTCCCAAGATTCCGCAGGCTGTACCCGAGATCACCTTCGGCGCGCCCGTCGAGGGAACCGAAGTGCTGAATGTGCGCTTCGACGCGGATCGCGAGCCTGCCCGCGGAGTTGAGATCAGCGCGAACGGAGAACCCGTCGAATGGGTCGTGGGGCTGCCTGATGCGCCCACGCGGGCATCTGACTTTTCCGAGCACAGCGACTTTCTCGACGACGGCTGGCGCGCCCGCGGGGCGCAGGTCATCCGCCACATGAACCAGGTCGTCGCAGGCCACCCGGTGCGCTCCAAGCGTCATCTCGTCCAGCTTCACCTGCCCGCCAATATCAAGCCGCGCCAGCTACGCTCCCTCATCATCGGCGCGATCGTGGGTGGCCACGAGTTCGTCACAACGAATGAGAAGCGACCCGGTGCGGTACGCAACCTCCACCTGGCATGGGACAACCCGGCGCACCGCAGCATCGACAATCGCACGAACCTGGGGCTGCGCCGCGCGGTGCGCGACGGCGTGCAGCTGGGTAAGGCAACCTGCCTGTCACGGGATCTGGCTAACGCCCCCAGCAACGTGAAGTCCCCGGAATGGCTGGCTAAGCGCGCGAAGAAGCTGGTCGGGAACATCCCGGGCGTCAAGGTGAAGGTCCGCGACGCCGAGTGGCTACGTAGCAAGGGCTTCGGCGGCATCATTGCGGTGGGCTCCGGATCCTCCCGGCCGCCGGTCATGGTGGAGATGGTGTGGGATCCCGAGAGCATCGGCTTGCCACAGCGCCGCAGCCCCATCGCCATGGTCGGCAAGGGAGTGACCTTCGATACCGGTGGTATCAGCATCAAGCCCGCCGCTGGGATGGATCTCATGCGCACGGACATGACCGGCGGGGCGAGCGTCATCGCCGCCTTCCGGGCGCTCGCGGAAGGACAGGTGCCGCGCAAGGTCGTCGCGATCGTCCCGATGGCGGAGAACATGGTCTCCGGGGACGCCTACCGGCCGGGAGATGTCGTCGAACACTACGGTGGCATTACCTCCGAGGTGACCAACACCGACGCCGAGGGCCGCATGGTCCTGGCCGACGCGATCAGCTACGTGGCCAAGAAGTACGAGCCGAATGCCATCATCTCCATCGCCACGCTCACGGGTGCCGCGAAGCTGGCCCTGGGCCTGCGCACGGGAGCGGTGTTCGCGCCCACCCCGCAGGTAGCGCTGAAGCTCGCGCGCCGGGGTGCCCAGGTCGGTGAGCAGTGGTGGCCGCTGCCACAGCCGAAGTACCTGGAGCAGGCGGTGGATTCGAAGATCGCGGATGTCCGCCAGGCTCCGAAGGGGCCGGGTGCGACCACTGCGGCGATGTTCCTCCGCCGGTTCACCCGCGGGGTCGACCTGATCCACCTGGATATCGCTGGTCCGGGTCGCGCGGAGCAGACCTACGCGGAGGTCTCGCCGGTCGGTACCGGGTTCGGTGCCCGCACACTTGTACAGTGGTTAGCCAAATAGTTTATAAAAGAAGTTCTTGAGGCTTGAATGAAGGAGCGCGACTGTGCTTTCTGATGTGATTGATCTGCTGGCGGACCCGGTGGACGGAACCGCGCTGTCGGCTGGTGACGCGCAGTGGCGAACCCTCGTGTCCGACTCGGGGCATAGCTACGACATCGCCCGCCAGGGCTACGTAACGCTGGCCGGCGGGGCCGGGCTTCGTTACTCCGGCGATGACGCCGCGATGATTAGCGCCCGCGAAACCTTCCTCACCGGCGGGCACTTCGCTCCCTTCGTCGAGGCCGTCACCCACAAGGTGGAGGACGTGCTGGACGACGCTGGGGTCGCGCCGAGTAGCCACCCAGGGCTGGTGGAGATCGGCGCAGGAACCGGTTACTACCTGAGCCACGCGCTCGACACCATCGAAAACTCCCGCGGCGTGGGCATCGACGTCTCCACCGCGGCGGTCAAGCGCCTGGCTAAGGCCCACTCCCGCATTGGCGCTGTCGTCGCGGACGCCTGGTCGCGACTGCCGATCCAGGACGAGTCCGTGGACGCCATCATGGTCGTCTTTGCCCCGCGCAACGCTGCCGAGTTCGCCCGCATTCTGAAGCCGGGCGGGGAGGTCGTCGTCCTCACGGCGGACGCCGGCCACCTGCACGAGCTACGCGAGCCACTGGGCATCATCGAGGTTGAGGAGGGCAAGGTCGAGCGCATGATCGAGCAGGCCTCCGGCCACCTCACCCCGGTCGGGGAGTCGGAGACCGTGGAGTTCGCGATGACCCTCGACCAGGATTCCATTGCCGCACAGATCGGCATGAGCCCGTCCGCGCGCCACATTCACTCCAAGGTGCTCGCCGAGCGCATCGAGAACCTGCCGCCGCAGATGAACGTCACCGCGCGCGCGAAGATCACCCGCCTCGCGAAGGCCTAACGCGAGCAGCAGGGGAGAGGCAAGCCCCCTTGCTGGCGCTCACACTGTTGCCGGCGCCTCTCCGCGGCACGCGCGCTCACCAGCGGCCAGCCACGTCAGCGCCCCACAGCAAAGCTAAAGCCCGGGCAGGGAACACGCGTTCCCGCCCGGGCTCTGGCATTGCTCACGCAGAAAGCCGTGGCAGATACCCGCTTTAATCCAGATCCAGCAGGTCGTCGATAGCGCCGGCCTCGATATCCCGATCGGCTTGCGCAGAATCTGCGATGATCTGCTCCTGAGCGGCGGCCGAGTTCAGACCCGCGTGCAGGCGCTGCAGCTGGCGGCCCAGGGTGACCATCGAGACTTCGGTGCGGGCCCCGCCGGTCGCGGTGACCTTAACGTCACTGACCGGTACCGCCGCCGAGATGCTGCTCGTCAGCGTCGCCGCACCTCCATCGGCGTAGACCTCGCACAGCGGGCCGTCGATGAAGACGGTGAGCACGTCGGCCTCCGGGTCTGCGAGGGACGCGGTGCGGGTGTCGCCTTCGCGGGTGACGGACACCGCGTCCTTGGTGTAGGTGATCAGCGCGATCTCCCCGCCGTCCATGTTGCGCACGCTGAGCTCCACCTTTCCTTCGCCTGGAGCAAGCTGTCCAGTCCAGATGAGCCCGAAGTCGGAGAAAGCGTGCACGGCTTGCGGGGCGCCAACGATGTCCTGGTACAGCGACCCGTCCAGCAGGGTGAGGGCGCGCGGCGTGGATAGGCAATTGGCCCAGTCCGCGCCGGTGCTGGCGTCCGGGTGGGCGCCCACCAGGCCAATCAGCGCGGGGGTGTCGCCCGGGATGATGCGGGGGCGGGTCAGGTCGTGGCCGTGGTCCAGGACGCGGAACTCACCCTGGGGCCGGAAAGTGACCTTCCCTGCGGCGGGGGTGTCGATACGTCCGACGAGATAGCCGGTGACCTCGTCGCCCTCGGCCTTCCAGGTGCCGTCGTCGCGGTAGGTGAGGATGAGGACGTGGTAGTCCTGGCCATCGCCCTGGTCGGTCATCTTGACCAGACGCGGGGCGAACGGGCGGGATGCGGGCAGGGACACATCGCCGTCGATCTCGACCGCACCGGCCACGCGCCAGCGCTGACGGTCCTCGGAGAGAAGCCAGACGATCTCGGCGTCCTCGTCGTTGACGAGGTTCAGAGCCAGCATGCCCCAGCTATCCTCGCCGAGGGGGACCACACTCGGGGTGACCAGGTCAGCGACCGGGTGGGCGGAATCGTCGACGTCGATGGGGCCCAGGCGACGCACGCCGGCGGCCACGGCCTTCGGGTCGTCGGAAACTTCGTTGAGGGTGGCGAGGTTGTCGATCTGGGCGCGTTGGATGCGGAAGGTACGCGCGCCACGGCGGCCATTCGCGACCTGGCTGCCCAGCAGTTCTTCGCGCTTGGCGCCCGCGTCGCGTGGCTCGGAGGTGACGAAGATCAGCTCAACGGTCTCCGGGGTGCCGTCTGCGGCCGGGAGGGTGAGGGCGGAACCCGCGAGGACGTCCAGCTCCTCGCCCTCGGGCTTGAGGACGTCGTCGTTGATGTCCCAGTCGTAGGGGATGTGGGAGGCGGTGACGTGCGCCCACCGCGAGCCGTTGCTGCGCTTCGTGCGGAACTGGTGGAAGACGTGGATCGCGCCATCGGCGAAGACGGCTCCCGCCGGGGCCTCGAGCACACCGCGTTCGGCGGTGATGTGAAGCTCTGGGGCCTGGTGGGGGAGCTCCGCGTCAGTGCCTGCAAGCTGCGGGTTGACCGGCGCGGAAGTGTGTTCTGCGGAAGGGTTAGCCATGACCCCGTTTATACCAGCGGATTGCGTGCGAGGCAGGGCGGAGTTCGCCCAGCTAGCGCCTGCCCGGAGGCTGCCGCCGGTGGAAAGAGGGGAGCCGTGGGGGCGAAGGAGGGACTAGTGCTTTGTGATGATGGTGGCGCCGGCGCCGACGGGCAGGTGGGCGGCGGTCACGCCGTCCAGGCTCGTGATGTACTCGTCGGCCTCGCGGGCACAGACGGACTGGCGGTCGGTGCGCTCCGCGTCGGCGAGGGTGCCGTCCAGCAGCGTGTCCAGCAGGAGGAGGACGCCACCGGAACGAAGAGTGGGGAGGGTGGCTGCCACGGTGGCCTCGATGTCCTCGACCGCGCACTCTGCAATCGCGAGGTCGTAGCTGGTGGAGGCGAGCCGTCCGATGACGTCCAGGGGACGGCTGGGTAGGAAGCGGAAGCCGTTGCTAGCGATGCCGATCTGCTTGAAGGCATTCTTCGCGAGCTGCTGGTGCTGGACCTCAGGCTCGATGCAGGTCAGGTGCGCCTGGGTGGCGCCGGCGGCGTAGAAGCCACGGAAGAGGTGGGAACCCAGCAGGCCACACGCTGGGGACATGATGATCCCGGTGGGGGTGTGGCCGCCCAGCGCCGCGCGGCCCGCGGTGTTGGCCGCGAGGAACCGGAGGAGTTCTGCGGTCACGGCGTCCGGGACGAGCAGACCGAATTCGCGGGCAGCTTCGGCCGCGGCGGCGAGTGCCTCATCGGCAGGGGTGGTCTGCTCGACGTAGGACTTGATGGCGTTGATGCTGGAATTATTTGCAGAGTTCACGATTGTCGAGACTATGGCACGGGGACTTGATTTGGGTTCAAGACATGCCTGATAGGGCGGGGTTTTTAAGGAAATAGAAACGCTTGTTAATCACTGTGGCCAAAGTGGGGTGGCGGCCAAAGTTCACAGCGTTTCCCCAGTCGGAAACTACCCCGCAGGGAACTCCGCATGACATGCTGAAAAACATGACTCACTCGAACGCCAGCCCCCACCCCCAGGCTGACGGGCAGGTAACGAGCCCTGCCACCACCGCCGCATTTGATGCCGGCGAGGCTGAGATGCCCTCCTGGTCCGAGCTGGTGGCCGAGCACGCTGATCGCGTGTACCGGCTGGCATATCAGCTTTCTGGCAATCAGCAGGATGCCGAGGATCTGACCCAGGAAACCTTTATGCGGGTGTTCCGCAGCCTCAAGCACTACCGTCCCGGCACTTTTGAGGGCTGGCTGCACCGCATCACCACGAACCTCTTCCTGGACATGGTGCGCCACCGATCCAAGATTCGGATGGACGCGCTGGAGGAATACCCGGAGTATTGGACCCCGGCCGCCTCCTCGGAGCCCACGCCTGAGGCTGCCTTCGAGCTCAACCACCTCGACCCTGCCTTGGATGCGGCGCTGGCCGACCTGCAGCCGGAGTATCGTGTGGCGCTGGTGCTACGGGATGGTCTGGACATGAGCTACGACGAAATCGCCGTCACTCTTGGCGTGAAGTTGGGGACAGTGCGCTCCCGCATCCACCGCGCTCGTGCGCAGATGAAGGTTAGGCTCGTGGAAAAGCAGGGTGAATTGCACTACGTCGGATCCTAAGGTGGGAGCTATGGAGATCGGTCACTTGGGGCCGGAGGCCATCGTCGCCCTCGTGGATGGGGAACTGAGCCCCCGCGCGGCTGAACGCGCGCGCATTCATCTCGTGAACTGTGCGGACTGCCGCCGTGAGGTGCTGTCCCAGCGCGAGGTTGCCCAGGCGATGCGTACCGCCATGGCGCAGCAGCACGGCCCGGGCCACACGGTTGAGCACGAGGGCCAGGGGCTGCCCGCCGCACTGCTGTCGCGCTTGGCGGCGATCCCGCAAGACTCGGTCGATCCCCAGGCGGCTGCGCGAAACGGTCAGAACACGCGTGCCGCTGGTGTCGCCGCTGCTGGCGACCGTGGCCGAGCGGGTGCGCGCAGTGGGGGAGATGGCGCCGAGCAGAAGCTGAATTTCGATATCGCTGGCCGGCGATTCCCGCGCACGCTGGCGGCGAAAATCGAGCTGTTCATTCACCAGCTTCGCGACGCCAGGAGGTCTTAAGTCCGCTTGTCCGGTGGGCTAAAGTGGAGGCGTGTTTTCTTCCATCAGTTGGTTCAACATCCTGGTGCTGCTGATCATCGGGCTGATTGTTATCGGCCCGGAGCGGCTGCCGGGGATGATCAAAGATATCCGCGCGGTGGCGTTGGCCTTTCGCAACCTCGTCAACGACGCGCGTCGCCAGCTGGATGAGGACTTCGGCCCTGAATTCAAGGAATTCCAGAAGCCGCTGAGCCAGATCAACGAGTACCGCCGGATGGGGCCGCGCGGGCTGGTAACCAAGGCTCTCTTCGATGGGGACGACGCCTTCTTCAACGACCTGGAGAACACCGGCCGCCAGTTGGCCGACTCGGTGAACTCGGTGACCAATCCGGCCGGGCACACCAGCGCCGAGCGCCCCTCCTCACAAGCCCCGCTGGCCGGCTCCCAGGCAGGGGCGGGGGACCAGGGCGCAGGGAGCGCCTCCACCGCGGCGGCTTCGGCCAGCTCTGCCGGCCAGGGAGCACCGGGCGGTACTTCGGGGAGCACGCCGAGCCAGCAGCCCCAGCAGCCCGCGGCGGGGGAGCGCACTGCGCCGCCACGGGCAGCCGGGGTGTGGGACGACGTCCTCTAACGCCCACTGGGAGCCCTAGCCGGGAGTGCCGTGCACTTTAGTTGCTCCGCTAGAGCACTGTGGGAAACCGAAACGCCCGCTCGCTGAAGATTCAGCGAGCGGGCGTTAGCCGTTGAGTCCAAAAGCTACTTGCGGGTGACCCCCAGGCCGAGGGACTTGCCGGCCAGGGAGGAACGCCGCAGCGCCAGGTGATCGGCGATCGCGCCGAAGGCCTGAGCTGCCTCAGAGTTCGGCTCTGAGAGGGCGATCGGGTTACCCAGGTCGCCGCCAATGCGCAGGTTCGGGTCCAGCGGGATCTGGCCCAGCAGCGGCACCTTCGTACCCGCGATCTGCGACAGGCGATCGGCCACCAGCTGGCCACCACCGGAGCCGAAGATCTCGTTCTTCGAGCCATCCGGCATCTGCATCCAGCTCATGTTCTCGATCACGCCGCCGATGCGCTGGCGGGTCTGCTGCGCGATGGAGCCCGCACGCTCCGCGACCTCCGCGGCAGCCGCCTGCGGAGTCGTCACGATCAGCAGCTCAGCGTTCGGCACCAGTTGCGCGACCGAGATCGCCACGTCGCCGGTTCCCGGCGGCAGGTCGAGCAGCAGGATGTCCAGGTCGCCCCAGAACACGTCGCCGAGGAACTGCTGGATCGCACGGTGCAGCATCGGGCCACGCCACACGACCGGGGAGTTGTCGCCGACAAAGTGGCCGATGGAGATCAGCTTCACGCCGTGCGCCTGCAGTGGCATGATCATCTCGTCGACCTGGTGCGGCCGGTCGGTGCTGCCCATCATGTTCGGGATGGAGTGACCGTAAATATCGGCGTCGATCACGCCGACCTTCAGGCCACGGCGCTGCAGGGAGACCGCCAGGTTCACCGTGGTGGAGGACTTGCCCACACCACCCTTGCCGGAGGCCACAGCGTAGACGCGGGTCGTGGAGTCCGGCTGCGCGAACGGGATCACCGGGTCGGCGGCGTCGCCGCGGACGAGCTTGCGCACCTCGCGGCGCTGCTCGTCGCTCATCACGTCGGTGGTGACGGTGACGTTCTCGACGCCGGCCACGCTTTCTGCGGCCTTCCGCGTTTCCTCCGTGAGGTGGGACTTCATCGGGCATCCCGCGATGGTGAGGTAGATCTCGACAGCCACGTCGGCGCCGTCGATCTCGATGGACTTCACCATGCCGAGTTCGGTGATCGAGCGGTTCAGCTCGGGATCCTCGACCTTCGACAATGCGTTGCGAATATCAGATTCTTGAACCATGGGCATCGCCTTAAATCTGCTTCTTTACCTATAAGTGTTTTCGAGGGTCTGGGTCACAAAAACTGACCCTCAAGCCAATAAGCCACTGTACCTTGGGCGCGGTCGCTTTATTCAACCTCGGCCCCGTCACGTGGCTCTCCGCAGGCCCGCTAGGCCTCGCCACGTGGGGATTCGCCTGCACGTCGAGCGCCCTCCGCCGTCTCGCGCTCGTCTTCGTCGTGGGCGCGGTCCTCGAGCTTGTCCTCAATGCGGCGCATCAGTTCCGAGAGTTCGTCGAGCTCGCGGCGCAGGTAGTCGCGTGTCACGGTTTCGCCCACCGCGATGCGCACACCCGCCAGTTCCCGGGCAAGGAATTCCGTGTCGGCCTTGGTTTCCGCAGCGCGGCGCCGATCCTCGTTCAACGCCAGGCGGTCGCGGTCGTCCTGCCGGTTCTGAGCCAGCAGGATCAGAGGTGCCGCGTAAGCAGCCTGCGTGGAGAAAGCCAGGTTGAGCAGGATGAAGGGGTACGGATCCCAGTTCCACCACATGCCACCGATGTTGAGGCAGATCCACACCACCACGATGAGGGTCTGCCAGGCGAGGTACTTGCCGGTGCCCAGGAAGCGGGCCACCTTCTCTGCGCCCGCGCCGACGGCGTCGCCGTTGAAGGAAAACAGCGAGCGGCGCGCCCCGGTGACCGGGGTGTCGAGGGCAGGCTGGTTGTAGTTCTTAGGCATCCGCGTCACCTTCCTGCAAGGACGTCTGTGGTTCCTTCTGTGCTTCGTTGCTGACACGCCAGTCCTGGTCGCGCCAGTCTTCCGGCAGCAGGGCGTCTAGCAGGTCGTCGACGGCGAGCACCCCGAGCAAGTGGTTCCCCTCGTCGACCACGGGCGCGCAGACCAGGTTGTACGTCGCGAAGAAGCGCGCCGCGGTCTCGTGGCTATCGGCCACGGACAGGGCCGGTAGGTCGAGGTCGAGCAGCTCGCTGACCAGGGTGGCGGGCGGATGCCGCAGTAGCTTCTGCAGGTGCACGCAGCCCAGATAGTGCCCCGTGGGGGTGGACTGGGGCGGACGCACCACGAACACCAGGGAGCTCAAAGAGCTGGACACATCGGGGTTGCGGGCGTGCGCCAGCGCCTCAGCAACCGTCGCCTGTGGGGTGAGGATGATTGCCTCGGAGGTCATCACGCCACCGACTGTGTCCGCGGAGAAGCTCATCAGGCGGCGCACGGGGGCGGAGTCCTCGGGATCCATGAGGTCGAGGAGAACGTCCGAGGTGCCGGCCGGGAGCTCGGCGAGCGCATCAGCGGCGTCGTCCGGCTCCATCTCCTCCAGAACCTCGGCTGCGCGCTCCACGCCGAGCTGATTGAGGATCGCGATGCGGGAATCCTCCGGCAGCTCCGCGACGACATCGGCGAGGCGCTCGTTCGGGATCTCCCGGGCCAGCCTGGTCTGCTGTTCTTCCGGCAGGTCGTTCAGCGCGATGGCGATGTCCGCGGCGCGCATTTCCTGGAAGGACGCCAGCAGCTCGGCGTTGTTGTCCGCAGGCCCGGTGCCGCTCGCGCTCAGGCCCTGGATGCGTGAAAGCGGCACCACCGCGACCTTCCCCAGGCGGCCGAGGCGGCCGCGCTGGGCCACCGCGACGCGGCTGACTTCCCAGTCCCTGGTGCGGGACTGTTTCAGCTCCACGTCCACGATCTCCAGCGCCTGGCCATGCAGCTCGGCGTGTTCGGGATCGTCCGTGTGCACCTTGGAGCCCACCAACTCGTGCTGAATGCTGATCTCACCGGAGCGGGACTGGAAGGGCTTCAGGTTCACCGAGCTGGAGGTCGCCATCACCTCCGAGGGGTTGATGCTGGCCACGCGAAGGATCGGCAGAAAGATCTGGCGTTTATTGGGCAGGGCTATAACCAGCCCCAGGACGTGGCTGCGGTGCTGGTAGATGGTGACCACCACGTCCCGCACTCGGCCTATGGAATCCCCGTAGGGGCCCATCAGCATCATTCCGGCCAGTCGGCCTGCATAAACGCGAGTTTCTGTCATGGTAGCCAAGAATACTTGAGTGCCTACGCAGCCACGATGCCCGGCCAGGTGGCAGGCCCGCGATAGGATGAGGAGCATTCCTCGCAGCCAAGCCTTTCGCTGCGAACCCTAAAGCTGTGAAATTCACCCAAGGAGAGCTGCAAACCGTGTTTCTTCCGCGCAATGCCGATGCTGGGCGCACCCCGAAAAGAAAGCGCGTGGTGGTAGCTGGACTGGCGCTGGCACTGGTGGCACCGCTTGCTTCCTGCGCGGATAAGGACCACATCGTGATCGGGGTGCCGGACGCCGGCACCGGGACCCACGGCGGGCCACGCATGGAGGAAGAGCTGATCGAGCCGCTGGCGCAGGAGTACGTCGAGCAGTTCGAGGACATCACCGAGGACACCCCAGAGGTCTCCACGACGCCGATCTCCGCCGAGCAGAGAATTGACCAGCTGCGCGAGGGCAAGGTCAGCATGACTTTCGGCTGTGTGGGGGAGCTGCTGGACGTTCTCGACCCGGCGAAGGGCAGGGAACTACGCGAGCTGTATGCGGCGGAGGAGAAGCCCGACCGCGTGGAGTGGCGGGATATCACGCACTCCACGATGCTCTCGGCGCTCCCGCCGGAGCTGGCGGCAACCCACCCCGGAGCTGCCGTGATCTGCGAGGACGAGACCCTGCCACAGAACATCGTCGCCCTGTGGGCCAAGCCGCAGCCTGATCGTTATGAACTGCGCGCGGCCAATAACGTCGCCGGCGGGGGGTCCACCGAGAAGCTGCGTGCGACCGCTGCGGGCGAGGACTACGTCCAATAAGCGAGGGCTTGGGGGAGCGCGAGTCCTAGCAGGGCGCACACAACCTGGGGGCTCGCCAAGAAGAGCAGGGAGTGCGCCGTAGCCGGGCGGGCGCGCGAAGGGGGCTCGGCTAGAAAATTGGCGGGGTAAAGAGCGCTACCAGATACAAGAAAAAGCTCCCCCAGCCAGCTGGCTGGGGGAGCAGGGGGCAATATGCCGACTAGTCGGCGAAGGCCTCCTCGAGCAGTGCCTTCTCCTCAAGCTGGTGGACCTTAGCCACACCAGTTGCGGTGGAGGACTGCGGGCGACGGGACACGCGCTTCAGCTGGATACCCGGCAGGTACTCAGGCAGCTCCAGCGCGATGAACGGCCATGGACCCTGGTTGGCCGGCTCGTCCTGCACCCAGCGGAACTCCGCGTTCGGGTAGTTGGACAGAGCGTCGCGGATGCGGTTGAACGGCAGCGGGTGCAGCATCTCCAGACGGATGATGGCGACGTCGTCGCGACCATCCTTCTGACGCTTCTTCTCCAGCTCGTAGTAGATCTTGCCGGAGCACATCAGGACGGTCTTGATGTCCTTGTTCACGCCGTTCTGGTTCGGGTCGTCGATCACCGAGGTGAACTTCTTCGTATCCGTGAAGTCCTCAACAGCGGACACCGCGGCCTTGTTGCGCAGCATCGACTTCGGGGTGAAGACGATCAGCGGGCGGGTCAGGGAGCCCAGCGCGTGGCGGCGCAGCAGGTGGAAGTAGTTCGCCGGGGTACTCGGCTGAGCCACGGTCCAGGAACCTTCCGCGGACATCTGCAGGAAGCGCTCGATGCGTGCGGAGGAGTGGTCCGGGCCCTGGCCCTCGTAGCCGTGCGGCAGAAGCATGACCAGGTTGGACTTCTGGCCCCACTTCGCCTCACCGGAGGAGATGTACTCATCGATGACGGTCTGGCCACCGTTGGCGAAGTCACCGAACTGTGCCTCCCACAGGGTCAGCGCGTCGGTGTTACCCACGGAGTAGCCGTACTCGAAGCCCAGGCCCGCGTACTCGGTGAGCGCGGAGTTGTAGGCCTCGAAGCGGCCGCCGTTGCCGGTGTCCTCAGCCAGGGACTGCAGTGGGCTGTAGCGGTCGAAGTCCTCGTTGTCGAAGAGGACCGCGTGGCGCTGGGTGAAGGTACCGCGCAGGGAGTCCTCGCCGACGAGGCGGATGAGCTTGCCCTCGGCAGCCAGGGAACCCAGGGCGAGCAGCTCGCCGAAGGCCCAGTCGATGTTGCCGTTCTCGCTCATCTCCTTACGGCGCTTGATGAGTGGCTTCACGCGACGGTGGGCGTTGAACCACTCCGGGGTCTCGTAGAATTTGTCGCCGATCTGGCGGACCAGGTCCTTGGAGATGGAGGTGTCCAGGCCGTGCGGCAGCTTCTGGGAGCCGGTGATGCCGGTCTGCTCTGCCGGGGGCGTGCCCTTCTCGGCCTCGCGGACCTGGTTGAACACGGTCTCGAGCTGGTCGTGGAAGTCCTGTGCAGCGCGCTCGGCCTCCTCCTCGGAGATATCGCCGCGGCCGATGAGGGCCTCGGTGTACTGCTCGCGGGAGGTCGGCAGCTCGTTGATGATGTCGTACATCAGCGGCTGGGTCATCGACGGGTCGTCGGCCTCGTTGTGGCCGCGACGGCGGTAGCTCACCAGGTCGATGAAGACATCCTTGCCGAAGCGGTTGCGGTAATCGACCGCCAGCTGTGCCACCCAGACGACAGCCTCCGGGTCGTCACCGTTAACGTGGAAGACCGGGGCGTCGAAGCCCTTGGCCAGGTCGGTGGCGTAGTAGGTCGAACGGCCGGAGTCCGGGGTCGTCGTGAAGCCGATCTGGTTGTTCACGATGACGTGGACGGTACCGCCGACGGAGTAGGCATTCAGCTTGGAGAGGTTGATCGTCTCCTGGACGATGCCCAGGCCGGTGAAGGCTGCGTCGCCGTGCAGCAGGATCGGCATGACCGAGCCCTTGGCGTCCTCGCCGTGCTTCTCGACGAGCAGGTCCTGCTTCGCGCGGGAGATGCCCTCCATCACCGGGTTGACTGCCTCCAGGTGGGACGGGTTGGCAGTCAGGGTGATGTCGATCTCGTTGTCGCCGAACATCTGGATGTAGGTGCCCTCGGCGCCCAGGTGGTACTTCACGTCACCGGAACCGCCGGCGGAGCCCGGGTCGATGTTGCCCTCGAACTCGGTGAAGATCTGGGCATAAGGCTTGCCCACGATGTTGGCGAGGACGTTCAGGCGGCCACGGTGGGCCATGCCGATGACAACCTCGTTGAGCTTCGAGTCCGCAGCGCGGTCGATAGCCGCATCCATCAGTGGGATCAGGGTCTCCGCGCCCTCCAGGGAGAAGCGCTTCTGGCCGATGTACTTGGTCTGCAGGAAGTTCTCGAAGGCCTCAGCGGAATTCAGCTTCTGCAGGATGTACTTCTGCTCTGCGGAAGAGTACTTCGGCTGACCACCCTCGACGTGCTGCTGCAGCCACAGGCGCTCGTCCTTGTCCATGACGTGCGCGTACTCGTAGCCGACCTTGCGGGTGTAGGCCTTACGCAGGGTGTCGAGCACCTCGCGCAGGGTCATGGTCTCGCGACCGTTGAAGCCACCGACGTTGAAGGTGCGGTCGAAGTCCCACAGGGTCAGGCCGTGGGATTCGATGTTCAGGTCGGAGTGGTCCGGCACCGGCAGGCCCGGCTGGACCCAGTGCAGTGGGTCGATGTCCGCGATGAGGTGGCCGCGGGAGCGGTAGGCCTCGATGAGCTGCGCGACGCGGGTGGACTTGTCCACGCCGGTGTTCGGCAGGTCCTGGGACCAACGGATCGGCGCGTACGGGACGTGCATGGCCTGGAAGATCTCGTCCCAGAAGCTGTCGTTGATCAGCAGGCGGGACATGGTCCGCAGGAACTCGCCGGACTCCGCACCCTGGATGATGCGGTGGTCGTAGGTCGAGGTGATGGTGACGAGCTTGCCGATGCCCATCTCGCCGAGGCGGTCGACGGAGGTGCCCTGGAACTCGGCCGGGTAATCCATCGCACCAACGCCGATGATCGCGCCCTGGCCGTTGGTCAGACGCGGTACGGAGTGGCGGGTACCGATGCCACCCGGGTTGGTCAGGGAGATGGTCACGCCCTGGAAGTCGTCCATCGTCAGCTTGCCGACGCGGGCGCGGGCGACGATGTCCTCGTAGGCGTCAACGAACTCGGAGAAGTTCATCTTCTCCGTTTCCTTGATCGCTGCCACGACCAGGCTACGGCTGCCGTCCTTGTTGTTCATGTCGATCGCCAGGCCCAGGTTGATGTGCTCTGGGGTGACGACGGTCGGCTTGTTGTCGACGACCTTGTAATTCAGGTTCATGTCCGGGTGAGCCTGAACCGCGCGGATCAGGGCCCAGCCGATGATGTGCGTAAAGCTGATCTTGCCGCCACCGCGGGCCAGCAGCTGCTGGTTGATGATCGCACGGTTTTCGAACATGAGCTTCGCTGGCATGTCGCGGACCGTGGTTGCGGTCGGGATGCTCAGCGAGGCATCCATGTTCTTAGCGATGGCGCGGGCGGCACCCCGCATCACCTGCTCGCCGGCCTCGGGGGCCTCTACCGGCTGCTTCGGCTCCGGCGGGGCGACGCGCTTCGGGATGGCGTCATAAGACTCGATGACGCGCTCGTCGGCGTCGCCGCGCAGGCCACCACGTCGGCCGGAAGCGGCGGTGGCGGCGCCAGTGGAGGCGGCTGGGGCGCTCTGGGTGCTCGTGGCGGCACCGTTATTTGCGCCCGCCGAGCTGCCGGCGAGTTCGCCGTTCTTCTCGAAGTACTTCCGCCATTCGGGGTCAACCGACTCCGGGTCCTTCTTATACTGCTGGTACATCTGATCGACCAGCCATTCGTTCTGACCGAAATTCGCGCTGCTCACAGCAGGTCCTCGCCTCTTTTCATCATGACTTCAGTCTCGCTGTAACAGCCTACACGATGTGCTATGTGATTTCGCTTCCAGGTGGCGCGTCACCGACCGGCGAAAAACGGCGTGTGACCTAGCGAGATTCCCGGGATGCGGCGACGAGGTCCGCGTATCTGCCGCTGGATTCCAAAAGCTCCTGATGACGGCCTTGTTCAACAATTTTTCCGGCGCTGACGACCGCAATATTGTCAGCCAGCTCCGCGGTGGAGAGTCGGTGGGCGATGATGATCGCCACCCGCGAACGCGTAGCCAGTGCGATTGCCCGAACCACGTCCGTCTCGACCGCAGGATCGATATTCGCCGTCGCCTCATCCAGGACCATGACGTCCGGGTCGATGAGCTCCGCACGAGCCAACGCGATGATCTGCTGCTGGGCAGAGGACAACCCCCGGCCCCGCTCGCCGACCTCGCCGGCGAAGCCGCCGTCGATGCCGGCGATAATCTCCGTGCCTCCGATGGCAGCGATGGCCGCGGTGATCTCCTCCTGGCTCGCAGTCGGTCGACCATAGGCGATGTTCTCGGCCACCGTGCCACGGAACAGGTGCGCTTCCTGCGGGACGTAGCCCACCCGAGAGCGCCAGGCCCGCAAGGGGAGCTGCTGGAGGTCGAGGCGCTGCACTCCGGAGCCACCCGACGCGAAAACGGCGGTGATGGACCCCGCCGTTGGCTGGTACCACCGGGTGACCAGCTTCGCGATCGTCGACTTCCCGGCGCCTGTCGCGCCAACGAGGGCGGTCGTGCCGCGGAAGCTCAAGCGCGCGCCCCGCAGGGAGTCTTGCTCGGCACCGTCGTAGCGGAAATGAACGTCGGAGAAGTCCACCGCGGTGACCTTGCCCGGCAACCTGGCATCGGCGCCGTCGTCCCCAGTGCTGCGCTCGGTAGGGACGGCCAACAACTCGGAGATTCGCTCGAAACTCACCGCAGCCTGCTGGAACTTATCGAAGATCTGCGAGAGCTGCTGGACGGGGCCGAAGAAGAAGGTCAGGTACAAACTGAAGGCGACCAGTGCGCCGTGGCTCGTCGTGCCCTCCGCGACCCGAGCGGTACCGAAAAATAGGACGGTTGCCTGGGCGAGCTCGGTGATGAAGGAGATGCCGGGGAAGAAGATGCTGACCGCTGCCTGCGCGCGGGTGCGCAGCCCCACGTACCGCTGCGACTGCTCCCCGATGCGCTCGGCGAGCACCGGGCCGAAGCCGTAGGCCGCCGCGGTGTTCAGCCCATTGACCGCCTCCTGGAAGTGGGCGTTGACCGTGGAGACCTGGGAGCGGGCGGCCCGGTAGAGGCGCGAGGAGTAGCGGCGGAAGACCCACGCGCCCACCCCGATGACCGGCAGGAACAGTGCGGTGATGCCAGCCAGAGCAGGGTCGGTCCAGATGAGCATGCCCAGCACACCCAGCAGCATTGTGGTGGAGACGATGGCCTGGGAGAGCCCGGTCTGCAGGAAGCTGGAGAGGTTGTCGATATCGGTCGTCATTCGGGTCATGACCCGGCCCGAGGCGTTCTGCTCGAACCAGCTCATGGGCAGCCGGTGGAGGTGCTCGAAGCTGCGCACGCGAAGGGCGTAGAGCAGTCGCTCGCCGGTGTGCGTGGTGAGCACCGTGTTCCACGCGCTGGCGGCCCAGGAAATACAGACAAGGAGCAGGGCGCCGAGCCCCAGGGAGAACAGCGCGCTGCGGTCTGACCTGCTGATTCCCTCGTCGATGGCCTTGCGTACCAGGGATGGCAGGGCAATATCGGCGACGAGCCCCAGCAGGAGCGTTGCCACGATGACCGCGGTCGCGACCGGGACGAGCCCCACCAGGGTGCGCAGCCGCAGTGCGGGGGTCGTGTTCTCGGACGCCGAGCCAGCGGGCGTGGAGTTGTGGGAGGTCGATTCCTGCTGTGCCGGGGTGACGCGGCGCAGCGCTGCGGCGTCGGCCTCCAACAGCTTCGTGAACTTCGCCGCTACGGCCGCTCGTGCGCGCCCCTCGTCGCCATGGGCGCCATCGGCGACGCCGAGCAGCTCTCGATCCGCCTCCTCCTGGATCTCCTCCCAGCTGCGCGGCCACAGCGGACGGGCCGGGGGAGCGGGCAGGCTGATGACGCCCCTTTTCCCGGCGTCAGCGTTAGTCGCGCCCTTGTCTTCGGGCGCTGCCCGGTGGTCGACGATCACCATCGTCAGGTTGCCCTCGCCCGCGCGCTGATGGAGATTGGCGATGATCTTCTGTTCGGTGACGGTATCGATCGCGCTGGTGGCGCTGTCCAGAACCAGGACCCTGGGGTTGCGCAGCACCGCGCGGGCCAGCGCGATGCGCTGCCGCTGCCCACCCGACAGCTTCAGGCCGCGCTCACCCACGATGGTGGAATAACCCCCGAGCTCGTCGATGAAGTCGGCGGCGCAGGCGATGCGGGCTGCCTCCGCCACCTCGGCGTCGCTCGCCTGAGTTCCCATGCGGATGTTCTCCGCGATGGACATGGAGTAAAGGAAGGGCTCGTCGAAGACGATCGTCGGCCACTGGTCGGGTGCCAGGTCGCCCAGCCACACCGCGGTGCTGCCCGCGTAGGCCTCAAAATCGGCCGTAACGTCCGCCGACTGCCCAGCCAGGGCCAGCGCCAGCGCCGACTTCCCGGACCCCGCGGGTCCCGTGATGTACGCGGTGGAGCCGGGAGTTACGTCCACGGCGAGGTCCTCGCCGCCCCGGGTGCGGAAGGTGCCCCGGACCCCGACGGGGCCATCCGGGAGCTTTCCCGGGTTCTCAGGCGCCTGCCGTTGGGGGAGGGCGAGGATATCCTGCACGCGGGAGACAGCGGCGTTCGCAAGGTGCAACATCACCAGCATCCCGGCACCCATGCGCGTCATCCGTGACAGCAGGGTGACGTAAGCCGACGCCGAGAGGACCTCGCCGAGGGTGATCGCGCCCCGCATCGCGAGCAGGCCACCGACAACCACGGTGGCGATCAGCGCGATTTGGGGGACGGCAGCCAACGCGGGCTGGAAACGGGCAGTGAGCCGCCCGACGTGCAAGCGCAACCCGAAGAGCCTGCGGGCCCGCGCCATAAAGCTGGTCTGCTCGCGGTTCTCTTGGACGAAGGCCTTGACGATGCGCACGCCCGTCACTGTCTCCTCCACCTGGCTGGCGACGTCCGCGGCCTGCTGTTGGGCCTCCCACGTCGCGTCGTAGAGCCGGCGGCGGGAGAAGAAGGCGATGGCGGCGAGCACCGGAAGCTGAATGCTGAGCAGCACCGCCAGCGGCCAGGAGAGCCAGAACATGATGCCTAGGATCAGCACGACCTCCACGAAGATGCTGCCCATGATGGGCAGCATCGCCAGCATCCCCTGGATCTGGTTCAAATCCGAGATGGTTCGGGAGACAACCTGCCCGGTGCGCACCTGGGCCATCGCCGCCGGCGATGCGCCCTGTAAGGCTGCGAGGCACCGCATCCGGATGTCGTGCTGGACGTCGACGGAGAGCTTCCCGGCGAAAAAGCGCCGCGCGCCGTGGGTACAAAACCGGGCGAAAGCCGCCGCGATGAGCAGGCCGATCGCGCCCCGGCTACCATCGATCGCCCGGCCGGCGAACAGCGGGATCAGCACGGCCGCGGCGGGCATGAGAACGCTCAGCAGGGTAATGATGCCCAGCTGCATGCGGTGAGCGCTCAAGGGGGCGCGGAGGAAAGCAAACACGATAGCTATCAGCCTATCGCTTGCACCAGGTAGGAAAAGCCCGCCACCACGGCAGCGGGCGACGTCGAAAAGCGGGAGCCGGGAGAAACGGCCCCGGCGCGAGGCAAATAAACCGGGTTAAGATCAACGCAGGAGACGAACCGCGCCGCGGAGAGAGGATTCCTCAATGGGATTTTTGGAAAACATCGCCCAGGCCCTCGACGTTGAGGGCATCGAGTCCCGAGCCAACGATGGAACGCTGTTCGTTCCAGTCTCTGCGGAAGTGGAGATCCAGTTCGAGCTGATTGAAGGGGTGGCCGGGGTCAGCACGCCGGCCGCGAACGTCTTCGTCGCGCTCGCCGACGTCACCGATGAGGACGAGGACTTCGACGCCGCCCTGGTCGGCGTGGTCTTCACCCCGGAGGCCGCGGTCGAGGCGGTGAACCGGCACATGGCCACCGACGAGGTGATCACGGTGCTCAATGAACTGCTCGACGGGCAGGATCCCCGCGTCGAGGACCTCGAGTTCGAACAGGATGATTACGACCCCCTCGTCCTGCGCGCGAACCTCAGCGCAAATTCCAAGGTCACCGTGAAGATCTCGGAGGGGCAGGGGGCGCCGACCGCTGCAGTGAGCTTTGTGGTGCTGCCCGATAGCGTCTTCGATCTCGCGGAGAACATCGCCGCGGAGATCCTCGTCGATGAGGAGGACGAGCAGGACCCGGCGAAGCTGGACATGCTGGACGCCACCCTGGACGAGCTGCGCACGCAGTACCAGGAGGTGCTGGACCTCGGCGTATTCGAGGATTTCAACCAGCTCTTCGACGTGCTCGCTTATGTCTCGCAGCAGGCCGAGGACTGGGAGGACCTCCTGGTCACCCTCGACGACGGCTCCGAGGACCCGTTCTTCGAGTGGGTCGAGGTCGAGGACGGTGACGTTGAGGACGATGACGCCGACGACGTCGCTGCCGACGAGGAGGACGGCGACGTGACGGCAGACGGTGAGGAACGCTAGCTTTCCACGCACCGCGACTGGCGGGGCGCGGGTGGTCAGGCGCGGCCGGGGTGTGGGCTAGCATGGCTAGCGTGATGATGGGCACAGCCCCCGGCACGGCGCCGGGCACATGCTGTGCCACCCAGCATTGAGCGAGGACCGCAGGAGGGGCACGTGACCGAGGTAGCCATCATTGGGGCCGGTATGGCCGGCCTCGCAGCGGCCCGCACGCTCTCTCAGGCCGGGGTGCGCTGCACCCTCTTCGACGCCGCTGACCGAGTGGGCGGGCTGGTGCGCTCGGAGCAGCACGGCGAGATCACCGTGGACCGGGGACTGCAGTTCTTCAATACCTGGTACCCGGCGGTCAAGGAGATCCTGAACCCCGGGGAGTACTCCGCCCTCAAGATCAAGAACTTCCAGCCGGGGATCAACACCGTCACGCGTGAGGGCTCCGCGCTGATCATCGATCCCGTTCGCGCGCCATCGATGGTGCCGAAGCTACTGCGCTCGGAATTCAGCTCCGCGCTACGGCTGGGTGAGCTCGTGCGCATGCGCAACTGGCTGCGCAGCGAGCTGATGCACCGCTCCTCACTGGAGCTGCGTGGCCCCAGCCGCTTCGGGCACGCCAGCGACGAGCCGGTCGCGGAGTCGCTTACCAAGGCCGGCATCACCGGCCCGGTCCGCCAGAACGCGGTCGACCCAATCCTGCGCGCCTTCCTCTACGACCACGGCGGGGAAACCTCCGCGGAGTTCGCGAAGTGGGTCTTCGTCACCCTGTTGCGCGGCACGCTGGCCCTGCCGGAGCGCGGAATGGGGGACCTGGCGGCGACGATGGGGCGCCTCGGCGGCGTCCGCGTCGAACTGAACTCCCAGGTCAGCGCGGTGGACGTCCAACCGAATGGGGTGGAGCTCACGGTGAACGGCAAGACCGAGCGCTTCTCCCATGCGATCGTGGCCACCTCTGCGCAGGCGGCCCACGAGCTGATCGGCACTGCGGTGCCCGAGCATCGCGGGCAGAGTACCTGGTGGTTCACCGTGAGCGACGAGGTGCACAGCGACAGGCTCGTGACCGTGGACGGCAGCGGTGAGCTGTGCATCGACCTGGCCGCCGAGGTCACCTCCGTGGCCCCGGCCTACGCGCCGGGAAGCCAGCTGATTGCTGCAGCGACCTCCCAGCCGCACAGCAACGGCGATTTCGACGCGGCCCGCGATCTGCCCACCGAAATGCAGGTCCGCCGTGACGTGGCCAGCATTTACGACTGCAGCCCCGAGGCCCTGGAGTTGGTCACCCGCCACGACATTCCAGACGCCCTGCCACTGGTCGGGCCCAATCACGCGATTCAGGCCCAGTCGGCAGCCGAGCTGCTCGATGGGCGCGTAGCGGTCGCCGGCGCTCACACCGCGACCTCAACCATCGATGGTGCTATCCGCTCCGGGCAGCGTTCTGCCCGGGCTATCGCGGAGCTGCTGGCAGAAAAATAGCCCCGTACCGGGTGGGGCGACTCTGGGGCCACCGCCTGGCAACAGGGCAATAATCCACAACAATCCCCGCACTCTGCGGGGATTCATTGCTTCAGGGGGGATTAGGCCGCGGCGGTCTCGGCTTTATTCCTCCGGTCGATGAAGTAGTAGCGGATGGACATTGCCACCGTGAACACCACGCCTGCGATGAGGGCGGAGTGGAAATCCGACATCCAGAACATCGTGCCGAAGGTCAGCAGGATCATGGCGATCGCGAAGTATTGACCCAGCGGCCATAGCGGCACCGTGAAGTGCGCGTGGGCGACGTCCTCGGAGTTCAGGTGCTTGCGGTAGGCCAGGTGGCTGATGAGGATCATCAGCCACACGAAGATTGTGGCGAAGGTGGCCAGCGCGGCGATGTCCTGGAACAGGCGCTCAGCGGTCGGGTTGATCAGCTGCAATACGATGCCGATGACCAGCACGATGAGCAGGGCACTGATCGTGGAGACCGGCACGCCATTGCGCGGGTCGATCTTGGCGAACATCTTCGGGGCGAGCTTCTGGCGAGCCATGCCGTGAATCACGCGGCCGGCGCCGTAGAGATCCGAGTTGATCGCGGACAGTGCCGCGGAGAGAACCACGACGTTCAGCAGGGCAGCGGCCCAGCCGATGCCCAGGGAGCTGAAGATCTGCACGAACGGGGACTGCTCGCCGGTGATCTCGCGCCACGGAATCACCGCGACGATGACGAAGATCGCGAGCACGTAGAACAGCAGGATGCGCATCGGCACCGTGTTGATGGCCTTCGGGATCGTCTTCTCCGGGTCCTCGGCCTCGGAGGCCGTCACACCGATGATCTCCGTGCCACCGAAGGCGAAGAGCACCAGAATGAGGGCGGACAGCACGCCAGTAAAGCCGTTCGGGAACAGGCCGCCGTCGTTCCACAGGTTCGAGATGCCGACGGTGCCGCCGGTGTCCACGTTGAACACGAGGATGGCCGCACCACCGAGGATCATGGCGACCACCGCGGTCACCTTGATCGTCGTGAACCAGAACTCCAGCTCACCGAACCAGCGGGCGGAGGCGAGGTTCGCCGCCCCCACGATGATCAGCGCCACCGCGACCCAGACCCAGGAGGCCGTCTCCGGGAACCAGAACTTCATATACAGCGCCACGGCCGTGAGGTCGGCCAGGCACACGATGATCATCTCGAAGGCATACATCCAGCCGGTGATGTACCCGGCCCATCCGCCCAGGTAGCGGCGGCAATATTCCGCGAAAGAGCCAGCGACGGGGTGGGCCACGGACATCTCGCCCAGGGCGCGCAGCATGAAGTACACGATCGCGCCGCCGAGCAGGTAGACGAAGATGACACCGGGGCCCGCCGCGCCGATCGCGCCGGCGGAACCGTAGAACAGCCCGGTGCCGATGGCCGAACCCAGCGCGATGAAGTGGATGTGTCGGTGGCGCAGCGCGCGCCGCAGCTCGCCCTGGTGGCTGTCAGTCGTGGATTCGCCCGCCGTGGCGGCCTCGGGCGCTGGTTGTTGCGACATGGGATTGTCCTCCGGATTCCGTCAAGCCGCGAAAGTCAGATCGATATCAGCCGTAGTATGCCACGTCACACTCCGGGCGAAAGATTCGGGTCGGCGCTGGATTGGTACTGGGGCTGCACCGGGGTCAGTGCTGGGGCAGCACTGGGGTCAGTACTGCCAGCAGCCACAATCAGTGCAGGCTACGATCTGCCTTCCACCGGGTGGCGCGGTATGGCTTTTGCTGGCCGCAGAGCGTACTGTCAAGTGCGATGAGTGATACTGATAGCGTCTCCGGCGACGTCAACAAGCCGGTGGATAACGATTACTCGGTAGCTCAGAACAATCTGCAGGAAGAGGCTCAGCAGGCGCCGGTCAACGATGCGCCGCTGAATATCTCTGATGTGTTGGGGGAGAACACCGAAGATTCCGCGATGGAATCCGCCGGTGGCTCCGCTGTAGCTGAGGGCGCAGAAGATTCTGGGAAGACCGACAATCTCAACAACGAGAAGAACAAGAACGAGAACCCAGAGGACACTGTGGCCGATCAGCAGGCGGAAACCGTAGAAAACAACAACGACAACGACACCACCCCGACCGCGTCCATCCAGGACGTCGCCGTCGCGAAGGACGACGAGCAGGCAGACAACGCGAAGGAAGACAAGGACGACGACGGTGCCGGTTTCGGTGACCTGGGTCTGTCGCCGGAGGTGCTCGACGCCGTCCGTGCCGTCGGATTCACCTCGCCGTCCCCAATCCAGGAGCAGACCATCCCGCTGCTGATGGCAGGGGAGGACGTGGTCGGCCTCGCGCAGACCGGTACCGGTAAGACCGCCGCCTTTGCGCTGCCGATCCTGTCCCGGCTGAACCTGAAGTCCCGCAAGCCGCAGGCCCTGGTGCTGGCACCGACCCGTGAGCTGGCGCTGCAGGTCGCGGAGTCCTTCGAGGACTTCGCGGGGAAGATGGGCGGGGTCAACATCCTGCCGATCTACGGCGGCCAGCCTTACGGCGCGCAGCTCTCGGGCCTGCGCCGCGGCGCGCACGTCGTCGTCGGCACCCCGGGTCGCGTGATCGACCACCTGCAGAAGGGCAGCCTGGACATCTCCGAGCTGCGCTTCATGGTGCTCGACGAGGCCGACGAGATGCTGAACATGGGCTTCCAGGAGGACGTGGAGCGCATCCTGGAGGACACTCCGGAGGAGAAGCAGGTCGCGCTGTTCTCGGCGACGATGCCGTCCGCGATCCGTCACCTGTCCAAGCGCTACCTCAACGAGCCGCAGGAAGTGACGGTCAAGTCCACCCAGCGCACCGCGGAGAATATCGAGCAGGACTACCTGATCGTGCACCACCGCGAGAAGCTGGACGCGCTGACCCGCATCCTCGAGGTCACCGACTTCGACGCGATGATCATGTTCGTCCGCACCAAGAACGACACCGAGGAGCTTGCGGAGCGCCTGCGCGCCCGGGGCTACGAGGCTGCCGCCATCAACGGCGATATCGCCCAGGCGCAGCGCGAACGCACCGTGGACCAGCTCAAGGACGGTCGCCTGGACATCCTGGTCGCCACCGACGTCGCCGCTCGTGGCCTGGACGTCGAGCGCATCACGCACGTGTTCAACTACGACATTCCGCGTGACACCGAGTCCTATGTGCACCGCATCGGCCGCACGGGGCGCGCGGGGCGTTCCGGCCGCGCCGTGCTGTTCGTGACCCCGCGTGAGCGCCGGATGCTGAAGTCCATCGAGCGCGCGACGAAGTCCCGCCTCAACGAGATCGAGCTGCCGAGCGTTGACCAGGTCAACGAGGCCCGCAAGGCGAAGTTCAACCGCGAGCTGACCAAGAACCTCGAGGATCCGCAGGTCTCCGTGTTCCGCGAGCTGGTGACCACCTACGCGGAGGACAACGGAGTCACCCTGGAGGACATCGCTGCGGCATTGGCAGCCGGGGCCCAGGGCGGGGAGAAGTTCCTCATGGAGGAGGCTCCGCGCCGCGAGCACAAGCGCCGCAGCGACGACCGTTACGGCGATGCCGATCGCCGTGGTGGCGGGGCGTACCGCTCCTTCGAGGAGCGCTTCAACAAGCCAGCCCCCCGGTTCACGGATCGCAACGGCAACGACATGGAGGTCTACCGCCTCTCCGTCGGCCACCGCCAGCGCGTGCGCCCGGGCGCAATCGTGGGTGCCCTGGCCAACGAGGGCGGGCTGAACTCCCGCGACTTCGGCCGCATCAGCATCTTCTCCGAGCACTCCCTGGTGGAGCTGCCGGCGGACCTGCCGAAGCAGGTCTTTGAGGCCCTCGACCAGACCCGCGTGTCCGGTCAGCTGATCAATATCGAGCCGGACCCGGGTGCCCCGAAGGGCCGCCCGGGCTCCCACCGTGGCAACCGCCGCGACCGCGATGGTCGCCGCGGTGGCTACCGCGACGACCGGGGCCGGGGGGAGCGCCGGGGCGGCGGACGCTTCGACCGCGACCGCGGTGGGTGTGGGCGCGGCCGTGGGCACCACAACCGCTTCGAAGACTCCCGTGGGGATCGCCGTGGCGGTGGCCGCCACCGGGACGACCGCGGTTTTGAGGGGCGTGGCGGCCGCGGTAATAACCGCCGCGGGGGACGCTACTAGCCGAAACCTGTAAATCCGGCTGACGTGGAAGACACCTCGTCAGCCGGATTTTTCGTAGGGGTCGGCTGGGTCAGGTGGCCAAAGCAAGGCATAGAGAAATAGCCGTGGGAGTGAAACTCACTCCCACGGCTATGTGGCATTCGCGCGCTGCATGCGAGCGCCTGCGAAAATGCGTGGACTAGACGAACATCAGGACCGCGGTGATCAGCCACAGCAGGTTGAAGATGCCGCCGAACATGGCAGCCTTGCCGGGCAGGCCCTTGGCCGCATCGCCCTGGACGGCGGCGAGCTCGTCCTCGCTCGCCGGGGTGTCGGATTCGTCGAGGCCATCAACGGAGATCAGGCCGCGACGCTGCTGCGGGATCACCGCCAGCAGCAGGACCAGCCAGGCCGCCAGAGAGGTGAGAATGGCGGCGTGGAAGGCGTAGTTCTGCATTGCGCCGTCCACGGTCATGAAGGCGACCAGGCCCAGCACGGGGACCAGCAGGGAGATGTAGCCGTAGCGGCGGGTCATGCCAGCCAGGGTTGCCACGGAGCCCACCGCCTTGGCGGAGCCGGACTGCGCGGCACGCAGGGAAGGTGCGAATGCCGAGGTAGCGATCGCGACCGGTCCGATGAGGAGGATCGCAGCGATGACGTGGAGAGCAGTAATAAATTGATCCATGTGAACCACTCTGTCAAAAAATTCGTGACTAGTCACAAAACCCCCGTCAGCGGGGCAGCTGGCAGGCCTCGCGGGCCGCGGCAGCGTCGCCGGCGGTGATCGTCAGCCCGTAGCGGGCCGCCACCACCAGGTAGCGGGCAACGTAGGGGCAGCGGGCCGCAGGGTTGGGCGGCAACCAGGCCTCCAGCGTCGCATCAGACTTCTCCCGGTTCAGCTCCGAGGCGGTGACCGCCAGGTTGTAGTGCCAGTCATTGGCGAAGCGATGACGCTTCTCTGCTGTCCAGGCGTGTGCCCCCAAATCCCAGGCCGCGGCGAGTGGGACAATGTGGTCGATATCCGTGCCCTGCGGGCGTACCGGTTCGGCGGAGTACTCATCGGATGCCTCGCCGGTGGCCCGCGGGCAGGGGCTGGCGGGTTCGGTGGGGAAGTTCAGGTTCAGCACCAGCTCACGGGTCGAGCAATAACTGCCATCAGGTGCGATGCTGTGCGCCCAGCCCTGCAGAAACCGGGTGCGGTCGTAGCCCACCACTCGGATCCGCTGGGGCACGACCTCCACCCGCGCCAGGGCCTGGCGGGCCAGCTCCTGCGCGCGCTGATCCACAGAGCGGCCCCCAGGCAACCAACCAGTTGGCACCGGAACCGACGTCGTGAAAAACAACAGACCAGCCACGGTGAAGAGAAAGACTAGAGAGAAAAAGAAACGTCGCCCCATGTTGTCTTAGACAACGCGAGGCGACGTTTGGTTCCCGAGGATGCGGAAAAACTTTTCCGCAGGGAGGGGAGGGGCTACTTAGCGGCCTCCTCCACGAACTCCTTCTCGGTGAGGCGATCGGCCTTGTTGCTCAGCTCGATGGACTTGTCGAACTCATCCAGAACCTTCGCGGAAGGCTCCTTGGTCATCAGGGTCACGCCGACCATGAAGACCACGTTGGCCAGCACGCCCGGGATCATCTCGTAGAGGCCGAACGGCTTATCGGCGATGCCGAAGTTAGCCAGGCCGCCCCACAGGAAGCTGACGATCGCACCGGCAGCCAGGCCGGCGATCGCGCCCGGGGCGTTCAGGCGACGCCAGTACAGGGAGGCGATGATGACCGGGCCGAATGCGGAACCGAAGCCGGCCCACGCGAACTCGACCAGGCTCAGCACGCCGGAATCCGGCTTGGCCGCGATGAACACCGCCAGCAGGGCGACGACGAGCACTGCGAAGCGGGAAAGAACCTGCAGCAGGCGATCGGAAGCGTTCTTGTTGAACAGGCCCTTGTAGATGTCCTCGATCAGTGCGGAGGAGACCACCAGCAGCTGGGAGGAAATCGTGGACATGATGGCCGCCAGCACTGCGGTGAGTACCAGACCAGCGATCAGCGGGTGGAACAGGATCTGGCCCATGTCCAGGAAGATCGTCTCGAAGTTGATCTGGTCGACGATCTTGATGTCCGGGTTCTCGGTGAAGAATGCCGGGCCGATGATCGCCACGAAGACGGTACCGATCATGGACAGACCCATCCAGGTCACGCCGTAGAACATGCCCTTGCGAGCAGACCGCGGGGTACGCAGCGCCATGAAGCGCACGATGATGTGCGGCTGGCCGAAGTAGCCCAGGCCCCAGGCCAGACCAGAGATGATGGTCACGAAGCCCACGCCGTTGACCAGGGAGAACCAGTTCGGGTTCGGCTCCAGGCCGGAGGCAGCGTAGGCGTTCTCCGTCTGGAAGCTGAAGATGGCGCTCGGGTCCTCCATGTGCAGAACCGCGAAGATCGGCACCAGGATCAGGGAGATGAACATGATGCAGCCCTGCACCGCGTCCGTGTAGGACACAGCGAGGAAGCCACCGACGAAGGTGTAGATCACGGTCACACCGGCGATCACGGCGATGCCGACGGCGTAAGAGGAGTCGAAGGTGGACTCGAAGTAGCGACCACCGGCGACCATGCCGGACGCCACGTAGAAGGTGAAGAACAGCAGAATCACGAGGCCAGCGACCACGCGAAGCACGTGGGACTTGTCCTCGAAGCGGTTCTCCAGGAAGCTCGGCACGGTGATGGAGTTGTCCGCGATCTCGGTGTAGGCGCGCAGGCGTGGTGCGGTGAACCACCAGTTGAGTGCGCAACCGAGCAGCAGGCCGATGGCCACCCAGAGCTCAGAGAAGCCGGATACGAAGATCGCGGCGGGAAGGCCCATCAGCAGCCAGCCGGACATATCGGAGGCGCCAGCGGACAGGGCTGCGACGAACGGGTTAAGGTTTCTGCCGCCCAGCATGTAGTCCTCGTACTCGTCGGTCTGCTTATAACCGAGGAGTCCAATGAACATCATGGCGATCAGATAGATCACCATTGCTGTGACGAACCATGCTTGGTCTGTCATACAGAATGTCTCTTTCTTTGTAGGGTCGAGACTTCCTGAAAGACCACCCGGGGCCGATGAAGAGCCGGCCGAATGGTTAGTCGAAGTCAATATTTAAAACTTGAGCATGGCCATGATGCCAGAATTCTCAACGCTTTTCTGCCAAAATCCTGAAAAAAGACCGAAAGAATGCCGTGTTGCTGGGCTTTAGTGAGAGGAAAATGGGCAGTCTACGTGCGCCGATTCGGTGTGTCCGCGGGGCATGGTAGACCCTTATAACTATGGGATCTGCTTTTCTGCTGCACGCGCTCGTGCCCGCCGGGGGCGGCGTGCAGCTGTGGGCCGAAAAGGTGGCCGGCCGCCAGATCGTCATGCGCGCCGAGGACATCCCCGACGGGCAGTGGCCCGCAGAGCTGCGCGCTGTGCTGGCTGCCAAACCGCTGCGCTCCCGAGGCCAGGTGCTCGTCTCCACCCCGAGCGGTAAGCCCACCACGCTCGCCATCCCCACCGCGGCGTGGGTGCCAGAGCAATCCATCGCGCTGATGGAGCAGCTGCGCCGGATCGCCACCGATCCCGAGGTTCGCGAGGGGCTGAGCCCCGAGGTGATCTTCCTCATCGACCTATTCGAATACGTGGAAGCCACCGTGAAGGCAGGGCGGGTCATGGTGCGGATGGAGCGGCAGGATCAGCAGTGGCACCCTCGCTTCACCCTGGCTACCGCCGGGGAGCATTCCGCGGTGCTCAATGAGTTCCGGCAGCAGCTCCCCGGAGTGCTGGCGCGCAACGGCAACGGAGACGTGGTGGGGGATGCTGCCGACGACTGGGCGCATTGGATGGCCGTGAGCCTCGTTACCGACCGCGCCCGGCCGCCGGAATATGAGGAGTTGGAGAGCCCTCTGGTCACCGACCTCCTCGCCGGGCGGGCCACCGCGAAGGCGGGGCCCGCAACGGTGAGCGCGCTCAACGAGTGGCGCAGCAGCGCTAGGGATGCAGCCACCCAGCTGGTCTTCCGGCTCACGGATCCGGCTGATGCCCGGGAGCTTGGGGAGCCGGTGGCGTCGTCGTCCCTGGCGGAAGACCGCTCCACCGCCAACCGGGAACGCGAGCAGGAGCAGGCAGCCGATGATGCGGCGAAGCAATTCACCTGGCGGCTGGAGGTGGGGCTGTCGGTGGACGGGGCACCCGCCGAACCGGTCAACACCACGACCGCCGGCAATGAGCAGGCGCGCAAGATCCAGCAGCGGCTACACCAGGCGGCGAAGGTATGGCCGCGCTTGGGCAGGCACCTAGGCCCCGTCGACCGGTGGGCAACCGTGGGCCGCTGGGTCCCACCGGAAGCTGCCTATACCGGGGACCCCGCCCTCGACCGCCAGCTGGCGTTCAGCGTGGACCTCGACGACGTGGCGGATTTGCTGGACACCAAGGCTAGTCGGCTGCAGGAGGCGGGTTTTCCCGTCATGATCCCACGGGCTTGGGCGCCGAAGACCACGCAGGTGGGGGCCAAGTTTCAGGCGGTGGGCTCCGGGCCGGGTTCCGGGAAGCTCGGGATGGACCAGCTCCTGGACTTCGAATGGAACCTCTCGGTGGACGGCACCCCGGTTGGGGAGTCGGACAAGCTGGAACTCATCAGCTCTGCCCGCCAGATCGTGCAGGTCAACGGGCAGTTTGTCTTCCTGGACAAGAGCTCGCTGAGCAAGGCCCGAGGTTGGCTCAGCGCTCTCACAGACGCGGCGGAGAAGGACGCGGCGGAGCTCAGCGAAGTCACGCTGGCAGAGCTGCTGGAGGCGGAGGCCGCCGCCGAGGCTCACGGGGGCGAAAACCCGGACCACAACATCCGGGTGGATATGGACGGCTGGGTGCGTCAGCTCTTCGACCGTGAGAACGTCGTTGCTCCCGCCCGGCAGGTGGAGCTGCCAGCGACGGTGCTGACCGAATTGCGCGAACACCAGCGCCGCGGTGTGAACTGGTTGGCGTGGATGGCGGAGCACGGCCTGGGGGCGATCCTTGCCGATGATATGGGGCTGGGGAAGACCCTGCAGGTGCTGGCCCTGCTGGCCTGGGAAAAGGAGGAATCTTCGCCGGCGGGCTCGGGCGAGGATGCCATGGGTCCGACCCTGGTGGTCGCGCCCACCTCCGTGCTGGCTGCCTGGCAATCGGAGGCCACCCGTCACATCCACGGCTTCTCCGTGCTGGTGGATCACGGGGCCGGGAAGGTGACCGACGCCGAGTTCCCGGAGCATGCCCGGCAGGCGGACCTCGTCGTCACCAGCTACGGGACGGTCGCCCGCAACCCGGAGCGCTATCAGAAGATTCGGTGGCGCCGCGTGGTTGCTGACGAAGCACAGAACATCAAGAATCCCGCGACGAAGCAGTCCCAGGCCGTGCGCGGGATCCCCGCCAATCACCACATTGCGCTCACGGGCACGCCGGTCGAAAACCGGCTCTCCGACCTCTATGCCCTCATGGACTTCGCGAATCCGGGGATTCTGGGCTCGGCCGCCGCGTTCCAGAACCGCCTTGCTATCCCCATCGAGCGTTATCAGGACGTCGGCGCAACCGAACGTCTCAAGCGGATCGTGGAGCCTTTCATCCTCCGGCGTCTCAAAACAGACCCTGCAGTGGGGGTGGCGCTGCCCGAAAAGCGGGAACACGTGGAAACCGTGCCACTGTCCGCCGAACAGGCAAGCCTCTACCAGGCCTATATCGCGCAGGTCGAGGAGGCCCTGGAGCAGGGATCTGCCAGCCGCCGTGGCCTGATCCTGGCCTCCTTGGTCAAGATCAAGCAGATCTGCAACCACCCCGCGCACTTCGCGGGAGATGGCTCGGGGATCCTGCGTGGCGGGAAGCACCGCTCGCCGAAGATCGAAAGGATTTTCGAGCTCATCGGCCAGGCCGTGGCGGAGGGCAAGAAGGTGCTTCTATTCACGCAGTTCCCCTCCTTTGGTCGGATGCTGGCACCCGCGATCGAGGCCGAGTACGGGATGCCCGTCCTCCAACTCGACGGTTCAGTGAGCAGGTCGCGGCGCACGGAGCTGGTGGAGCAGTTCCAGCGCGATACCGGTCCGGGGGTCATGCTGCTTTCGGTGCGCGCCGGAGGTACTGGAATCACCCTGACCAGGGCTTCCGTGGTGATTCACATCGACCGCTGGTGGAATCCGGCGGTGGAGGATCAGGCGACGGACCGCGCCTATCGCATCGGTCAGGAACGTGACGTCGATGTGTATAAATTTGTCTCGGCGGGCACCCTCGACGAACGCATCCATGAGATCATCACCGGCAAGCGGGACCTCGCGGGAGCCGTCGTGGGTGAAGGCGAAGGCTGGATCGCGAGCCTGAGCGACGAGGACCTGGCCGAGCTCTGGCAGCTACGAGAGTCCTCGGACGTGTCTGCTGCGGATGCTACATCTGTGGCTACCAAGGTTCCCGGAGCGGATAACCAGTCGGAAGGAGGCAGCAGATGAGTAGGAAGAACACTCCTCGGACCACCTGGGAAGGCAACGTCATCCTCGCGGATTTCGGGGCCCGCCGCCGTGCGGAGGCAGTCACCCCGCGCCCGTCGATTCCCATTCCTGCCGATCCGCTAGGCCCAGAAAGCTGGGCCGGGGCGCAGCTGCTGGAAGCCGTCGCTGGCGCCACCGACCGCGGTCGGCTGGAGCGAGGCCGGGATTATCACTGGGGCGGCCACGTCCAGAGCATGGAGCTGAGCACCAACACGGTGGTGGCGTTAGTCGCCGGCACCCAACCACAGCCCTTTGAGGTGGTGATCAAGGTGGCGGCGCTGAGTGCGAAGAGAAGGGACTTCATCGCCGCGGAGGTCGCCGCCGACCCAGCGCTCCTGCGCACCATCATCCGCGGAGATGCGCCCCCGACGGATCTCGCCGCGATGCTGCTGCGGCCCGATCAGATCCGCTTCGAGGGCTGCACGTGCCCGGATGGGGCGCCGGTGTGTAAACACGCGGTCGCCGTGGCCTATCAGCTGGCGGATACCTTTAACCACGATCCCGCAGCCATCCTGCAGTGGCGTGGGGTCGAAGCTGCCGAGGCGCTGCGCAGCGTCCAGCTCAGCCACGCCGGGGAGCAGGAGAGCAGTTCAACCCAGCCGAACTCGGGAAGCTCCGCCCAACAGACCCCGGAGGTGCTCGACCAGGCGGAGTTCTGGGGCTCGGAGGAACGCCGGGTGAGCTGGTCGGCGCCGCCCGTGGAAAGCGGTCTGGAGCTCGGGGATCGCGATGCCTTGATGCGGGCTCTGCGCAGCCTGAGCTGGACCAGCGTTGATCAACTGCAAACGATGCACGAACTGGAATTGTGCCTGGAGATGATCACCGATGACTCCGGGCGTTTCGACCCCACCCCGTGGGCCCGCCCGGTGACGGGCACGAGGATGAAGTGACAAGGTGAAGAACATGAGCGATGCACAGCTGACAACGGCGTCTTCCCGGCCACGCGATACCGGCGTGGGTGCGCATTCGGTGCGCTTCCTGCACACCTCCGATTGGCAGATCGGGATGGGGCGGCGCTTCCTCGGCGAGGATAACCAGCGGCTCTTCGACGAGGCGCGGCTGGCAGCCGTGGAGAAGCTCTTCGCGGTGGCTGCCGACCGGAAGTGTGAGGCCATCGTCGTCGCCGGGGATGTTTTCGACGACAACCTCCTGGCGGGAAAGACCTGGACGCGGATCCTTGATGTCCTGCGCAACGCCCCGGTTCCGGTCTACCTGCTGCCGGGCAATCACGATCCGCTCAACCCGGCGAGCATTTACCACCAGCCGAGCCTGCAGCAGCTGTCCCCAGACAATGGCGGGAAGGTGACTGTCCTGCGGGACTCGACCCCAAGGCCACTGCGCGAGGGCGTGGAGATCATCGGCGCGCCGCTGCTGAGCAAGGTGGCCAGCGAGGATCTGGTGTACCGGGCGCTTGCAGACTTGTCGCCGGCAGGGAATACAATCCGCATCGCGGTTGGTCACGGGCACACGGAGTCGCGGGACAGTGTCGCGGATCCGTCGGTGATCGACGTCGCCCGGCTCAGCGAGCTCGCCCGGCAGCGCGTCGTCGACTACGTGGCCCTGGGGGACACGCACTCCGCGATGCCCCTCGATGACCGTGGCGTGGTGTGGTACTCCGGCGCTCCGGAGGTCACCGACTTCAAGGAGCCCGACGGCGGTGGCGAGTCCAACTCGGGTAAGGCGCTGGTCGTGGAGGTCGGCATCGACCCGGAGAACCCGGCTGCGCCCGCGACCGTTGCAGTGGAGCAGGTTGAGATCGGCCAGTGGCGTTTCCTGGCCATGACGGAGGACATCAACTCCCCAGAGGACGCCGAGGACTTCCTGGCGAAGCTGGCCAGCCTGCCGCAGCCGCGATCGACCGTGGTCAAGTACGCGCTGCGGGGGAGCATCGACCTGATGACAGACATCCGGTTGGAGACCGCGCTGGCTGAGCAGCGCCCTCGCTTCGCCGCGCTCTACGAGCGCACCCGGCTGATGGATCTGCACGTGTCCCCGGAACTGTCGGAGCTGCGTGGGGCCCTCCAGCTGCGGGGCTACCCAGAAATCGCGATGGAGAAGCTGCTCGCACTCGCTGAGGATCAGCGTCAGGCCCAAGGAACTCGAGATCAAGCCACGGATGCCCTGAAGCTCCTTTACCGCTTGGCCGCCGGCGTGCAGGCCAAGGAAAGCTAGGTGACGAGGACAATGACAAACTCACAGCAGCACAACACCGGGGCCGGCCTGGCCATCCACCGCCTGACCTTGGACGACTTCGCGGGAGTGCCCCACGTCGACCTCGACCTGGCGGATTCCGGGGTCACCGTGGTGCACGGGCGCAACGAATCCGGAAAATCGACCCTGCTCACGGCCATGAAGCTCCTGCTCAACACGAGCGTGAACACCAAGACCCGCAAGCAGGAGGTCATGGCGCTCAAGCCGGCAGGCAGCAATGGCAAGCCCACGGTCGCCGCTGAGATGAGCATTGGGGCTTACCGGCTGCGGATCGAGAAGAGCTTCGGCACCGGCCGACACGCGGCCACACTCGATGTCTCTGCCCCCACCGTGGAGAACCTGGTAGACCGGGAGGCCGAGGAACGTTTCGCGGAGATCCTCAACGAGACGGTGGATCGCACTCTGTTGGATGCGCTGACAGTGGAGCAGGGCGCGAGCCTGGAGGCTTTCTCCGCTGGCCGAATCCAATCCCTCAGCACCGTTCTGGCGGCACAGAGTGACCAGAGCGCGGAGGCCGATACCGGCCACGAGGTGGACGCCACGGCCGCGGAACTGCTCGCGGCGATCGAGAAGGAATACGATCGCTATTTCACCGCCAAGGGGGCTGTGAAGAAGAATGGTGAGCTGCAGAAGGCCCGTGACGAGCGCGAGGCCGCAGAACAGGCCCTAGCAGAAGCCACCGACATCTATGACGGAGCACAGCGGCAGATCCGGGCGATCACGGAACTGGAAGAGGAAGAGCGCCAGGCTGCGGCGGAGCTGCCCGAGGCGAAGCGGGCCGTCGAGGAACTCGAGGAACAATTGCAGACCGCCCGGGCGGCACAGGAAAAGCTTCGGGGCTTCGAACGCGAGGTCAAGAACGCGCACCAGGCGCTCGATCTAGCGAAGTACCGCCATGACGCGCGGAAGAAGCAGGTTGATGCGGTGGCGGTCAAGCGAGCCGAGCTCGAGAAGGAACAAGAGCGGCGCGATGAGCTCGCAACGAAGGCGGCCAAGGCTGAGGAAGAACAGCAGAAGCTGAAAGCGGAATACTCCAGCGCTGCCGAGCAGCAGCGATTCGCACGAGGCTACGTTGCGTGGGCGCAGGCGGGCGCCGAATATCGCGAGGCGGAGAAGAGCCACAAGAACGCCACCGAGCGCGCAGCGGAGGCAGAAAAGACGGTGGACAGGCTGCGGGAGCTTGGGAATAAGCTCGCGGAGAATCCGGCGACCCAGCAGGCCCTGGACGCGCTGAGTAGCGCCAACACCCAGCTTGCCGTGGCCACCGCGCAGCAGGAGGCAATCGCCACCGAGGTGAAGATCACCGGTCCCGCTGGCACGGTGCGCGACGGCGAGGAGGATGTCGAACTCACGGCGGAGGGGTACCGCACCCTGGTGAGCTCCCTGCGTCAGTTCGCACTCGGGGACTACCGCGTTGCGGTCACTCCGGCCCGCGACACCAGCGAGACGGAGACCGCGGTGAGCCGTGCTCGGGAGCAGGTCGCCCAGGCATCGAAGGCCCTCGGCATCGAGGACGGGGACACGGAGGCCGCTCACCGGCTGGCCCAGCAACGGCGCGCCCTGGAAAACGATCGCGACGAGGCACAGCTGGAGCTGCGCGGGATCACCGGGGGCGTCAGCTCCCAGGACCTGCAGTTCAGTGTGGAGCAGTCCAGCCGGGAGCTGGTCGCCGCAGGTGAGAAGCTATCCGACCGGGCTCGCGCCGCGGCCAATATCTGGCGGGAGCTGGGCGGGAATGCAGAGCGGGCCGAGGAATTCGGCCTTGAGCCCGAGCTGGAAGAACAGCTCGCGCGGTTAACGCGGGACTCGGTGCGAGATGCGGCGGAAACCACTGAGTCACAGATCGTTGAGGCCCGGACTGCGGGGGAGCAGGCCCCAGGGCACAACGGCGAGCTTGCGGGGCTCGTGGTCGAGCTGGAAACAGCACAACTGTTCCTCGAGCGCAGTGAGGCGCGGTACACCGCAGCTCAGCAGGCCAAGGACGCGACGGAACACACGCAGATCCTCCAGGAGCACAAGCTGGCAGAACTCAATGCCACGCAGCAGGCGCAGCAGCTCGCGGCCGCAGAGGACGAGTTGGCGCAGCAGCGCGAAGAGGCCAGCGACGAGCAGCTGGCGGAGGCCGTCGCCGTGCAGAACAGCGCGTTGGTGGAGGCTGCCGCGATTCGCGATAAGGAGAAGGAGAAATACGAGTCCGCCGCCACCGCCGAGCAGCTTGAGGGCCTCCTTAACGGTGAGAAGGCGGGCCTCGGGGTGCTGCAGAAAAACGCCACGCAACGCGGCCAGGAGCTCGTCCGCCTGCGCACCGAGTTGGCCGGCCGCGAAGGCGCTGCGGAGGCCAAGCGTGAAGCGGCAGCCGAGGCGGAACGGGCCGCCCGCGCCCTAGCTGCCGTCACTGCCCGGGCGGAGGCCGCCCAGCTTCTGTGGGAGACGATGAATGAGGCTCGTGCCGAGCTACGGGGTCGCTACTCCCGCCCGCTGTCCGAGGCCTTCCACGTCCTTGCTCGCACCATCTACGGTCCGGGCGTCCAGTTCGAGTTCGACGAGGACCTGCAGGTCAGCCGCCGCATTGACGACGGCGTGGCCCTCGACGTGTCCTCCCTGTCTGGTGGCGCGAGGGAGCAGATCAACCTGCTTTCCCGTCTCGCGGTGGCATCGCTGGTGGCCCGGGGCGGGGGAGTGCCGATCATTATCGACGACAGCCTCGGTTACAGCGACCCGCAGCGCAGCAGGGACATGAACGTGGTGCTCTCCCAACTGGGCGAGCAGCACCAGATCATCGTGCTGACCTGCGATGCGCAGCGCTTCTCCCGCGTGGTGGGCGCCAAACAGGTGGACATGGTTCAGCTGCGCCGCGCCGGGGAATAGCCCCTGCGGCATGAAAAGCCCGGGTGGGGCGCACTGTGTGCGCCGCCACCCGGGCAATAAAACGTGCCCCCGAGACGATTCGAACGTCCGACCGCTGGTACCGGAAACCAGTGCTCTATCCCCTGAGCTACGGAGGCATCAGATCGGTAGTCTAGCACCCTGGGTGCAAGGGGAGGCAAAAACACCCCGCCGGCCAGCGCGCCCCGCGCAGACGGACGGGGGCGACGAACCCGCATTACGTGCTGATAAAGTCTTTAGGCGTGACTCCAGCAGAACTTTCCGAATTCATTGCACGCATCGCCCGCGAGGTCCTCACCGAGCGTGGCCTGGACGCCTCCGTCGTCCCCGATAACCCGACGGTCGAGCGCCCGCGCAACCCAGAGCACGGCGACTACGCCACCAACGTCGCCATGCAGACCGCCAAGAAGGCGGGAACCAACCCCCGCGAGCTGGGCACGTGGCTCGCTGAGAAGCTGGCCGCCAGCCCGGAGATCGACGAGGCCAGCGTCGCCGGCCCTGGATTCATCAACATCCGCCTGGCCGCTGCCGCGCAGGGCAAGATTGTGGAGAACATTCTCGCCGCTGGCCAGGGCTTCGGCCGCGGAGATGCCTACAAGGGCACGAAGATCAACCTGGAATTCGTCTCTGCTAACCCCACCGGTCCGATTCACCTGGGTGGTACCCGTTGGGCCGCCGTCGGCGACTCTCTTGGCCGCCTGCTGGCCGCCCAGGGTGGCGAGGTGACCCGCGAGTACTACTTCAATGACCACGGCGGCCAGATCGACCGCTTCGCGAAGTCCCTGCTCGCCGCCGCGCGCAACGAGCCCACCCCGGAGGACGGCTACGGTGGCCAGTACATCCAGGACATCGCCGCCCAGGTCGCCGAAGCGAACCCGACCTGGGGCGAGCTCTCCGACGCGGATGCCCAGGAGCTCTTCCGCGCCCAGGGCGTGGAGCTGATGTTCGACCACATCAAGACCACGCTGAAGCAGTTCGGCACCGAGTTCGACGTCTTCTTCCACGAGAACTCCCTCTTCGAATCCGGCGCGGTGGACAAGGCCATCGAGGAGCTGAAGTCCAACGGCAACCTCTACGAAGCCGACGGTGCCTGGTGGCTGCGCTCCAGCGACTTCGGCGACGACAAGGACCGCGTCGTCATCAAGTCCGACGGCAATGCCGCCTACATCGCCGGCGACATCGCCTACATCGCGGACAAGATCAATCGCGGCCACGACCTGTGCATCTACATGCTGGGCGCGGACCACCACGGCTACATCGCACGCCTGCAGGCCGCCGCAGCGGCACTGGGGTACGACCCGAAGCAGGTGGAGGTCATGATCGGCCAGATGGTCAACCTCGTCCGCGACGGCGAGGCCGTGCGCATGTCCAAGCGCGCCGGCACCATCATCACCCTCGACGACCTGGTCGAGGCCATCGGCGTGGACGCGGCACGCTACGCGCTGATCCGCTCCTCGGTGGACTCCTCCCTGGACATCGACATGGACCTGTGGGCCTCCCAGAGCAACGAGAACCCGGTGTTCTACGTCCAGTACGCCCACGCCCGCCTGTGCTCCCTGCAGCGCAAGGCAGACGAACAGGGCGTGGACTTTGGCGGCGCCGATCTCTCGCTGCTGACCCACGACCGCGAGGGCACGCTGATCCGTTCCCTGGGCGAGTTCCCGAAGGTGGTCCGCACGGCCGCTGAGCTGCGCGAACCGCACCGCATCGCCCACTACGCGGAGAAGCTGGCCGGGGATTTCCACCGCTTCTACGACGCCTGCCAGGTGCTGCCGAAGGCCGACGAGCCGACCGGTGCGGACGCAGCCCCGATCTTCCACGCCCGCCTGGCCCTGGCCGCCGCCACCCGCCAGGTACTGGAGAACGCACTGAGCCTGGTCGGCGTGTCCGCACCAGAAAGGATGTAAGGCTACACCCGCATGGATCCGGTCACAGCACAACAACCCACACCACTACGCCGGCGCACCGCCACCACCGAGGAATTCAACCTCATCCCGGCTCACGTCTTCCCACGCACCACGCGCCGGGCAGAGAACGGGGAGGTGGCGATCGGCGGCGTGAGCCTGCCCGAGCTCGCCGCCACACACGGCACCCCGAGCTTCGTCATGGACGAGGCCGACTTCCGCTCCCGCTGCCGGGAGATGGCTGAGGCCTTCGGCGGGGGAGAGCGGGTGCACTACGCCTCCAAGGCCTTCATCTCCACGGCCGTGTGCCGCTGGGTGGCCGAGGAAGGGCTGAGCCTGGACGTCGCGAGCCTCGGCGAGCTGCGTATCGCCCTGCATGCCGACTTCCCGGCCGAGCGCATCACGGTGCACGGCAATAACAAGAATGAAGAGTTCCTGCGCGCCGCCGTCGAGGCGGGCGTGGAGCTCATCGTCATCGACTCGCTCCAGGAGATCGCCGAGCTCTCCCGCGTGGCCCGCGAGCTGGGCACCACCCAGGACGTCCTGGTGCGCGTGACCCCGGGCGTGCACGTCGATACCCACGAGTTCATCGCGACCTCCCACGAGGACCAGAAGTTCGGCTTCTCCCTGGCCTCCGGGAAGGCCAAGCAGGCAGCGGAGGAGTGCCTCGCCGCCGATGGCCTGGTCCTGCGCGGCCTGCACTGCCACGTCGGTTCCCAGGTGTTCGATGCCGACGGCTTCGTGCTCGCCGCCGAGCGCCTGCTGGGCCTGTGGAAGCAGCTGCTATCCCACGAAGCCACGGGGGCGAATTTCAACGTCCTCGACCTGGGCGGCGGCTATGGCATCGCGTATACCCCGGACCAGGAGGCGCTTGACGTGGCCTCCGTGGCACGCAACCTGCTCGCGAAGGTCGCCGAGGTGGCCGAGGAGGTCGGTGTTCCGACCCCGATCGTCAACGTCGAGCCGGGGCGCGCGATCGCAGGCCCGGCCATGGTGACCATTTACCGGGTCGGCACCGTCAAGGACGTCGAGACCAGCGACCACACTGTGCGCCGGTACGTCTCCGTCGACGGCGGGATGAGCGACAACATCCGTCCGGCCCTCTACCAGGCGGAGTACGACGTCCGGGTGGTCAATCGCGAGGTCGCCGGCACGCTGGTCTCGACTCGCATCGTCGGCTCCCACTGCGAGTCCGGCGACATTCTGATCAACGATGTCCCGGTTCCCGACGACGTCGCGCCGGGCGACCTGTTGGCCATCGCGGCGACGGGGGCGTACTGCTACTCGATGTCCTCCCGCTACAACATGTTCCTGCGCCCGCCGGTGATTACCGTGGCGGATGGCCAGGACCGGGTGATGATTCGCCGGGAGCGCCTGGAGGATATTTTGGCCCTCGAGGGCTAGGGAAGGTCTGCCTCGGCAACGCTGGGGCACACCCGCAAAACATAAAACTAGACAGCTTGGTCTAGGTGGGTTAACCTCTGACCTAAGCGATACACAACTTGGCATTCTGCTGCTCGCTAGAATGGCTAACCGACGCCACCAAAGGCGAGCACAAAACCAACAACAACATTGGGAGAAAACTCATGACTGACGCATCGGCGCCCACCATCCGCCCGGGTAAAGGACTCGACGCCACCATTGGTGTTGCACTGCTGGGCATGGGCACAGTCGGTGCTGAGGTTTACCGACTGCTCAACGAGCGTGCCGACGAGTTCGCCGCCCGCATCGGCGGGCCGCTGGAGGTCCGCGGCGTCGCGGTCTCCGACCTGTCCCGCCCGCGCGAGGGAGTCGACCCCGAGCTGCTGACGGACGACGCGCTCTCCCTGGTGCAGCGCGACGACATCGACCTCGTGATCGAGGTTATCGGCGGCATCGACTACCCACGCCAGGTCGTCAACGCGGCCCTGAAGGCCGGCAAGTCCGTGGTCACCGCGAACAAGGCCCTCATCGCCGCCCACTCCGGCGAGCTCTCCGAGGCCGCCGAGTCCACCGGCGCTGACCTCTTCTTCGAGGCAGCCGTCGCCGCGGCCATCCCGGTCGTCGGCCCGCTGCTGCGCTCCCTGGCTGGCGACAAGATCGAGTCCGTCATGGGCATCGTCAACGGCACCACCAACTTCATCCTCGACGCAATGTACGAGCGCGGCGCCAGCTACGACGAGATGCTCGCCGAGGCCACCGAACTGGGCTACGCCGAGGCTGACCCGACTGCGGACGTCGATGGTCACGACGCCGCCTCCAAGGCCGCGATCCTGGCATCCCTGGCCTTCCACTCCCGCGTCTCCAGCGAGGATGTCCACACTGAGGGAATCCGCAACATCACCACCCAGGACATCGAGGCCGCCCGCGCCGCAGGCTGCACCATCAAACTGCTCGCCCTGTGCGACCGCGTCACCCAGGCCGACGGTACCCCAGGTGTCTCCGCCCGCGTCTACCCGGCGCTCGTCCCGCTGTCCCACCCGCTGGCCAGCGTCTCCGAGTCCTATAACGCCATCTTCGTCGAGGCCGAGTCCGCCGGTCGCCTGATGTTCTACGGCAACGGCGCCGGCGGTGGCCCGACCGCTTCCGCCGTCCTCGGTGACGTCGTCGCCGTGGCCCGCAACATCATCCACGGTGGCCGCGGTCCGCGCGAGTCCACCTACGCCGCCCTTCCGATCGCTGATTTTGGAGACGTCGTGACCCGGTACCACGTTGACATGCTGGTGGAGGATCGTGTGGGCGTGCTCGCCGAGATCTCCAACGCCTTCTCTAAGCACAACGTCTCCCTGAAGACGGTGCGCCAGGAGAACAAGGACGACCTGGGCGCCCGCCTCGTCGTCGTGACCCACAGCGCCACCGAGAAGGACCTGGAGGAGACGGTCGCCACGCTCAACGAGCTCGACGCCGTCCGCGAGGTCCACTCCGTCATCCGTATGGAAGGTAAGTAACAGCAATGGCGACTGAGATCCCCGTCGGCCGCAAGGTTCGGGTCAAGGTTCCGGGTTCTTCCGCGAACCTGGGCCCCGGATTCGACTCGCTGGGTCTGGCCTTGAGCATCTACGACCACGTCGAGGTCGAGGTCATCGACTCCGGCCTCGAGGTGGAGGTCACCGGCGAGGGGCAGGGCGAGGTGCCGCTGGACGAGCGACACCTGGTCGTCCGCGCCATCCGCGCCGGGCTGAAGAAGGCGGACGTCATTGCTCGTGGCCTGCGGGTGCGCTGCAATAACTCCATCCCGCAGTCCCGCGGCCTGGGTTCCTCTGCCGCCGCCGCGGTCTCGGGCGTGATGGCGGCCAATGCGCTGGCCGGGGACGTCCTAGACACGGACACGATCATCCAGCTTGCCTCGACCTTCGAGGGCCACCCGGATAACGTCGCGGCCTCCGTCCTCGGCAGCGCCGTCGTGTCCTGGACGAACATCCCGGTCGACGGCACCGAGCCGACGTACCACGCCGCCCCGGTCACGGTGCACCCGGATATCCGCGCCACCGCGCTGATTCCGAATTCCCACGCCTCCACCGAGGCCGTGCGTCGCGTGTTGCCGAGCGATATTCCGCACCTGGACGCCCGCTTCAACGTGTCCCGCACCGGCGTGCTGCTTGTTGCCCTGTCCAAGGACCCGAGCCTGCTGTGGGAGGGCACCCGCGACCGGATGCACCAACCATTCCGCGCCGAGGTGCTGCCGATCTCCTCCGAGTGGGTCAACCGCCTGCGCAACCAGGGCTACCCGGCGTTCCTCTCCGGGGCGGGTCCGACCGTGCTGGTGCTGTCCACCGAGCCGGTGGAGGAGGCGCTCCTGCAGGAGGCACGCGATCGTGGCATCCGCGTCGAAGAGCTGACGGTGGCCGGGCCGGTGACCGTCGAGGACGCCTAAGCGGCTGACCGCGAACTAGCGGAAGCGGATCAGCCCGCCGCGCAGGCTGGCTAGCCCCGTGACGCCGCGTCGCTCCAGCGCATCCACCGCGTGGGCGGAACGAGCCCCGCGCGCGCAGACCACGACCGCCCCGTTTTCCACCTCCGGCGGGGTGTAGCCGCCCAAGATCTCGGCCAGCGGCACATTGATCGCCCCGGGCAGGTGGAATTCCGCAAACTCCCTGGGCTCCCGCACGTCGATGACCGTGCTCCCGGGCGGAATCTCGGTGACCTCCACCGGGCCATGCGGGGGAGTGCCCGTGCGCACCTGCTCGGTGACCTCCGGGTTGGCTGCCACCGGGATCTCCTCCCAGCTAGCGGTCAGGCTGTCGTAGTAGGCGAGCCGGCCGACCAGCGGGCGGCCCACGCCCGTGATGAGCTTGATGGCCTCCAGGGCCATCGCCGAGCCCACGATGCCCACCAGCGGCCCCAAGACACCCGCCTGCGAGCAGGAGGGCACCGCGCCCGGCGCGGGCGGGGTGGGGAAGAGGTCCTCGTAGATCGGCCCGTGGCCTGCCCAGAACACCGATAGCTGCGCCTGATAGCCCAGGATCGAGGCCCAGACGTGAGGGATCCCCAGCCGGGCGGCCGCGTGACTGGCCACGTGCCGGGTGTCGAAGTTATCCGTCCCGTCGAGGACGAGGTCCGCGCCCTCCAGGACCCTCAGCGCGTTCTCCCATGTCAGTCGCTCGACGACTGGCTCGAGGTGAACATCGGGGTTGAGCTCTGTCAGCCGTGCGCGGGCGGAGTGGGCCTTGGACTCGCCGTTAGCGGCAGCCGCAGAGCTGTGGATCACTTGGCGGTGCAGGTTGGATAGCTCCACGGTGTCGTCGTCGATGAGCGTGATGTGGCCGATGCCCGCCGCGGCGAGGTACAGCAGCGCGGGGGAGCCCAGCCCACCGGCTCCGATCACCGCGACCCGCGAGGCAGCCAGCTTCTCCTGGGCCTCCGGGCCCATGAGGGTGACCTGGCGGCTATAGCGTTGGCTGGCGCTCGGCGAGCCCGCAGGGTCGATGGAGTGCGAGGACAATCTTCATGCTCCTTGGGGTTAACGTGCGGCCGAATGTCGCGAGGATTCGTACCCCGCAGGCGACCTCCCACTGTAGCCCTAAAATGGGATCCGGTAGCCCAGGGCAGCCCGGCAGAAAACGGTGTTTCTTGTGGTCTCTGCGGGCGCCGCCGAACAGCAGATGAGGAGCACAGATGAGCGGTACAACCCCACACGACAACACGGCCCCGCGCGAGAGCACGGCCCCGCGCGACAATCCGGCCCCGCGCCAGAACGCGAAGATCGTCGTCGTCTCCGACCGCATCGCCGGCGGGGAGCGGGAGAACACCATTGGGCAGGACGCCGCGGCGATGCTGCAGGAAGCCGGGTTCACCGTCACCGACCTCATCGTCGTGCCCGAGGGGGCCGAGCCCATCCGGCGCGAGCTCGAGCAGGGAATCGCTGATGGGGTGGCGCTGTTGCTGACCTGCGGCGGAACGGGGCTGGGGCCGCGGAACCTCACCCCGGAGGAAACCCTCAAGGTCATTTCTACCCGGCTGGAGACTGTGGAAACCCAGGTGCTCGTGGAGGGGCTGAAGAACACGCCCAAGGCTTCGATGTCGCGTGGCGTGATCGGTCTGAGCTCTCGGGAGCCGGGCGGCACACTCGTGGTCAATGCCTCCTCGTCCTCGGGCGGCATGCGGGACTGCCTGAAGGTCATCCTGGCTGTCTGGCCCAGCATTTCGGGCTGGATCCGATAGCGCCCGGGGACGGGCTAGCATGGAACGCATGCGTATCCACTATTTCGCCGCCGCCCGCGCCGCCACCGGAGTCAGCGAGGAACCCGCTGAGGCCTTCGACACCCTCGGCGAGCTGCTCGACGATGCGGCAGCGCGGCACACCGGACGCACGGACTCTGGCCTGAGCCTCGCCGACATCCTGGAACGCTGCACCTTCCTCGTGGACGGCCAGCGGGCCGAGCGCGCGACCGGGCTCGCCGGGGCGCAGCGCGTGGACGTCCTGCCACCTTTCGCCGGAGGATAGGGTCTTTTTCGGCGGCTCGCTTTCGGCCGCGCCCGGCCGCGCGGATGAGCCCAGCTCGGTCTCAGACCAGTAGGACGTCACCCAAGTCCGGTGTCGCCCAACTCAGCTTGGTCACCCAGTTCGACGTCACCCAGCTCCGCGAGTTGCGCCGGGGTATCGAAGTCCCGCTCCGCGCCCGTTCCCGGCACCCGCACCACCTGCCGAGCGGCCCGCAGCAGGGCACCGGCAGGTACGTCGCGGTCCCCGGTCCGCGCTATCGCGGTGAGCAGGCTGGCCCGGCGCCAGAGCGCACACAGCGGCTCGTCGAAGCCCGCGGCGTTGACCACCACCGCGCAGTCCGCCCCACCGATGCCCTCAGCGAGCCGCGGCAGGAGCATGGCGGAGCCGGGGGCATCGACGGCTAACACCGCCACCCATTCGGTATCCAGCTCCCGCAGCCCCGCCGCAATACCCGCCACCGGTCCGCCGAAGGGAGGGCTTTCGCTGACCGTCGGCACCCCCAGGTTCTGAGGTGCCACAGCCACCCGCGGACAATTGGGTGGCAGAGACCCCCACAGCCGGTCGATGAGCCTGCGCCCGTCCACTTTGACCTGGGCCTTATCGGCGCCCATGCGGGTGGACTTCCCGCCCGCCAGCACCACGATGCCGAGGTTGGCGAAGACGCATTCCGGGGATGGCGCCGGCGCGCCGGGGGACGGTGCCGGTGCGCTGGGGCTCACGGTCGTGGGCTCGCTGTTGCTTCTAGGGCGCGACATGTTCGAACCTGCTCATACTCATTGCCCGGTTGTTCCGCGGCCGAGCAGGTGGACGAGCAGCGGATCCCCCTCGGCCGGGGCTGCAGCCCTCGCCACGCCGCGTTCTGCCGCACCACCCGCGGCGGCCTCGCTTGAGGGCTCAATGATCGTGAAGCCATCGATGCCGGTCAGCGCGGTGACGTCGCTGGAATTATGCGAGCCCGTAGAAAACGGCACCGCGACCGGGGCGTCGTCGCCGTCGGATAGTCGGACAGGAACCACCAGCGAGCGACCCTTGCGCGGGGCGGCGAAGCCGGGGCCGGCCACCGCCTGGAGCGGCCGAAACGCCTGGGCCGCCCGGCTACCCGTGCCCAGCACCGCGAGCAGCGGGGCCACGTAGAGCAGGAAGGACACGTAGGCTGCCACAGGATTCCCCGGCAGGCAGACCATCGTGGCCTCACCCCAGGAAGCGACCCCTTGTGGGGTGCCGGGGCGCTGCGCGACCGGGCCGAACCACGATCCCTCGCGCGGGCCCACCACCTCCCGCACCACGTCGAAGGCCCCGGCGCTGATGCCGCCGGTGGTCACGATGACATCGCACGCACTCGCCTCGTCCAGCAGCTCCGCCAAACCCCGCCCACGGTCCCCGCTGTGGAACCGCCGCACCTCGGCAGCACCGTGTTCCACGGCCAGGGCGGCGATCATCGGCAGGTTGGAATCCGGCAGCTGGGAGGCACCCGGGACATTCGGCCAGGGCACCAGCTCGTCTCCGGTGGAGATTACCGCCACGGTGGGCCGGGCGTACACGTCCACCGCCTGCACCCCCGCCGAGGTCAGCGCGGCGAGCGTGCCCGCATCCACCCGCGTGCCCGCTTTAGCCACGACCGCCCCGGCGGGGTGCTTGCCCCCAGCAGGGCGGATATGGCTGCGGTGCAGATCCACCGTGCGCACCGTGATCTGCTCGGGCAGCTCTAATGGCCCGGCGGGGACGTCCGTCTGTTCCACCGGGAGGACGAGGATGTCGGCTCCCGGTGGCACCGGGGCGCCCGTCATGACCCGGACCACGTGACCGGGCGGGCACTCGATGCGCGGGGCGCCGGCGGGAATATCGCCGGCCACCGGCAACACCCAGGGGCCAGAACCAGCGACATCCGCCGCGTGCAGCGCGAAGCCGTCCATCGCGGAGTTATCGAAGATCGGATTCGCCAGGATGGCGTGAACCTCGCCCGCCAGCACGTGCCCGTAGGCCTGGTCGAGCGGTACACCGGAAAGCACGTTTGGTTGAGCCAGCGCGAGCACCCGCTCGCGGTGCTGCGCGATGGACACGAGATCCGCCACACTAGCCGCCGATCTTGCTCATGGTGCGCTCCGGCTGGAGGAAGCCGGGGTCGTCGATGCCATGGCCCGGCTTCTTGCGTGCCATCGCGCCCGCCCACGCATCGGCGAGCTCCTCGTCGCGTGCACCCTGCCGCATCATATCCCGCAGGGAGACCTCGTCGGCTGCCTTGGAGAACAGGCAGGAGCGGATCGCCCCGTCGGTGGTCAGTCGGGTGCGGTCGCACGCCCCGCAGAAGGGGTGGGTCACACTCGCGATGATGCCCACCTGCCCGGAATACTCGCCGTCGGTGACATCCCACAGCTCGGCGGGCGCGGAGCCGCGGGGCTCGGTGGCGGGAGTGAGCGTGAATTCGGTTGCCAGCCGCTTGAGCAGTGCATCGGCCGTGACCATACCCTCGCGGGTCCACTGGCCGCGCGGCCCCAGGGGCATCTGCTCGATGAAGCGCAGCTGCAGGCCCCTGCGCAGGCAGAAGCGCACCAAATCCGCGGCCGAGTCCTCGTTTTCGCCGGGCAGGACGACCGAGTTGATTTTCACAGGGTTCAAACCGGCCGCCAGTGCGGCGTCGATGCCGCGAAGCACGTCCTCGTGCCGATCCCGCCGGCTGAGCGCCGCGAAGGTCTGCGGATCCGTGGTGTCAAGCGAGATATTGATGCGGTTCAGACCGGCCGCCGCAAGCCCGGCTGCCCGCTTGTCCAGGCCGAGCGCATTCGTCGTGATGGCGATGCCCGGCACCTGGCCCTCGTCGGTGCGCAGCTGGGCGGTGGCCGCCACCAGCTCCTCCAGGGACTTGCGCAGAAGCGGCTCGCCACCGGTGAAACGAACCGCCCGGATGCCCAGCGTCTCCACGCCGATGCGCACCAGCCGGATGACCTCCGCATCGCTCAGCGAGTGCTCCGTGGGCAGCCATTCCAGGCCATCAGCCGGCATGCAGTAGGTGCAGCGCAGGTTGCAGCGATCGGTGAGGCTGACCCGCAGATCCCGGGCCACGCGACCGAAGGAGTCGACCAGCTGGCGGGGGCGGGGAGCAGAGGAATTGTGAGTCATCGTGGGGCTCATTCTAGTGGGACTGTCAACGCCCGTAGCAGCCACTAGTCCTCGCCGAACTCAGCTTCTTCGTTGGGATCCGGCAGGGTCATGATCTCCAACTCGCCACGGCGCATCAGCCGGCGCAGCTCCTTCTTGTCGAACTTCTCCACGCTCGTGCGCTCGATGTTCTCCACGAAACAGAAGTTCTCCGGGGCCATCCACGCGGGAACCTGCGGCAGCAGGGAGTTGCGGATATCCGTCGCGGTCTCCTCCGTTGGTTCGTAGCCCGCGGCCAGGACGACGACGGCCAGGGGTCGCTGGCCCCATTTATCGTCCGGGATGCCGATGACCGCCGCCTCGTTCACCCCGGGATAGGCCAGCAGGTAGTTCTCCAGGGAGGCGGAGTAGATCCACTCGCCGCCCGAGCGGATCACGTCATTCTTCCGGTCGTGGATGACGAGGAAACCGTCCTGGGTCACGGTGGCGATATCCCCGGTGCGCAGCCAGCCGTCGACAGTGAAGCGGCTGGAGCCATCGTCCACCGCCTCGCCCCGGAAGACGCTCGCCGCGCCGTCGCCCGTCTGGCTGGGGGACTCGTAGTAGCTAGCGGCCACGGTATTCCCGCGGACCTGCAGCTCGCCGGCGTTGCGGTCGTGGGATTCCAGGGCGCGGCCGGCGTCGTTGACGATGCGGTATTCCAGCCCCACGGGGAAGCGACCCTGGGAGTAGCGGTAAGCGGCACGAGCTTGACCGGCCACGCCGGCAGGTGGGTGGGCGACCGTGCCGATCGGCGAGGTTTCCGTCATTCCCCAGCAGTGGATCATGTCCACGCCGTAGCGGGCCTCCCAGGCGTCGATGAGGGCCGGGGGTACCTGCGAGCCGCCGGAATAGATCGTCTGCAGGCTCATGCGCCGCGGCGGGGTCTTCTCGTAGTGGACGATCAGGCTCATCCATACAGCCGAGGCCCCGTGCGCCTGGCGGGGCATGGCGTCCTCGATGACGTGGGCGAGGTGTTCGGGGTCCGTGGTGTGCCCGGTCATCACCATCGGCGCGCCGGACATGAACGCAGCGAGCGGAACGCCCCAGCTCAAGACGTGATAGATCGGCACTCCCAGGAGGAATGGGGTGTCGTTCTGGATGCCGAAGCTATCGGCCGTGCGTAGCCCCAGGGAGTGCAGCCACAGGGAGCGGTGCGAGTACACCACGCCCTTCGGCGCCCCGGCCGTGCCGGTGGAATAACACAGTGCTGCCGGTGCGGTTTCCGGCAGATTCGGCCAGTCGTAGATCGCAGGCCGCTCATCCAGTAGCGACTCGTAGTCGGCCACGTGGACCTGGCGATTGGGGTCAGCCTCGGCGAAGGTGAGGGTGATCCGGTCCTGGATGCGGGTGATATCCGCGGGGCTGGCCCCGACGAGGATCACCCCCTCCACGGTGGGGCAGTGGGCGAGCATTTCGACCAGGCGGTCGGCGTCCACCGCGTCGCAGACGATGACGCGGTCCTCGGCGTGGTTGATGGCGTGGATGACCTGGTCGTCGGCGAGCTGCCGGTTCAGAGGCTGGAAGACCGCGCCCATCGACGGGGCAGCCAGCAGCACTTCGAGGTGCTCGGTGCGGTTGACCATCAGGGTTGCCACCCGGTCGCCGATGCGGATACCGAAATCCTCGGCCAGCGCGTGGGCGAGCGCGGCCACACGCGCCCCGATTTCCTTGAACGTCGCGACCTCAGGCTCGGTTCCCAGGTAAGTGGTCACCGTGCTGTTGCGGTGCGCATTGGCGCCGTAGGTCAAGATTTGCGATACGGAAAAGGGGCGTTCCTGCATCGTAGATTCCATGCTGTCCACCTTAGCCCGCGGTTGGGTGTTCCTTTTCTTTATGACGCCACCAGCTCACCAACCCGGCGACTCGGCCGATGATGATGCACCCTGGCCATCAGGGAACGAGACTCAAGGCCGGGGTTTAAAAGTGTGTGAGCTATCGCCGGGTGTTACACTTGCAGCTGCTTCGAGGGCACCGTGCGAACAGCCGGGGCCAAAGGAGGATTCCATGGTGTGGGGCGTTCAATCGCCAGCGCCGCTTCGTGGGCCGGGTTGTTAGTGGCCCCGTGGCAGCCGCACCGCCACCGCGATTCCCGGTCGGCCCCAGATAGTGGGCGTCCGCCAGACGTGCGGGATCGTGTGAGGGCAATTTCTTTAATACTCAAGAATAATTCCGGGTTGTTGTCTGCTTGGCGCATCTGTTGAGTGGCTGCCACCTGGGCCGGCGTGTGTCGTCGGCCAAGAAATCAATGCAAATTCTGCGCAGCGCGTGAGATGCACTGGTCAATAGTCCTGGCCGGTGTCGACCAAGGGTGCTGTGCGACGGAAAGGACTTTCGTGAGCTTGTCCGACATCATCGAGCGGGGTCAGGCCAATGGGCTGGCTTCCCTCAAGCTGGCCGAGCTGCGGCAGGTTGCAGCGGCCCAGGGGCTTAAGGGAACGTCGAAACTGCGTAAAGGAGACCTCGTGGCAGCCATCGAGAACGCCGGCAAGGGTGGCGGCGCTGTAGCAAGCGACCGGCCCGAACAGAAGGCCGAGAAGAAGGCTGAGCAGCGCAGCGAGCGCAACGAGCGCGGAGAAGGCAAGCAGGCCGACCGTCGCGATGAGCAGCAGGACGGACACGCATCCTCCAAGGAGCCAGAGAACAACTCCGGCCAGCAGGAGGAGCAGAACTCGGGCAACAATGAGCGGGAGGATCGTCGCAACAACCGTCACAACGATGGCGGCGATAACCACCAGGGACGCCGGCGTCGTAACCGCCGCAACCGTCGCAACCGTCGTGGGGGAGACCGTGGCCACGACCGCAACAACGGGCACCGCAACAATGGTCACGGGGACGGCGGCAACCATGAGGATGGTGGCGAGAACCGCAAGGAGCAACAGGACCACAAGCCGGAGCCGCAGGAGGCCCCGGTCGCGGGCATCCTCGATTTCGCGGATGCCAACACCGCCTTTATCCGCACCACCGGCTATCATGCGGGGCCGACGGACGTGTACGTCCCGATCAACACGGTGCGCAAGTACGGCATGCGCCACGGCGACGCCATCGTCGGCACCATCCGTCCGAACGCAAAGCAGGGCGGTGGCCGCGGCCGCAACCGCCAGAAGTTCACCCCGCTGCACTCCGTAGAGACAGTCAACGGCCTGTCCCCGGAGCAGGCAGCGCAGCGCCCGGACTTCTCCAAGCTGACCCCGCTGTACCCGAATCAGCGCCTGCGCCTGGAGACCACCCCGAAGGTGCTGACCACCCGCGTGATCGACCTGATCATGCCGATCGGTAAGGGGCAGCGCGCGCTCATCGTCTCCCCGCCGAAGGCCGGTAAGACCACGATCCTGCAGGACATCGCCAACGCGATCTCCACCAATAACCCGGAGTGCTACCTCATGGTCGTCCTCGTCGACGAGCGGCCGGAGGAGGTCACGGACATGCAGCGCAGCGTTAACGGCGAGGTCATCGCTTCGACGTTCGACCGCCCGCCGAAGGAGCACACCGCCGTCGCGGAGCTCGCGGTGGAGCGCGCGAAGCGCCTGGTCGAGCAGGGTAAGGACGTCGTTCTCCTGCTCGACTCCATCACCCGACTGGGCCGTGCGTACAACAACTCCTCGCCGGCCTCCGGGCGCATCCTGTCCGGTGGTGTGGACTCCAACGCCCTGTACCCGCCGAAGCGCTTCCTGGGGGCTGCGCGCAACATCGAGCACGGCGGCAGCCTGACCATCATCGCCACCGCGATGGTGGAGACCGGCTCCGCTGGCGACACGGTGATCTTCGAGGAGTTCAAGGGCACCGGTAACGCCGAGCTGAAGCTGGACCGCAAGATCGCCGAGCGCCGCGTGTTCCCGGCCGTGGACGTCAACCCGTCCGGCACCCGCAAGGACGAACTTCTGCTCGGCCCGGACGAGGCACGTGTCATGCACAAGCTGCGCCGCATCCTCTCCGCCCTGGATCCGCAGGCCGCGATCGACCTGCTCATCAAGCAGCTGCGGAAGAACAAGACGAACCGCGACTTCATGATCCAGATCGCCAGCTCCGCCCCGCTCGCGGATGAAGAGGATGACTAGTCCGCACGCCAACCGGCTAGCATTGACCAGTGGACCAGGACTATTAGGAAGAGACTAAAAGCATGTCCAAGGCAGGCAAAGACTCGAGCAAGGATTCCGCGCTCGACCACACCCCGTCGGTGATGGATGACATCCTCTCGGAGTACCAGGGGCTGGAGGCCCAGCTGGCGGACCCGGAGCTGCACAATGACCCGAAGGCGGCGCGCCGGGTCGGCAAGCGTTTCCAGGAGCTCCAGCCGGTGATCCAGACCTACGAGCGGCTGAACACCGCGCGGGAGGATCACGAGGCCGCGGCCGAAATGGCCAGCGAGGATGCGGAGTTCGCTGAGGAGGCCACCCGCCTGGAGGCGGAGATCGAGGAGCTGCAGGAAAAGCTCACCGATCTGCTCGCCCCGCGGGACCCCAAGAACGGCGACGACATCATCATGGAGATCAAGTCCGGCGCCGGTGGCGAGGAGGCGGCCCTCTTCGCTGGAGAGCTGGCGCGCATGTACCAGCGCTACGCGGAGCGTCACGGCTTCGCCACGGAGATCCTGGGCCTCAACGAGACCGACCTGGGCGGGGTCAAGGACATGACCATGTCCATCCGCTCCAAGCAGCCCTCCCGCGACGGTGCATGGGCCGACTTCAAATTCGAGGGAGGCGTCCACCGCGTGCAGCGCGTGCCCGTCACCGAGTCCCAGGGCCGCATCCAGACCTCCGCCGCCGGTGTGCTGGTCTACCCGGAGCCGGACGAGGTCGAGGACGTCCAGATCGACGAGAAGGACATCCGCGTGGACGTCTACCGTTCCTCCGGAAAGGGCGGCCAGGGCGTGAACACCACCGACTCCGCGGTCCGCATCACCCACCTGCCGACCGGCGTGGTCGTGACCTGCCAGAAGGAACGCTCCCAGATCCAGAACCGCGCCCGCGCGATGCAGGTGCTGGCTGCTCGCCTGCAGCAGATGAAGGAAGAAGAGGCCGAGGCGGAGGCAGCGGAGGGCCGCGCGGCACAGATCCGCACCATGGATCGCTCCGAGCGCATCCGCACCTATAACTTCCCGGAGTCGCGCGTCTCCGATCACCGCATCGGTTACAAGGCCAATAACCTGGATTCCGTGCTGGACGGGGACCTGGAGTCCCTCTTCGCGGCTCTGAAGGAAGCCGAGCGCATCGAGCGCCTCGAGGCCGAGGCCTAAATGGCCACCGTCAGCGAGGCGGTGCGCACCGCTGCGCGGCAGTTTTCCGACGCCGGACTGGCGTCTCCGCTCAACGACGCTCGCTGGCTCATGGCTTACGCCCTGGCCGGGGAGGGTAACGCGGATTCGCCGCGCACCCCGGCCGGACTGACCGAAGTCTTCTCAGCCGGTGGCGACCCGGAGCCAGCGATTTTTGCCGAGTGGGTGGCCCGCCGGGCACGTCGTGAGCCCCTGCAGCACATCGTGGGGGCCGCGCCCTTCTTCGGCTACGACCTCTACAGCGACTCTCGCGGCTTCATCCCGCGGCCTGAAACCGAGCTGCTCACCGAGTACGCATTGGGGAAGATCCGTGGCTGGCTTGAGCGCGCCGCCGCCGAGCCAAACCTGCGTCCCGCAGACGGAGTCGTGCGCGTCGTGGACCTGTGCGCCGGTCCCGGCACCATCGGCCTGGCGCTGGCCGCGCAGCTCGCCGAGTTCCTCCGCGGACAGGCTACGTCCAGCCCCGCCGACTACCGCTGGCTCCGCACAATTGAGGTGACCGGCATCGAGCTGGACCCGGCGGCCGTCGAGCTAGGGCAGGAGAATCTCACATACTTCCGCCGGGCGGGTCTGCTCGGCGAGCAGCTGGACGTCCGCCTCGTGGAAGGCGACGTCCGCGACCTCGAACTCCTCGACGCCCTGGGTCTTGCCGGTCGCGCCCAGCTCGTCGTCGCGAACCCGCCCTACGTCCCCAGCGGCAGCCGAACGGACGTCGAGACCGGGGCCGACCCTGCGATTGCCGTCTTCTCCGGCGACGACGGCCTCGAACTCATGCCCCACGTTGCCGCCGCGATCGTGCGCGCCGCCGCCCCCGGGGCGCCAGTCGCCGTCGAACACGACGACGCCACCGGGGATCAGACCCGGGAGATCCTCATTGCCGCGGGACTGAGCGACGTCGAGAAGAAACAAGATTTTGCTGGCCGCGACCGCTTCGTCGTCGGGCGAGCGACTGTGCCACAGGCAAGCCAATAACAGCCACCGCGCGGGCGGCACCGGGCGGGGCACTACACTCAAGAAGAAGAAAACAGCGCACAATTCCCACGTAAGGGAGAAGGAAGCACATGGCCCAGCGAGTAGACGCGACAAACCCCGGAGACCGGGAAGGCGCCATCGTCACAGCGGAGAACGCAGTAAAGGGCGGTCGGTTGATCGTCATGCCGACAGACACGCTCTATGGCATCGGCTGCGATGCCTTCGATAACGCCGCCGTCGAGGCGCTGCTGCAGGCCAAGCACCGCGGCCCGGACATGCCGGTGCCCGTGCTGATCGGTTCTTGGGACACCGTCGAGGGGCTGGTCGCAGAGTTCAGCGCGCACCTGCGCCGGCTGGTCGAGGCATTTTGGCCCGGTGGGCTTTCCCTGGTGGTGTCGCAGGCTCCGAGCCTGCCGTGGAACCTGGGGGACACCCGCGGCACTGTGATGCTGCGGATGCCGAACCACCCGATCGCCATCGACCTGCTACAGCGCACGGGCCCGATGGCGGTCTCCAGCGCGAACGTCTCCGGCCAGCCGCCGGCGACCACCGTGGCCATGGCTGAGGAGCAGCTCGGGGACTCCGTGGCGGTGTACTTGGACGGCGGGGAGGCGACCATCGGGGAGCCCTCCACGATCGTTGACCTGGCTGGCCACCGCCCACGCATCCTGCGCGAGGGCGCGATCAGCGCCGAGCAGATCGGCGAGGTGCTTCAGATGCCAGCCAGCGAGCTGCGCTCGAAGTCCTAAAGGTGGGCTAACAGGATGCTTGTGGCTCAGGGACTCACGCCGGTGGCCGGTGCCGGCGTGCCGCTGCGTGAGCTGGCGCTCGTGCTGCTGGTCGGCTGTACCGTGACCTTCCTGACCACTGGCGGTGTGCGCTACCTCATGGTCCGCTACGGCACCATGGCCATGCCACGGGAGCGCGACGTGCACACGGTTCCCACACCTCGCTTGGGTGGGATAGGGATGTTTACCGGCGTGGTCTTCGCGATCGTCGCCGCAGCACAGCTTCCTGCCTTGAATCGTGGTTTCCCGCCGGTCACACCGGATATGACGGCGGTGCTGGCCTCGACCTTCGTGATCGTCATCATCGGTATCCTCGATGACCTGCGCGACATCGCCTGGTGGGTCAAACTCGGCGGACAGGTCGTGGGGGCGACGCTGATGAGCCTGCTGGGCCTGAGTTGGTATCTGATCTACTGGCCAGGCGGGGAGGGGACCACCCTCATTCTTGACCAAGTCCAGTCCACGATCTTGACCGTTCTTCTCACCGTCACGATCATCAACGCGATGAACTTCGTCGACGGTTTGGATGGGCTGGCCGCCGGGCTGGGGCTGATCGCGGCGGGTACCGTGCTGATTTACTCGCTGACGATCCTGCACGACCAGGGCGGGGCGGTGTCCGCGTACCCGCCGGCGATCATCTCTGCCGTGCTCGCTGGGGTGTGCATGGGCTTTCTGCCGCATAATTTCTCACCCGCGCGGATTTTCATGGGAGACTCCGGGTCCATGCTCATCGGCACGCTGCTCTCGGCCGCCTGCGTGTCGGCCTCCGGACGCATTAACCTTTCGCTCTACGGTGTGGCGGACATGTTCGCGCTGCTGTCTCCCGTGATCGTGGTGCTGGCTGCGCTGTTCATCCCGCTGTTGGATCTCGTGCTCGCTGTGGTGCGGCGCGTGGCGGCTGGCAAGAGCCCGTTCGCGCCGGATAAGAAGCACCTGCATCACCGCCTGCTGCGGCTGGGGCACACCCAAAAGCAGGTTGTCCTGGTGCTTTATACCTGGGTCGGGGTGGCGGCGTTCAGCGCGGTGGGTTCCACGGTCTTGCCAACGAACTTGACCGCGATCCTGGTCGGGGTGCTGCTGCTCGTGGCCGTGGTGAGCACGGCGATCCCATTGTGGAAATCTGGGGAAGCGGAAGATAGAGTAATCCGACGTGAGTGAAGATTTTGCAGGTCACAATGACCGCCAGCCAGACCAGCCCGGGGCAAACGACCCTCAAGCTGCGCAGTCCCCGCTGCCTCCCGTTGAGGACGACCCGGACGTCGGTGATTCCCGCCGTCCGCTGATCCGTGCCGCCCGGGGAGGTCTCATCGCGTTGGCTGCGGTGACGGTGTTCTCGCTGGCCCTGTGGGGCGCGACCCGTGACCTTCCGGGGATCTATGGCGCACTCATCGGCGCGGCTATCGGTGGTGGCTTCCTGCTGATGACGATCGGCGTGGTGCTGGTGACTGCCAACTCCTCCCCGCAGGTCACCCTGGGGGCGGTGCTGGGGTCCTGGCTCCTCAAGGCGGCGCTGCTGCTGGTTGTGTTGATCGTGATTAAAGACAAAACCTTCTATGACAACACTGCACTCGGGGTGACGATCATTCTGGTGCTCGTGGCGATGCTCGGCTCGGAGATCATGGCAATTACACGCACGAAGCTGATGTATATCCCCGAGAAATAGGCCGCGAATCCAGCCGTCGGCACGCGGCGGAAGGGGGCTGTTCGGAACGGTAATCCGGCGCAGCGGGAATAAGCGAAACCCCACAGGTGAATGTGATCACAACCTGTGGGGTTTCGCTTATGGTTTCTTGGGGGTTTCCTGGTAGAGTCGTAGCGGGCCAACTGGGCTGCTGGGCGTTTTGCCACCAAGGCAGCGTAATTCGGCACCGACCCACCCTCATGGACGTGCGACGGAGTCCTGGGGGAGAGGTAATACCAAGAAATAGACCTCCATCGCACCGCCTAACTTTTCTAAAAGTTCACGCGGCCCAATCACGGGAGAGAACGCTGAGTGTAACAACCTTGGCAATGAAGGGTGAGTTTCATCCCCCTTCATTGGAGCACGAATTCTTCCCGGGGCAGGTGGATCCAAATCAGCTGTGGCTGACCGGTTTCGCGGGCGATATCTTCGCCCTCGACCGTCTCATGCTCGTGCGTATCCTGATGATCGCCATCGTGGTGATCTTCTTCCTGATCGCTATGCGCAAGCCGAAGCTGGTTCCCCGCGGTATCCAGAACGTTGGCGAAATCGCTCTGGACTTCGTGCGGATCCACATCGCGGAGGAAATTCTAGGCAAGAAGGAAGGTCGCCGGTTCCTGCCGGTGATTGCGGCAATTTTCTTCACTGTCGTGGCTGCGAACCTGCCGACCCTCATCCCGTTCCTGAACATCTCCCCAAGCGCCCGTGTCGGCCTCCCGCTGGTACTGGCGCTTGTGGCATATGTGGTGTTTATCTACGCGGGTGTGAAGCGTTACGGGTTCGGTAAGTACATGAAGTCCTCGCTGGTCATTCCTGGCCTGCCGACCTTCATCCACTTCATTGTTGTACCGATCGAATTCTTCTCGACCTTCATCCTCCGTCCGGTAACCCTGACCATTCGTCTTATGGCCAACATGCTGGCTGGTCACATCATCCTCGTCATGCTTTTCAGCGCCACGAACTTCTTCTTCTGGCAGCTGAACGGCTGGTCGTTGGTGGCTGGCGGCACGATGGTCTTCGCGATCGCATTCTCGCTCTTCGAGCTCATGATCGTCTTCCTGCAGGCGTACATCTTCGCCCTGCTGACGGCTGTGTACATCGAGCTGAGCTTGCACGCGGACGCACACTAACCCCGGTTAGTAACTCTGAAATCTGAACAACTGAACCGATCGCCACAAACCACCCGCAACAAGCGGGAAGATCGGTCACCAGAAAGGTAATGGAAACCAAATGAACGACATCCTCTTCCTGGCTCAGGACACTGTCACCAAGTTCGAGGGCTTCGGCACCATCGGCTACGGCCTCGCAGCAATCGGTTCTGCAATCGGTGTGGGTAACGTCGCAGGCAAGACCGCTGAGGCTATGGCACGTCAGCCGGAGATGGCTGGCCAGCTGCGCACCACCATGTTCCTGGGTATCGCGTTCGCTGAGGCCCTGGCCCTGATTGGTTTCGTCGCCGGCTTCCTGTTCTAAGACAGTCCGCTCAAGAAGCGGTCGGGGATTGCTCGGGTTCTCAAGGCTCCTCCCCGCGAGGAGCCAGCGAACCGGCACCGATCGTGAGAAAAAGTTTTAAAAACTTAGGACTTTCAAGAACAACGCACTAAAGCGAAAGCTGGAGACTATGACGAACACCTTTTTCTTGGCAGCTGAGACGCTGCCGTTGGAAGAGCCGATTAACCCGCTCATTCCACCGCTTTATGACATCGTCTGGTCCATTATCCCGTTTGCCGTCATCCTGTTTGTCTTCGCGAAGGTCGTCCTTCCGAAGTTCCAGGAAGTGCTGACTCAGCGTGAGGACAAAATCGAGGGTGGCATTCAGCGTGCCGAGGCCGCCAAGGCCGAGGCTCAGGAAGCCCTCGAGAAGTACAACAAGCAGCTCGCAGAGGCACGCACCGAAGCGGCTCAGATCCGTGATGATGCTCGCTCCCAGGGGCAGAAGATCATCGCTGACATGAAGACGCAGGCAACCGAGGAGTCCAACCGCATCGTTGAGGCTGGTAACAAGCAGCTGGAGGCCAACCGCGCTTCCGTCGTTGCTGACCTTCGCAAGGAGATGGGGGAGAACTCCATCAACCTGGCTGAGCGCCTGCTGGGCGAGCAGCTGAACGATGACGTCAAGCGTTCGGGCACCATCGACAACTTCCTCGCCGGGCTGGACAACGTCGGCACCGCTGGGAAGTGATCGGTATGCACGCAGCGAGCCGCGAGGCATTTGAGCGACTCATCAAGACCTTGGACCAGGGTCTGAAGGAGTCTGATAACGCAGTAGGCAACGGAGCAACGACCGGCACCGAGCTTTTCGATGTCGTCGACGTCCTGGATCAGGAGCGCAGCCTGCGCGTCGCAATGGTCGACGCCGCTGCAACCCCGGAACAGCGTGTCGAACTCGTCAAGACCCTGCTGTCCGGCAAGGTCACGGCCTCTACTGAAGAGATCGTGTCCGCTGCGGTATCCCAAAACTGGTCAAACTCGCAGGACTTCCGGACCGGCCTGGAGCGTCTCGGCCGCCGAGCACTGCTTCGTTCGGCTGAGGCCCAGGGCCAGCTCGAGCGCGTCGAGGAAGAGCTGTTCTCCCTCGCCCGCATCCTCGAGCGCGAGTCCGAGCTCGAGCTTCTGCTCTCCGATCGAGCAGCAGCTGTGGACGACCGCCGTGATCTTCTCGCGAAGGTCATCTACGGCAAGGTCTCCTCGGTGACTGAAGCTCTGGCCCTGCAGGCAGTCGGTCGCGCCCGCAAGGCGCCGGTCGAGCTGTTGGATGACCTGTGCCAGGAGGCAGCTTCCCTCAACGGCTACGAGGTCGCGCGCGTTACCAGCGCCGGCCCGCTGTCCGAGGAGCAGAAGGCAAGCCTCTCCGAGAAGTTGCACAAGATTTATGGTCGCAAGATTGCGGTTCACACTGAGGTTGACTCCAGCCTCCTCGGCGGTGCCGTAGTCCGGGTCGGCGACGAAGTGATCGACGGAAGCACAGCTGGCAAGCTGGAGCGCATGCGTCGTTCCCTCGCATAACGACCGACCAAGCGAGAACACGAATTGCTGGAACACGAAACCGAGAGCAGGAAAAACATGGCGGAGCTGACGATCTCCTCCGATGAGATCCGTAGCGCGATTGCGAACTACACCTCGAGCTACTCCCCGGAGGCCTCCCGCGAGGAGGTCGGCGTGGTCACGACGGCAGCCGACGGCATTGCCAACGTGAGCGGCATGCCATCGGTGATGGCTAACGAGCTGCTCGAGTTCCCAGGCGGCGTCATTGGCGTCGCACAGAACCTGGACACCGACTCTGTCGGCGTCGTGGTCCTGGGCAACTACGAGACCCTTAAAGAGGGCGACGAGGTAAAGCGGACCGGAGAAGTCCTTTCCATTCCGGTCGGGGAGAACTTCCTCGGCCGCGTTATCAACCCACTGGGTGAGCCGATCGACGGCCTTGGCGACATCACCGACACGGAGGAGCGCGCACTTGAGCTGCAGGCTCCATCCGTCCTGATGCGTCAGCCAGTGAACGAGCCGATGCAGACCGGCATCAAGGCTATCGACGCAATGACGCCGATCGGCCGCGGTCAGCGCCAGCTGATCATTGGTGACCGTAAGACGGGTAAGACCTCCGTCTGCATCGACACCATCCTCAACCAGCGTGACAACTGGGAGTCCGGCGACCCATCGAAGCAGGTGCGCTGCATCTACGTTGCGATTGGTCAGAAGGGTTCGACCATCGCGTCGATCCGCCAGACCCTGGAAGAGCACGGCGCGCTGGAGTACACCACCATCGTTGCCGCACCGGCATCCGACTCCGCAGGCTTCAAGTGGCTCGCACCGTTCGCAGGTGCAGCCCTCGGCCAGCACTGGATGTACCAGGGCAAGCACGTCCTCGTCATCTACGATGACCTGACCAAGCAGGCTGAGGCCTACCGCGCGATCTCCCTGCTGCTGCGCCGCCCACCGGGCCGCGAGGCATACCCAGGTGACGTGTTCTACCTGCACTCCCGTCTTCTCGAGCGTGCTGCAAAGCTGAACGACGAGCTGGGTGGCGGTTCCCTGACCGCACTGCCGATCATCGAGACGAAGGCAAACGACGTTTCTGCCTTCATTCCGACCAACGTTATTTCCATTACCGACGGTCAGGTCTTCCTTGAGTCTGACCTGTTCAACCAGGGTGTCCGCCCGGCAATTAACGTTGGTGTGTCCGTCTCTCGTGTCGGTGGTGACGCACAGACCAAGGGCATGAAGAAGGTGTCCGGTAACCTGCGTCTGGACCTGGCCGCATACCGCGACCTGGAGGCATTCTCTGCCTTCGCATCCGACCTGGATGACGCTTCCAAGGCTCAGCTGGAGCGCGGTGAGCGCCTCGTCGAGTTGCTGAAGCAGACCGAGCACGCGCCGCAGTCCGTCGAGCACCAGATGATCTCCATCTGGCTGGCCGGCGAGGGCGAGTTCGACGACGTCCCAGTTGAGGATGTCCGTCGCTTCGAGGCTGAGCTGATCGAGCACCTGCGCTCCAACGCATCTGGCGTCTTCGACCAGATCGCTGGCGGCACCCCGTTCACCGAGGAGTCCCAGGCGCAGCTGAAGCAGTCCACCAGCGAGTTCAAGCGTGGTTTCCAGACCACCGACGGCACCCCGATCATCCGGGAGCCGGAGGCTCGCGCCATGGAGCAGGACGAAGTTAAGCAGTCCGAGATCACCGTTACCCGCAAGACCGTTTAAGGCCGCGGAAAGGGATCGACAAAGCACCATGACTAACTACGGACAAGAAGGGAGGCGGTAGCGCATGGCTAATCTTCGCGAACTCAGGTCACGTATCAAGTCCGTGAACTCGACCAAGAAGATCACCAAGGCCCAGGAGCTTATCGCCACCTCGAGGATCACGAAGGCGCAGGCTCGCGTCGACGCTTCGCAGCCTTACGCTCACGAGATCACCAAGGTGATCGAGCGTCTGGCGTCCGCCAGCTCCCTGGATCACAAGATGATCCGGGAGCCGAAGGATGCGAAGCGCGCAGCCATCCTCGTGGTTTCGAGTGACCGTGGCATGTGCGGTGGCTACAACAACAACGTCTTCAAGACCACTGCGGAGCTCCGCAAGCTGCTTGAGGACGAGGGCATGGAAGTTGTTCTCTACATCCTTGGAAACAAGGGCGTGACCTATTACAACTTCCGCAACGAAGACATCAGTGGAGCGTGGACCGGGCACTCTCAGGACCCGGTTTACGCCGAAACCGCGAACCTGCGTAACCACCTGATCGGCGGCTTCCTCGCCGGTTCGGAGGGCACTGTCGACGTCGTCGACGGCGTTAACGCCGAGGGCGACCAGGTGCCGGGCTTCGACGAGGTCCACATGGTTTACACCGAGTTCCACTCGATGCTTTCCCAGGTGCCAAAGGCACACCGCCTACTGCCAATCAAGACTGTCGTCGAAGAGGAGAAGATGGAGCTGGGTTCCGACATGGTGTCGGACTCCGCAGACCAGGTCTCCGCTGAGGTGGATTTCGAACCGGACGCAGACACGCTTCTCGCGAACCTGCTTCCGCAGTACGTATCCCGCGGCATCTTCGCCGCGCTGCTCGAAGCAGCAGCCTCCGAGTCGGCCGCGCGTCGTACCGCTATGAGTGCGGCGACGGACAACGCGAGCGAGCTGGTCGAGAACCTGTCTCGTATCGCAAACCAGGCTCGCCAGGCGCAGATTACCCAGGAAATCACAGAGATCGTCGGTGGCGCGTCTGCGCTCGGCGATAGCGGAGAGAGTGACTAATAATGACTACAGCAATTCAGGAGCAGCAGAACTCTGCTGCACCGACTGCTGCCGGCCGCGTCGTTCGAGTGATCGGCCCGGTTGTCGACGTGGAGTTCCCGCGTGGGCAGCAGCCAGCACTATTCAACGCACTGCACGTCGAGGTTGACCTCGAGGCAGTTGCGAAGACCATTACCCTGGAGGTCGCACAGCACCTGGGTGACAACCTGGTGCGCACCGTCTCCATGGCCCCGACCGACGGCCTGGTCCGCGGTGCAGAGGTCAAGGACACCGGTAAGCCGATCTCCGTGCCAGTCGGCGACGTCGTCAAGGGCCACGTCTTCAACGCCCTGGGCGACTGCCTGGACGAGCCAGGTCTCGGCCGCGACGGCGAGCAGTGGGGCATCCACCGCGAGCCACCGGCATTCGACGAGCTCGAGGGTAAGACCGAGATCCTGGAGACCGGCGTTAAGGTCATCGACCTGCTGACCCCTTACGTCAAGGGTGGCAAGATTGGCCTCTTCGGTGGTGCAGGTGTGGGTAAGACCGTCCTGATTCAGGAGATGATTACCCGTATCGCCCGCGAGTTCTCCGGCACCTCCGTGTTCGCCGGCGTCGGCGAGCGTACCCGTGAGGGTACGGACCTCTTCCTCGAGATGGAGGAGATGGGCGTGCTCCAGGACACCGCCCTGGTGTTCGGCCAGATGGATGAGCCGCCGGGAGTCCGTATGCGCGTGGCTCTGTCCGGTCTGACCATGGCGGAGTACTTCCGCGATGTTCAGGGCCAGGACGTGCTGCTGTTCATCGACAACATCTTCCGTTTCACCCAGGCAGGTTCTGAGGTCTCCACGCTGCTCGGCCGCATGCCGTCCGCAGTGGGTTACCAGCCGACCCTGGCTGACGAGATGGGTGTTCTGCAGGAGCGCATTACCTCCACTAAGGGTAAGTCCATTACCTCCCTGCAGGCTGTCTACGTGCCGGCCGATGACTACACCGACCCGGCACCGGCGACGACCTTCGCCCACCTCGATGCAACCACTGAGCTGGACCGTGCGATCGCTTCCAAGGGTATTTACCCGGCAGTGAACCCGCTGACCTCCACCTCTCGTATCCTCGAGCCGGGCATCGTCGGCGAGAAGCACTACGAGGTTGCACAGCGCGTGATCAACATCCTGCAGAAGAACAAGGAGCTCCAGGACATCATCGCCATCCTCGGTATGGACGAGCTGTCTGAGGAGGACAAGATCACCGTCCAGCGTGCTCGGCGTATCGAGCGCTTCCTGGGCCAGAACTTCTTCGTCGCAGAGAAGTTCACGGGCATCCCGGGCTCCTTCGTTCCACTGGAGGAGACCATCGACGCCTTCGAGCGCATCTGTGATGGTGAGTTCGACGCTTACCCAGAGCAGGCCTTCAACGGCCTGGGTGGTCTGGATGACGTCGAGGCCGCCTACAAGAAGCTCACGGACAAGTAAGAGGAGCACACATGGCTGAGATTGCCGCTGAATTGGTGGCTGTGGAGAAGGCGTTGTGGTCTGGCACCGCAACGGCCGTCATCGCGGAGACCACCGAGGGCGAGATCGGCGTGCTTCCAGGTCACGAGCCACTGCTCGGCCAGCTGGTCGAGAATGGCGTCGTGATCATCCGGACCACTGAGGGTGAGAAGCTGGTGGCCGCGGTACAGGGCGGGTTCCTGTCCGTGTCCACCCAGAAGATCACCGTTCTCGCTGATAGCGCTGTGTGGGCCGATGAGGTCGACCAGGCTGATGCTGAGGCTCGGGTGCGTGAGGCGTCCTCCGAGGAGGAGAAGTCTCGCGCAGAGTCCGAGTTGCGCGCTGTGAAGCGTTCCAAGGAGAAGTAGACCGAGGTTTTCGGACTACCGGCCAAAGGCCACGTCGCGTGGGGTGACCCGCGCGGGGTGGCCTTTGTGCTTTTCGCCCTAAGGATGCGGTTTTCTCCCGCTGAGTGCGGAAGGCAGCCCACCGGTGGGAGGGAATTGTTAATATCCAGGCATGGGGCTAAATTTTGTTTAAGGTATTGCAGCCTTGAAACACTCCTGGTTTTCCTGCCCGCCGGGTTGGCGGGATGATGCGACGGCGAAGAGGCGGAAACGTTGACCACGATTCTTGTGCTTTTGGGAATTGTTCTTCTTCTGCTGCTCGTTGGCGTCATCCTGTGGCGCTTCTTCTACCTGCGGAGCGAGGGCTACCCCGTGCTGCTGCGTGCGCTTCCCGCCGAGGAGGCAAGGCACTGGCGACACGGGGTTTTGGTGTATTCGAGGACCTCGGCTCGGCTGTACAAGTTGCGCAGCCTGCGGCCCGGGTCGGACCTGGTATTGACCCGGTTGGGAACCACCGTGGTGTCCCGTCGGGACATTGTGGATAAGGAGCGCCCCTTCATCGAGGGCTACTGCCACGTGATGAAGATTTCCCACCGTGGCGAGGAGTACGAGATCGCCATCGACGAGCAGGGGGATAACGCCTTCGTCTCCTGGCTGGAGTCCGCGCCTTCAGAGCGCTGGGTGCGCACGACGCGATTCTCTTGAGTCTTCTTATCGTTTTCTACCCCGACCGGGGCTACCCGGGCGGGGTTTTTGCGTTGGCCAAAGAAAACCAAGCTGACCAGCTGCCCACCGCGCCGTCTGGAGAGAAGGGGTAAGACGAATAGCGAGGAGGTCCAGGTGGGTATCGACGTCACCGCCGATAAGACCATCCGCCAGACACTGCCCCTGGGCATCGACCGGCTCTGCGATCGCCGCCTGTACCTCCACCACGGAGTGCTGACCACGACGCCCTACGAATAGCCCATTGCCGCCTGCCGTGGGGTAGCGTTGGAAAAATGCGTCTCATCATCGCCACGTGTGCCGTCGACTACGTCGGTCGACTGGAAGCTCATCTGCCGCGCGCCGATCGCCTGATCATGGTGAAGTCGGACGGTGCGGTCTCCATCCATGCTGATGACCGGGCCTATAAGCCCCTGAACTGGATGACCCCACCCTGCACGACGACGGAATACCGCCGCGCGGAGGTACTCGCCGAGGCCACAGACGGCAAGGCCCCCTTCCTCACACTTCCTGAGCTGGAGGACGAAGACGTCGAGGCCCTGTGGGTCGTCGAGAATCCGAAGGGCGAGCAGCTGCGCATCCAGCTCTTCGCGGTGCACTCCGACCAGAACTTTGACCTCGGCGAAGACCCGGGGCTGCAGAAGGACGGCGTAGAGGCCCACCTCCAGGAGCTGCTGGCCGAGCAGATCGAGATCCTGGGGGAGGGCTACTCCCTGGTGCGCCGTGAGTACCCGACCCCCATCGGGCCGGTGGACATCCTCACCAAGGATGCGACGGGGGCGACCGTCGCTGTGGAGATCAAGCGCCGCGGGAACATCGACGGAGTCGAGCAGCTGACCCGTTACGTCGAGCTGCTCAACCGTGACGAGCTGCTTGCCCCGGTGACTGGTGTCTTCGCCGCCCAGGAGATCAAGCCTCAGGCCCGCACCCTGGCCGAAGACCGGGGAATTCGCTGCGTGACCTTGGACTATGCGGCGATGCGTGGCACCGATGATTCGGAGTTCCGGCTGTTCTAGGCCCCGTTGGTCACGGGTCCGACGTGTCCCAGTCAGCCGGGGGATTGGGCGCGGTCACCCCGCGGTCGGAAGCCGTTACTATGGAGGGCATGACTGTACCGCACGATCCTTCCTCCCAGCCGGCCTCTCGTCCGCAGAGCGGCGCCCCGCAGGCGCAGCCATCCTCCCCTCGGCAGCCGCAGGCGCCGCAGCGTTTTGTTTCGGGGGCGATTGACCTGGGGACGGTGAAGCAGCAGGCCGTGCAGCGCGAGAAGCACGCACAGCAAGCAGCGGAAGCTGGAGTGAGCGTGGACTACGTCGCCCGCTCGGCGGACGTCACCCCGGAATCCTTCGAGCAGGACCTCGTGGTCCGCTCCACCCAGGTTCCGGTGATCCTCCTGGTGGGTAGTGCCCGCTCCGAGGCCAGCGCGGAGCTGAAGAACTTCTTCGCCCGTCTGGTGGAGATGCCGGACGTGCCTCAGGAGCAGCTGAAGTGGGTCTTCCGCTACATCGACGCCGATGCCGTGCCGGAGATGGCCCAGGCGCTCGGGGTACGCGGCGTGCCCACGGTGCTCGCCCTGGTGGCTGGCCGCCCGGCGACGTCCTTCCAGGGCGCCCAGCCGCAGGAGCAGGTGGAGCAGTGGCTGGAGTCGGTGATTCAGGCCGTCGACGGCAAGCTGCCGGGCCTGCCTGCGGATTCGGGCGCCGCCGCCGAGGAGCAGGACTCCCGCCTCGACGAGGCCGCAGCCCTCATCGAGCAGGGGCAGACCCAGGAAGCGATCGCCGCCTACGACGCCATCCTCGCCGACCCGAACACCGACCCCGAGCTCGCGGCGACGGCACGGGCCGCACGGGCCAACGTCATCCTCGCGGAACGCGCCGGGGATCCAGCTGCCGGAGAGCAGGCACTGGAGCAGGTGGCTGCAGACCCCGGCAACGTCGACGCCGCGATGGCCGCCGCCGAGCTGCTCGCCCTGCGCGGTGAGAAGGCCCAGGGCTTCGACGTTCTCGTCACCGCGATGCGCCACACCGCGGGCGAGGAGAAGGACCGCGCGAAGCAGCAGCTGCTGCAGCTCTTCGAGCTTTATGATGCCGCCGATCCGGAGGTCATCGCGGCCCGCACGAACATGGCCAGCGCCCTGTTCTAGAACCGCGGTTATCCGCCGGAGTAACCCGATCCGATCCCACGAGCCCCTGAGGTAACGAGAACTACCATGCAACGCAATGTCATTTCCACCCCGGAAACCCAGCCGGCGGCGCCGGAGGACCTGATCCTGGACATGCGCGGTGTATCGCTGCGCCGGGGCGGCAACGAGATCCTGCACGAGCTGGACTGGCAGGTCGAGCTTGACGAGCGCTGGGTCATCATGGGGCCCAACGGCGCCGGGAAGACCTCCCTGATGCGACTGGCCAGCGCGCAGCTTTTCCCGACGACCGGCACTGTGGACATCATCGGCGAACGATTGGGCTCCTCCGACGTCCGCGACATCCGCACCGCCGTCGGAATGTCCAGCTCTGCCCTGGCTCACCGTATCCCGGACGACGAGGTGGTCTCGGACATCGTCATCTCCGCGGGCTACGACGTCATGGGCCGGTGGCGGGAGGCCTACGACGAGATGGACTACGAGCAGGCCGTCAACACCCTCGAGGTCGTGGGGGCGTATCACCTGGCCGACCGCACGTGGGGCACGCTGTCTGAGGGAGAGCGCAAGCGCACCCTCATCGCGCGCGCCTTGATGACCGACCCGGAGCTGTTGCTGCTCGATGAGCCGGGTGCCGGGCTGGACCTCGGTGGCCGCGAAGATCTGATCGAGCTGCTCAGCCAGATCGCGATGGATCCGGACTCCCCGGCGACCGTGTTGGTCACCCACCACGTGGAGGAGATCCCGCCGGGATTCACCCACGGGATGCTGCTGGACGAAGGCCACATCGTGGCCCAGGGCCTGTTGACCGACATCATGACCAGCGAGAACCTCACCAAGGCCTACCACCAGCCCATCGAGGTTAAGCAGGAGGACGGCCGCTGGTTCGCCCGCCGTCTTCGTCGCGGTGGAGCCCACCGGGCGCGGGATTAGCTAGAGTCTTTTAAGTACCGATTTAGGTGGAAAGCGAGGTCCGGCTCGAGATGGGATTTGCAGAGCAGTTGGGTCCGGTAGAGCCACGGCATGCCTCCACGGTCATTCTGCTGCGTGACACGCTATCCGGCCCGGAGGTCTACGTGCAGGAGCGCGCGTCAACCATGGCGTTCTGCGCGGAGATGACTGTCTTCCCGGGTGGTGGGGTGGATGCTCGCGATATGCCCGGTGACGTCGACGGCGACGGGGTGGACTCGCCCGATGTGCGCTGGTCCGGCCCGGACGTTCGTTGGTGGGCCCACCGTCTGCGCAAGGATCCCGCGATTGCCCGCGCCCTCGTGTGTGCCGCGGTGCGCGAGACCTTCGAGGAGGCAGGCACGCTCCTGGCCTCCAATGAGGACGGAGATATTGTCGCGGACACCACGCGCTTCCAGCACGAGCGCCAGGAGCTGGAGAATCACCTACTCCCGTTTTCTACGTTCATGGACCGGCACAAGCTGATCCTGCGGGCCGATCTGCTGCGCCCCTGGGCGAATTGGGTGACCCCAGAGGGGCAGCCGATCCGCTACGACACGGCATTTTTCGTCGCCCGTCTGCCGGAGGGGCAGGACACGACCGGGGACACGCGGGAGGCCACGTCCACGGGCTGGTTCCGCCCGTCAACGCTGCTCGACGGGTGGCGTTCCCGGAAGATTAGCCTGATGCCCCCGACGTGGGCGCAGCTGAAGCTGCTGAGCACCTTCCGCACGGTCGACGAGGTCATGGACTTCTCGTCGGGACTTTCGGTGGACCCCGTGCTGGACGAGCCGATCGACGAGCCCTATATGGCCGAGTACTACCTCATGGAATCCAAGATGTACGGTCGCCCGAAGCGCGTCTTCGCCCCGGGGATGAAGTTTGCGGTGGACCCGGCGGAGCTGCCGGAGCACCCGTTCGAGCACCGTCCGGGCTCCTACCTGCAGTAGGTCGCGGTTGTCTTTTAGCTTTGAGGAGCTTCAGTGGCTCCAGTCCTCTCCCGACGCCGGCACCGCCATCGCGCAGGCCGGCGAGCTTGAGCTCAGCCAGCGCAGCGTGGTGTCCGATATGGCAGCGTTGCGCAAAGCCTGGGGTGACAACGCCCGGGCGGTGGCCGAGCTGGTCGAAGCCCGCCGGATTGTGGCGGTGAAGCTACCTGGGGAACTCGCGGCCGGGTGGTGGACCGATAAGGATGCTGCCCAGCAGTCCACCCCGTTGGCCGTGGCGCGGTTCCGTGCTCGGCACCTCGCAGCACTGGGGGTGGCGGTGGCGCGCGACGTCACCTGCTCGGTGGGGACCGAGCTTGTGGCGTTTAAGGAGGCCGGGCTGGCGTGCAGCGGCTCCGATATTGATCCGGTTCGGGTGGAGATGGCTCGCACAAACTGCCCGGCGGTCGAGGTGCGGGTGGCCGATGCTCTCGAGCCCTGGGGAGGGACACCGGGGGAGAAGCCGGTGATCCTTGCGGACCCGGCTCGGCGCAACTCCTCGGGGCGGATTCACCGGCTCGAGGACATGCAGCCCCCGGTTAGCGGTCTGGTCGCGACCTATCCTGGCCACGAGTTGATGGTGAAACTCGCCCCGGGAGTGGACTTCGCCGAGCTCGAGGACTGGGCCGGCCAGGTGGATGTCATCAGCGTGGACGGGCAAGCCAAGGAGGCCTGTGCCTTAACCGCCGGGCTGGTGTCCCCGGAAGCCCGGGATAGCGAGGGGTTGGCGCGCCGGGCTGTGGTGATCAGCACCAGCAGTCAGGGGGACAGCGTGGACGCCCTGGCCAGCTGGGAGCCGGAGCTGTCAGAAGACGACGTCGCAGCACGCGCGGGGCAGCCTGGCCGGTACATCATGGAACCGGATGCAGCGTTCATTCGCGCTGGGCTGGTGCGCCACTTCGCGGCCCGGGAGGGGCTGTGGTTGGTGGACCCGAACCTGGCTTATGTCACGGGGGACCACATCCCGGCGGGCATGCGGGCCTTCGAGGTGTTGGATGCCGTGCCTGTCAAGCAGTTGCGCAAGGCTTTGCAGCAACGAGGAGTCGGCAAGCTGGAGATCCTCGTGCGCGGGGCGGATATCAATCCCGACCAGCTGCGCGCGAAGCTGAAGCTGAAGGGCAAGGGCGAGGCGACGGTCGTCATCGCGCGGCTGGGGGAGCGGAACTCGACGCAGCGCGGGGGCGGGGTGAGCAGCGGGGTGGTGGCCTATATCTGCCGCGCGGTAGCCCCCGACAAGCGCTAATTCTGCGAATTCGCTGCCGGTTGGCGCAAAGCGCGGGCGCGGGGTGTGCCGGTTGGGTAGAACGGACGGTGACACGCCCAGCCCGCATGGCGGGGTGGTTCTAGAAAAATATTAATGTGTTGTGGCGAAGCTCACGTTTTTCAAGCTAAGCTGAACTGGAAACTAACACGCAATCACGAAAGGCCAACGCATGTCGAACATCGTTGTTCTGGTTAAGCAGGTGCCGGATACGTACTCCGAGCGCAAGCTCCGTGAGGACGACTTCCGTCTGGACCGTGACAGCGCCGACGCTGTTCTCGATGAGATCAACGAGAACGCTGTCGAGGCTGCACTCCAGCTGAAGGAAGCAGACTCCTCCCGCAACGTCATCGTGCTCTCCGTGGGTCCGACCCGCGCGACCGAGGCGCTGCGCAAGGCACTGTCCCTGGGCTGCGACGAGGCAATCCTGGTCACCGATGAGGGCCTCGAGGGCTCCGACGTCCTGGGTACCGCCTGGACGCTGAGCAACGCGCTCAACCAGATCGAGGACATTGAGCTCATCATCGCTGGTAACGCATCCACCGACGGTGTTGCGGGCGCTATCCCGGGCCTGCTGGCCGAGTACCGTCAGATCCCGGCTCTGACCCACATGGAGGAGCTGGCTGTCGAGGGCGGCACCGTCACCGGTAAGCGCGTCACCGAGGAGGGCATCTTCGGCCTCGAGGCGCCGACCCCGGCCATCGTCTCCGTCACGGAGAAGGCCAACACCCCGCGCTTCGCCGTCTTCAAGGGCATCATGGCCGCGAAGAAGAAGGAGATCAAGGAGCTCAGCCTCTCCGACATCGGTGTCGATCCGGCGAACGTCGGCGGCGGCAACGCAACCTCTTCGGTCGCTGGCGTCACGCCGAAGCCACCGAAGTCTGCCGGTGAGAAGATCACCGATGAGGGCGACGGCGGCAAGAAGCTCGTCGAGTTCCTCGCTAAGGAAAAGCTGATCTAGCTCACCGCTTTTCACGTTCCATAACCCGACATTCCCTGCCACATTAGGAAAGAGGAAAATCCATGACCAACGTATTGGTACTGGTTGATCACGTTGAAGGTGAGCTGCAGAACTCCACTCGCGAGCTCATCACCGCTGGTCGCGTATTCGGCCAGGTCGGCGCCGTCGTTGTTGGCAAGCCGGGCACCGCTGAGGGCCTGAAGTCCGAGCTGGCTGCTGCTGGCGCGGAGACCATCTACGCTGCCGAGTCCGACGAGGCTGACTCCCTGCTCATCACCCCGTCCGTCGACGCCCTCTCCGGGCTCGCCGCTCACCTGCAGGTTCCGGTCCTGGTCTCTGCGTCCGCTACCGGCAACGAGGTTGCTGGCCGCGTGTCCGCACGCGTGGGCTCCGGTGCGGTCTACGGCATCACCGAGATCGACGCCGAGCGCAACGCTAAGAAGCCGGTCTTCGGTGGCGAGTACATCGTCGACTCCGGTGCCGCAGGCGTGGCCCCGGTCTTCACCTGGCAGGCCGGCTCCATCGATCCGGAGCCGCAGGACGCTGCCGGTGAGATCCAGGCAGTCGAGCTGCCGGGCGCTGGCCCGACCGCTGTGAAGATCACCAGCTTCGCTCCGGCTGAGGCCGGCGACCGTCCGGACCTGGCTGAGGCGAAGATCGTCGTCTCCGGTGGTCGTGGCGTGGGCGGCTCCGAGGGCTTCACCGACGTTGTCGAGCCACTGGCCGACGCGCTCGGCGGTGCCGTTGGTGCATCCCGTGCCGCAGTCGACGCGGACTACTACCCGGGCAAGTTCCAGGTCGGCCAGACCGGTGTCACCGTGTCCCCGAACCTGTACATCGCACTGGGCATTTCCGGTGCTATCCAGCACAAGGCTGGTATGCAGACCTCCAAGACCATCGTTGCGGTCAACAAGGATGACGAGGCATCGATCTTCGAGATCGCAGACTTCGGTATCGTTGGTGACCTCTTCGACGTTGCCCCGCAGGCAACCGAGGAGATCAAGAACCGTTAAGGTTCCCGAATCCAATCAGCTGCCCTGAGCGCAGCTAAAAATTAAAAGTCGGTGTTTCCCGTCATGGCGGAGCACCGGCTTTTTTTATATCCGTCCATAGTGTGCCTAAGAGCTTTGGGAAGCAGTAAACAAAACTTCGAGTTGAGGGGACTTTTAAGATGTGGGCACGACGTTCGGTTGGGGCCATTATGGCGTTTGTGGTGGGGGCGATCCTCGCTGTGGCGGTTCCCGTTGGGGTAGCTAACGCCGATATCGACAAGCCAAAGAAGCAGCGAGTACACCTGGTCATGGATTCATCCGGGTCGATGGCGGAGAAGATTGATGGCGGGAAAACCCGGATTGATGCAGCCAAGGACGCCCTGAACTCCCTGGTCGATTCAACACCGGAGGAGACCGAGCTGGGGTTGCGGGTGTACGGCGCGAATGACAAGAACAAAGGCAGCGAAGAATCCTGCCGTGATTCCGAGTTGGTGGTCCCGATTGCGACGGGGAATCGCGAGGACCTCTCGAAGGCCATCGAGGGGTACAGCCCAGCCGGGTGGACCCCGATCTCTTATGCCCTGAAGGAAGCCGGCAAGGACATCGGCAAGCCAGGGGAGGATGAAGAAAACACCATCGTCCTGGTCTCCGACGGCGAGGAAACCTGCGTCCCGGACCCCTGCGATGTCGTCGATGAACTTCAGAAGCAGGGCATCAACGTAACCATCAACGTGGTGGGCATGAACGTGGATGGCAAGGCGCGCAATCAGCTGCAGTGCATCGCGAAGAAGGGCAACGGAAAGTACTACTCGGCGGATAACGCCGATGAGATCAAGACAGCCATCGAGGAAGCTGCGATGCGCACGGGCCAGGCCTTCCAACTGGACGGGGACCCCATCACCGGCGGGGACTCCCGATCTGAGGCCCCCGACATGAGGCCGGGAACCTACCTGGACGAGTTCGGTTTCAACGAGACGCGCTGGTACCGCGTGCCGAAGCAGGCCAAGGATTCCGTGGTCTGGGCAGGTGCCGCGATGAGCCTGGCGGAAACTGACAAAGAACACGGCTCCATCACCGTCGAACTGGTCGATCCCGCCAGCGAAGAAAAATGCGCCCAAGAATCCGACTATGGGCACAGTAGAGGCCCCGAGGGTCTGCTGGCCACCAGTCTATCTAGCAGGGAGTGCGAAGACGCCGACAACCTGCTGCTGAAAGTCACCACGGAGGTCAAGGGCGAAGGCGAGCTCCCGGTGCGGATCCACTTGGAGGAGCGTGGCGCGGTCCAGAACCTCGACGAGCTGCCAGAGGCTGCCAAGAATCCCGAGTGGGAGGAGATGGGGTCGGCACAGGCGCCGGAAGGCGTGTCCTACGGCGGTGACTCATTCGGGAACGCCAAGGTGATCGAGCCTGGTGCCCACAACATCGCGGTGACGATGGGTGAAAGCCAGGTATTCGCCGTGGACCTGGACTGGGGGCAGCACGTACAGGTGCAGACCGACCTGGAAACGGTGCAGAAGCGCTTCATGGCATGGAACACGAGGGTGCTTTCTCCCTTCGGAAGCGATGCCCTCGTTAACGACACTGATAGCTCGGACTTCGGCAGCAGCAAGAGCGTCAGCCTCCAGGCCCGGACTTACCCCATCCGCTATAAGAACAGCGGCGAGATTTACCCGAACGAGAACTCGCTGCCGGGCCGCTACTACATCATCGTCTCGGGAGGCGATCGGGAGGACACGGCCGATAAGCACGGGGAGGCCACGGGCACGATGACCGTGGAGGTCCTGGGCAAGGCTGGCGATGGGGCGCCGGAGTTTGCTTCCTTCGATCAGGATCTGGACGAAGAGAAGGATGATGGCGCTGCAGATGCCAAGAATGTGGCCGCAGAGCAGGAAGACGATGGGATGAGCTGGCCCATGATCGGAGCCGCCGGGATAGGGATCATCGCCCTGCTGGCAGCCATTGTGTTGGCGGTGACGGGAAGGAAGAAGTCCTAGCCCAGCTTTTATATCGAGCGCAAAAATACTCGTACGCTCGATGATTGTGCTCCAGTTTGGGGTGTCTGTCACAATGTGACGCACGACATAGGCGCGCTGAAGGCGCGCCACCTCCTCACTGGAAAGGACTTGGGCATGCAGTCAGCCCTCGGGCTCACCATCGCTGGGCTCGCCATCATCTTTCTCACCGTCGCAATTCTGATTCGCGGCAAGGTGAGTCCGATCGTGCCCATGGCCCTCATCCCAGCGATCGGAGCCCTGATCCTGGGCTATAGCTTTGAGGAACTCTCGGACTTCTTCAGCGACGGGCTGAAATCCGTCATGAGTGTGGTCGTGATGTTCATCTTCGCGATCATCTTCTTCGGAATCATGCAGGACGTCGGGCTGTTCACGCCCGTGATTCGAGCGCTGATCAAGGGCACCAGGGGTAATCCTGTCTTCATCACGTTGGGAACCGCGGCCATTGGCGTGGTCGCCCACCTCGACGGCTCGGGCTCGACGACCTTCCTGCTGACGATCCCCGCGCTGCTCCCGCTGTATAAGGCGATGCACATGAGCCGCTACACCCTACTGATGATCGTCGCGCTGGCAGCGTCGGTGATGAACATGGTGCCGTGGGCAGGCCCGGTGGGGCGAGCGGGCTCGGTCATCGCGCAGGACCCGCACGATATCTGGATCCACCTGCTGCCGGCCCAGGGGATCGCGCTGCTCGGCGTGTTCGCAGTAGCTGCGGCCCTCGGTGTTCTCGAGCTGCGCCGTGCCCGCAAGCGCAGCGCGCAGAAGGTGGGAGCCGGGGCAGACACCCCAGGCCCGGCTAACGTCGACGTCGAGAAGATGGCCGCCAACTTCGCAGAGAACCAGCGCCAACAGCAGGCGGAGATCGGCCTGTCCTTCCGCACTGGCAGGGCGGTGACGGTGATTAACGTCGTGCTGATCCTCGCGGTGCTGGTCGTGCTGCTGGCGGGCCTGCTGCCACCGGCTCCGGCCTTCCTCATCGCCACCACCGTGGCCATGCTGGTGAACTGCCAGGGCAAGGAGGCTCAGACCGGGGTGCTTAACCGGCACGCACCGAATGCGCTCTCCATGGCCGGTGTGATCATCGCGGCCGCCATGTTCCTGGGAGTGCTCAACGGCAGCGGCATGCTCGAGGAGATCGCCCTGCAGCTCATCGCGATCATGCCTGAGGGAGTGGGGCAGTACCTGCACATCATTGTCGCGTTCTTCGGCGTCCCACTGGACCTTCTCACGTCCACCGACGCCTACTACTTCTCGGTGCTGCCCATCGTTCAGGAGACTGCTGCGAACTTCGGTGTGAGCGGCATGGGGGCTGCCGCAGCGCTCATCGTGGGTAATGTCATCGGCACCTTCGTCTCCCCGTTCTCGCCGGCGCTCTGGCTGGCGCTCGGCCTCGCCGAGGGGCAGATGGGCCACTATCTCAAGCGCGCACTGCCGGTGGTCTGGGCATTCTCCATCGTGCTGGTTGCCATCTGCTGGGGCATGGGGATGTTCGCTTAGCTTGCCAGGGGCTATGCCACACTAGAAACCATGACAAGCCAGCCCCGCATCTACGCCGACCACGCCGCCTCGAGCCCGTTGCGCCCGGAGGCAGCCGAGGCGATGCGGGAGGCAGAATCCGCGCTCAATCCGGCCGGTCAGTACCGCACCGGCCGGGACGCCCGGCGGGTGCTGGAGGAGTCCCGCGAGCAGATCGCCGAGTTCCTCGGCGCCGAACCCGTGGAGGTGATCTTCACCGCCTCGGGCACGGAGGCCGACAACATCGCCGTGCAGGGGCTGGCCTTCGGCTCCCGGAAGCTGCACCCGACTGCCGGCGACATCATCGCTCCTGGCATCGAGCACCCGGCGGTGGGGGAATCCATCGATTGGCTGTGCACCGGCCCGCTTGACTTGGGGTACCGCCGGGTCGAGCTGCCCGTGGACGAACACGGAGTCGTTGATCTTGAAGCGGCCGAGGAGATCGGCGTCCTAAAAAACATGGCTCCCGAGCAGACGGCGCTGATCACCTGCATGTGGGCGAATAACGAGACCGGGAACATCCAGCCGGTCGGCGAACTTGCCACAATCGCAGCGGACAAGGGAGTGCCCATGCACGTGGATGCCGTGCAGGCAGCGGGGAGGGTGCCGATCGACTTCCACGGCCTCGGGGTCGCCACCCTCGCAGCGAGCGCGCACAAGTTCGGCGGGCCGCGCTCGACCGGGGTGTTGCTCGCGCGCCGGGATGCGAAGATCCTCTCGCCGTTGAAGGGCGGGAACCAGGAACGCGGGCTGCGCTCTGGGACCGTCAACGTCCACGGGGCGGTGGGCACCGCAGCAGCACTGGCGGCGGCACATCGGGATATGGCTGCGGAGAACGAGCGGCTACGGAACATCCGCGAGCGGGTGCTGGAGGCCGTCCGTGGCATCGAGGGGATAAAAGTGTGGACCCACGAACCCTCGTTGCCCAGCCACCTGCACCTGAGCATCCCCGGTGCGGAGGGGGATAGCCTCATCATGCTGCTGGACGCTGCGGGGGTGGATGCCTCCACGGGTTCGGCGTGCGCGGCCGGGGTGAACCGCGCCAGCCACGTGCTCGCTGCGATGGGTGTGGACGTGGAGGTGGCCCGAGGTGCCCTGCGGCTGACCTTCGGCGCGGAGACCACGATGGCGGACGCTGAACGCATCGCCGAATTGTTGCCGCGCGTGGCCGAGCAGGCTCGCGCCGCCGGAATGGCCTAAGCCCGCTAAACCCGAGTAGGGTGCCACCCATGCGAGTAGTAGCAGCAATGAGCGGTGGTGTGGATTCGGCGGTCGCGGCCGCCCGGGCACTCGAAGCAGGCCACGAGGTTATCGGCGTGCACCTGGCGCTGTCCCAATCCCCGGAGGCCGTGCGCGCCGGTTCCCGCGGCTGCTGCTCCCTGGAGGATTCCGCCGACGCCCGGCGGGTCGCCGACAAGCTCGGCATCCCCTTCTACGTCTGGGACTTCTCCGACCGCTTCAAGGCCGATGTGATCGATAACTTCGTGGACTCCTACGCCATCGGCGAGACCCCGAATCCGTGCCTGCGCTGCAACGAGAAGATCAAGTTCGAAGCCCTGCTGGACCGCTCCATCGCGCTCGGCTTCGACGCCGTGGTCACCGGCCACTACGCGCAGCTCCACGACGGCGTGCTGCGCCGGGGCGTGGACGCGGACAAGGACCAGTCTTATGTCCTCGGCGTGCTAACCGACGAACAGCTGGCACACTGCATGTTCCCGGTCGGGGACACCGTCAAGCCCGAGATCCGCGAGGAGGCCGCCGACGCCGGCTTCGGGGTCGCCAATAAGCCAGATAGCCACGACATCTGCTTTATCCCGGATGGCCGAACTCAGGCATTCCTGGGCTCGAAGATCGGCCTGCGTCCCGGCCTGGTGCGGGACACCGGCGGGGAGACCGTGGCGGAGCACGACGGCGTGTACGGCTTCACCGTTGGTCAGCGCAAGGGGCTTGGCCTGCCGCGCGAAACCCTGGACGGCCGCCCACGCTATGTCACGGATATCGACGCCCACACGGGTACCGTCACCGTTGGCACCCGGGAGGACCTGCGGGTCGGCGGGATCATCGCCGACCGCCTCAAGCGCCTCGACCCGGAGGTACACGGCCGCGAATTCGACTGCGAGGTGCAGGTGCGCGCCCACGGCGGGGTGGTTCCTGCCCGCGCCCGGCTCGTCGACGACCCAGCCCCGGTCACCCCGGCGGGTCGCGTGAAGGAGGCCGACGAGCTGCCGTGGCGCCTGGAGCTGGAGCTGCTGCAGCCCCTGGAGGGCGTGGCGCGCGGCCAGGCCGCCGTGGTCTATCGCCCCGACGAGGACGGGGACATCCTGCTGGGCTCCGGCACCATCCGCGCGACCACCGCCCTCGGCGCCCCGATTGAGGAGCAGCCCGCACCCGGCACCGTCGGCGCGGTGGACGCCGACGCCATCGAACAGGGCGAGGACGCCCAGGGATGACACGTCTCGGCTGGTGGGAATCCTTCGCCACGACCCACCCGGACCAGAACAGTGCCCTGGAGGCCGCGCTTCTCCGCGGCGTCGATGTGGATGAGGATACCGGCGCGCCAGGCGGGATCTCCCTGCCCCGTATCCAGCCTGCAGGCGAGCCCGGGGTGAAAGACGTCGCCCTGGACGTCACCGCCCTGACCGCCGGTTTCGCACAGCTCAGCCTCGCCGCGAACCCGCGGGGCTGGGAGATTAGCCACGGGGCCAGTCTGATCGGCCGCCAGACCCGGTCTTATCTCTCGGAGCTCCGAGACCTGGTGCCCGCGGTGCTTGCCGAACGTCGGGCCCCACGGATCATGCTGAACGTCGCCGGGCCCTGGAGCTTTGGCGCCACTGTGGAGCTGGCGGGGCATCCCATCGTGGCCGACCGGCCCGCATTCCGGGACATCGCCCTCACGTTGGGGGCGGGGCTGGCGGAGACCGCCGAATGGCTGGCCAGCGCGACCGGCTCGGAGGTGCTCATTGGTCTCCACGAGCCCGCCGTGCCGCAACTGTTGGCCGGGCTGGCCGGGGCCACGCGCTGGGATCGGCTGGCCCCGGTGGACCCCGAGCACATCCTCGGCGTGTGGCAGCGGCTGCTCGGCCAGCTGCCTGAGGGGGTTGGGGCCGTGCTGCACGAATGTCCACCGGAGCTATTCCGGGACATCCCGCAGGTGGGCTTTGACCGCGTCGGTGTGGCCGCCGAGCACCTCTTCGGCGAGCAGTCCACCTCGGAGCTCAAGGACGTCATTGGTACCAGCGTGGGGGCGGGCCAGGGCATCGGCATCTGCGTGCCGCGCCCCGCAGAGCCGCAGGGGGCCGCGGCGATCGAGGACAGTGTCGCCACGTACGCGGGTGCAGTTCAGCGCCTGTGGCAGCAATGGAGCTTCCCCGCGGAGCGACTGATCCAGCAGGTTGACCTCTGCGCGATCACCCCGGGGCTGGACGAGGTCGCTGTGAGCCCCGCAGTGGCGGCCACGTGGTCCGCGACCGCACGAATCGCCGCGCGCAACCTCGCTGCGGGCTAGGCCTCACCCAGCAGGGCAGCCTGGAACGACCGGCTCGCAGCAGCGAAGTGTTGATCCCAGCGTTCCGGGACTAGTCCTCCTCGGCGTCGCCCTCGCCCGGCCCCTCGCTCAGCAGCTTGTGGAAGCCGGCCTCGTCGAGCACCGGGATGCCCAGCTCCTCGGCCTTCGTGAGCTTCGAGCCGGCCTTGGCCCCGGCGACCAGATAATCCGTCTTCTTGGACACGCTGCCGGTTGCCTTCCCGCCGCGGGACTCGATGGCCTCCTTCGCGCTGCTGCGGTCGAAGTCCTCCAGCGTGCCCGTGACAACGATGCTCAACCCAGCCAGCAGGTCGGTTTGGATGGACCCGGCCGCGTCGGCAGAAGGCTGCTCGGTGACGTCCTGCTCCATCCGCACCCCAGCGGCCGCCCAGGCATCGACGATCTCCTTATGCCAGGAGACCGCGAACCAGTCGCGGACGGATTCGGCGATGATGGGACCCACCCCGTCGACGGTGGACATCGTCTCCACATCAGCGGCGGCGACGTCCGGAATGGAACCGTAGTGATTGGCCAGGGCCTTCGCCGCGGTTGGTCCAACGTGCCGGATGGACAGGGCGACGATGACGCGCCACAGATCGACCTCCTTGGCGGCCGCAAGCGTCGTCAACAGCGTCTCGCCCTGCTTATTCAGCGCGCCGGACTTCGTCGTATACGCGTCCGTGCGGCGCAGATCCTCCTCCGTGAGCGAGAACAGCCCCGTCTCGTCGGGCAGCACGCCGGAATGGATGAGGTCATAGGCCGCCTTCTCGCCGAGGGCATCGATGTCGAAGGCCCCGCGGCCGGCGATGTAGGTCAGGCGGGTGTGCAGCTGGCCGGGGCAGTAGCGGGTATTCGGGCAGCGCCAGTCCGCGTCCTCTCCGCGGGCCGGGCCCAGGGGAGTGCCGCACTCCGGGCACAGGCTGCTGAAGAGGAACTCGCGCTCCGCGCCACTCCGGGCGTCCTCCACCGGGCCGAGCACCTCCGGGATGACCTCCCCGGCCTTGCGGATCATGATCTCATCACCCAGGCGCACGCCCTTGCGGTGAGCCTCGGAGGGGTTGTGCAGGGTCGCCATGGTCACGGTGGAGCCCGCGACGTATTTCGGCTCCATCACCGCATACGGGGTCGCCCGGCCGGTGCGTCCGATCCCTAGGCGAATGTCGTGCAGCCGGGTGCGGGCCTCCTCCGGTGGGTACTTATAGGCGATCGCCCAGCGCGGAGCGCGGCTGGTCGTTCCGAGTCGCTGCTGGGACTCCGTGTCGTCGATCTTGATGACGAGGCCGTCCATCTCGTGGTCCGCATCGTGGCGGTGGTCCGCCCAGTAGGCGACCTGTTCCAGGACCTCCTTGGCGCTGTGCACCTGCTTGGTATAGGGGCTCACCGGCAGGCCCCAGGCCGCCAGCGCCTCGTAGGCCGCGTGCTGGGAAGCGGGGGTGAAGCCCTCGCGGGCGCCGATGCCGTGACAGATCAGGCGCAGCGGGCGGCGCGCGGTCTCCGCCGGGTCTTTCTGGCGCATCGCGCCGGCCGCGGCGTTGCGCGGATTCGCAAACATTTTCAGCCCCTCCGCCTGGCGCTGGGCATTCATCTTCGCGAAGTCCTCGACGCGGATGAACACCTCGCCGCGGATCTCCACGAGCTCCGGCACTGGGAAGTCCTCGGAAGGCTGCAGGCGCGCCGGAATATCGGAGAGGGTGCGGGCATTGTGGGTGATGTCCTCGCCGGTCGTGCCGTCGCCGCGGGTGAGAGCGAGTTCCAGGACACCGCTACGGTAGAGCAGGTTGATCGACGCGCCGTCGATCTTCAGCTCGGTGAGGTAGGTCTTGGCCGGGGTGCGCTCCAGCCAGGAGGAAAGCTGCTCGGTGTCGAAGACGTTATCGAGCGAGAGCATCGGCTCCTGGTGGTCCACGTTGCGAAACGGGCTGGACTCAGGAGGGGCCGGGGCGACCTCGGTGGTGGGGCTGGGTCCGGTTACCGCCTCGGGGTGGGTGTTTTCGAACTCCTGAAGTTGGGTGAGCAGGGCGTCGAACTCGGCGTCGGAGATCTCCGGATTGCCGTAGTAGTACACCTCGCGGTGGTGCCTGACCTGGTCCGCGAGGGACTGCCACTGCTGGCTCAGCTCTGCAAGCGCAGGATCTGCGGCTCCGGGGTTGGCGGCGGGCGAGGAATCGGAATCGTATTGAGTGCTCACGGGTTCCAAGTCTATCGAGGATCCGCTCTGGCCTGTCTGGTGCTCCGGTTAGAGTAAGGATCATGACCGCAGCGCATTTCAATCCGGCTCACATGTTGAGCTTCGACCTAGAGACCACCGGCACCAATCCACTGTCCGCCCGCATCGTGACCAGCGCCATGGTGCGCATCCGCGGCAGTCAGGTGGATGACGTCGAATTGCTCGCTGACCCGGGGGTCGAGATCCCCGAGCAGGCCAGCGCGGTGCACGGCATCACGACCGAATACGCACGGGAGCACGGTCAGCCGCACGACGAGGTCCTGGCGGAGACGATCCGGGCGATCCGGCAGGGTTGGGAGGACGGCGCGACCCTCGTGGTCTTCAATGCCCCCTATGACCTGACGGTGCTGCGCAGCCAAGACCCGAGCTTCACCGTGGACGGTCCAGTCATCGACCCGCTGCTGCTGGACCGCCACTTCGACCAGTATCGCAAGGGCAAGCGCACCCTGGGGGCGGTCTGCGAACACTACGAGGTGGCCCTCGACAATGCGCACGAGGCCACCGCTGATGCGATCGCCGCGGCCCGCGTGGCATGGAAGATCGCCCGTGAGCACCCGGAGCTTACCCAGATGAGCGCCGATGAACTGATGTTGAACCAGTCCACTTGGTACTACGAGCAGCAGTCCAGCTTGGCAGAATACTTCCGCTCCAAGGGGCGCGACGCGAACGTGAACACCAGCTGGCCGCTGCAATAGGCCGGTTGCCTATAATTTCTAAACATGTCTTCCTCACCACAGCCCACCGCAGCCGATTACCTCAAGGAGATCGTCGCAGCACCCGTCTACCGGGCGGCGAAGCACACTCCCACCGACGCGATGCCCGTGCTGTCCAAGCGCTTGAATAACCGCGTGCTCGTCAAGCGCGAGGACCTGCAGCCGGTGCACAGTTTCAAGATTCGCGGCGCTTTCAACCGCATGGCTCAACTGAGCCCGGAGGAGCGCAATCGGGGCGTGGTCGCGGCATCCGCTGGAAACCACGCGCAGGGGGTGGCCCTGTCCGGCCGCGAGCTGGGTATCCAGACCACCATCGTAATGCCGGAGATCACCCCGCAGATCAAGGTCGCTGCAGTGCAGGGGCTGGGCGGCGGTGTGCTGCTGCACGGTGCCAACTTCGACGAGGCCAAGGCGAAGGCCATCGAGCTCTCCGAGACCGAGGGCATGGTCTTCGTCGCCCCCTTTGACGACGAGGCGGTGGTCGCCGGTCAGGGAACCATCGGCCTGGAGATTTTCCAGGACGTCCCCGAGATCGACCGTGTCTTCGTCCCCATCGGAGGCGGTGGCCTGGCTGCCGGTGTGGCGATCCTGCTCAAGCAGTTGAATCCGACAATCCAGGTCATTGGCGTGGAGCCGGAGGAGTCCGCCTGCTTCGTCGCCGCGAAGAAGGCGGGCGGGCCGGTGGACCTGGCCTACACCAGCCTGTTTGCCGAGGGCGTGGCGGTCAAGCGCATCGGGGATGAGAACTTCCGCATCCTGGACGAGTGGCTGGATGACGTCGTGACCGTCACCTCCGACGAGATCAGCGCGGCGATCAAGGACATCTTCGACGACACTCGCGCGATCGCCGAGCCTGCCGGTGCGGTGGCGCTGGCGGGCCTCAAGCGCTACTGCGCCGAGCACGAGATCACCGACGAAACCCTCGTCCACGTGCTCTCGGGTGCCAACGTCAACTTCCACTCGCTGCGCTATGTCTCCGAGCGCGCGGAGCTCGGCGAAGGCAGCGAGGCCCTGTTCGGCGTGACGATCCCCGAGGCCAAGGGTGCCTTCCTGGACTTCTGCACCGTGTTGGGTAGCCGCGCGGTCACCGAGTTCAGCTACCGCGTGGGGGAGACCGACGAACCAGCGAAGATCTTCGTCGGTGTGCAGCTCAAGGGTGGCCACCAGGAGCGGGAATCCATCCTCACCGACCTGGCTGCGGCTGACTATGGGGTGGTCGACCTCTCCGAGGACGAGGTGGCCAAGGAACACGTGCGGTACATGATTGGCGGCCAGCCACCACACGCCGTGACCGAGAGCGTGTTCGCTTTCGAGTTCCCGGAGCACCCGGGCGCTCTCATCCGCTTCCTCGAGGTGCTGGGAACGCGGTGGAATGTGTCGGCCTTCCACTACCGAAGCATCGGCATGGACTATGGTCGCGTGCTCGCCGCGTTCGAGAATGTGGAGGGGGACGCGGAGTTCGCCGAGCACCTGGAGAAGCTGGGTTATCACGCCACGGAGGTCAGCTCCAGCCCGGCTTATCAGTTCTTCCTGAAGGCCTAAAACACCCCAGCCCCCGACGGTCGCCCGCCCGGCCGCGGGGCGTTGTATTTCGCCGGCGAGGGATCAGTCGGCGAAGAACGCGCCCAGGATGCTGCCCAGCTGCCGCAGGTGCTCCACCTCGGAGAGCAGGAAGTCCGGGCCGCCCGGGCGACCCACGATGAGGATCAGCGAGGAACCCTCGATGGGGGTGGCGGCAAGCGAGGAGTCCATGACCGCCCAGGGCTCGGGGATCCAGTCCTCCTGCTCGGGGTTGAGAACCCGGGCCTCGAGTACGGGCGCGGAATCCAGCTCCTGGCCGTTGTCCTCAGGAGCAGCGCTCGAGGCCGCGATGCGATGGGTGCGGGGCGCGGTATCCAACACGATGGCCCAGCCCGCGGACATGGACCGCGGCAGATCCGCCATCAGCGTCTCCAGGGCCTCAGCGCGGCGGGAGCGCAGCGCCGCGATGGAGGCCAACATCTGCACCTGGCCGCGGCGGTCGATCGAGCCGGAGAACGGGCGGATGGAGTCGACGAACACGCCCTCGACTTCCTGGGCTGCGGTGATCAAGACGTCCGGCAACGTGCCGTGGGGCAGGTCCACGACGATGTCGTCAACGACGACGATCTCGTTGTTCAGGGAGTCGTCTTCGTCGTAGCCGACGATGTCGACGCCTTGGATGTTGCCGTCGACGTTGCCGAGCGCCTGGGCGATCTTGCCAAGGGCGCCGGGCGAATCGGGTACGCGCACGCGCATCAAATAAGACATGCCTAAAGTCTAGCGATCCGTGCGAAAAACTTAAGGAGCTCTTTTCCGGCCGGGGCATGCTAGGTGAACGTGCACGGCCTTGACTAGAGTTATGGGCATGTCTGAAATTTCCCGCGAAAATGTTGCCCACTTGGCCAAGCTGGCACGCCTCGAGATCCCGGAGGATGAGCTGCAGAGCTACGCCGACCAGATCGACGACATCATCGAGCACGTCGCCGCGATCTCCAAGGTCGATACCGAGGGGGTTGAGCCGCTGAGCCACCCGACTCAGAACGTCGACGGTGCCGTCTCCGTGATGCGCGAGGACGTCGTCATGCCCGTGCTGACCGCCGAGCAGGCCCTGGATCAGGCACCGGCAGTGCAGGATCAGCGCTTCCAGGTTCCGCAGATCCTCGCCGATTAACCTGCCTTAGCTTTGTGCCTGGCTGGCACGCCGGAATAACAACACCAACTCCACGCAGCGTACCCACGCTGCCGATGATTACAGCTCAAAGGATTATTGATGACTGAAGCTCAGCGCCTGACGGTCGGGGAGCGTACGGACTCCGACTTCACGACCTGGACCGCCGCCGAACTGGCAGAGAAGATTCACTCGCGGGACATCAGCTCTGTCGAGGTGACCCAGGCTCACCTGGACCGCATTAGCGACGTTGATGGGGAGATCAACGCTTTCATTCACGTCAGCGCCGACGAGGCACTGGCTGCCGCCCACAACGTCGACGCCGCCATCGCCGCTGGTGATACGCCGACCTCGAGCCTGGCCGGTGTGCCGCTCGCGCTGAAGGATGCCTTCGTCACCACCGACGCGCCCACCACCTCCGGTTCGAAGATGCTCGAGGGGTACATGAGCCCCTACGACGCGACGCTGACCCTGCGTCTGCGCAGCGCTGGTATCCCGATCCTGGGTAAGACCAACATGGACGAGTTCGCAATGGGGTCCTCCACCGAGAACTCCGCTTATGGCGTGACCCGCAACCCGTGGGATCTGGAGCGTACCCCGGGTGGCTCCGGCGGTGGCTCCTCCGCCGCGCTGGCTGCGGGCATGGCGCCGCTGGCCATCGGCACCGACACGGGCGGCTCCATCCGCCAGCCGGCTGCACTGACCAACACCGTGGGCGTGAAGCCGACCTACGGCACCGTCTCCCGCTATGGCCTTATCGCCTGCGCCTCCTCCCTGGACCAGGGTGGCCCGGCGGCCCGTACGGTCGAGGACACCGCCCGCCTGCACCAGGTGATTGCGGGCTTCGACCAGAACGACGCCACGTCCTCCCGCCACGAGATCGCCGACGTGGTCGCAGCCGCCAAGCAGGGTGCGAACGGTGACCTCAAGGGCGTGAAGGTTGGTGTGATCAAGCAGTTCCAGCAGGCAGAAGCCCTGCAGGCGGGCGTGCGCGAGCGCTACGAGGCCAACCTGGAGCAGCTGAAGTCCCAGGGCGCGGAGCTCGTGGAGGTCGACTGCCCGAACTTCGACCACGCGCTGAATGCCTACTACCTGATCCAGTTCTCCGAGATCTCCTCCAACCTCGCCCGCTTTGACGGGATGCGTTACGGCCTGCGCGCCGGTGACGACGGCACCCGCAGCGCCGATGAGGTCATGAGCCTGAGTCGCGCGCAGGGCTTTGGTCCGGAGGTGAAGCGCCGCATCATGTTGGGCACCTACGCGCTCTCCGTTGGTTACTACGACGCCTACTACCTGCAGGCACAGCGCGTGCGTAACCTCGTCGCGCAGGACTACGCCAAGGCCTTCGAACAGGTGGACGTCATCGCCGCGCCGACGACCCCAACCACCGCGTTCAAGCTCGGCGAATTGGTCGACGATCCGCTGCAGATGTACCTCTTCGATCTGTTCACCCTCCCGCTGAACCTCGCCGGTGTCTGCGGCATGTCCGTTCCGGGCGGACTGAGCAGCGATACCCAGCTGCCAACCGGTCTGCAGCTGATGGGCCCGGCCCATGGTGAGGAGAGCATCTACCGCGTCGGCTCCGCCTTCGAGGCAGGCCGCGAGAACTAAGGCTCCTTGAACTAGGCACACCGAGCGGCCCCGCACCCAGATTCGATTTGGGTGCGGGGCCGCTGGCGTACAGTAGACCCTATGGTTACTACGGGTGATGGCTGGGCAATTGGCGTCGATGGCTCCCGCAGGTGGGGGACCCTGGGGGCAGCCGGGCTGTTCCTGTGCGCCCCGGCCGAGGACTCCGCCGAGCCGGTCGTCCTCATGCAGCACCGTGCCTGGTGGACCAACCGTGGGGACACCTGGGCGCTGCCGGGTGGGGCAATTGACCACGGCGAATCGCCCGAGCAGGGCGCGCTGCGCGAGACTCAGGAGGAGACTGGGATCGACCCCGCGGACGTCACCGTCCTGGACACGCTGGTCACCTCTCGCGTCGAGCTGAACCACGTGCTGCGCCGCGAAGCCGTCCTCCCGGAGGAGGAACACCTGTTGGATCCTGTGCGCGCCATGATCGAGCGTGATGGCGATGTCCGCCAGGCACTGCAGGAGCAGCCCATTTACCACCCAGAACACGGGGGACGGGCGGTCTTCGGGCTCGGCGCCAAGTTCTGGTGGGAGGTGCTCGATGAGACTGTGACTGAATGGCGGTATAGCACCGTCATTGCGCGCGCTGAGCACCCGCTGGAGTTCGTCCTCACCGAGGAATCCACGGACCTGCGATGGCAGCCGCTCTCGAAGTTGGAGGAGCTCAACCTCATGCCCGAATTCCGGGCCACGCTGCCGGAGGTGCGGCAGCGGGTGGCGCAGCTCTGGGGCTAAAACAGCTCTTGGACTAAGACACAGAGCCCGCTCCACAACTATTCCCGCCGGAGGCTGGTAACTGACCCGGCCTTCCCGCCCGGCGTGGCCCGGGGAGGGGAGAGCGGACCGGGGAGGTGATTAGATGGTGCCTGTGACTGAGCACAAGTATCCGACCCTCCCGCTGAACAGCGTGGCGGCCTGGCGGGCGCTGACCGCCCTCTGCATCGGTTTCTTCATGATCCTGCTGGATCAATCGATCGTGGCCGTTGCCACCCCGGATCTGCAGGCACAGCTGGGCGCCACCTATAACCAGGTCATCTGGGTGACCTCGGTGTACTTGCTCTTCTTCGCCGTCCCGCTGCTGGTCACTGGGCGGCTGGGGGACCGCTACGGGCCGAAGAACGTCTACATCGTGGGCATGGTGATCTTCACGCTGGCCTCACTGACGTGCAGCTATTCCGCGACGATCGAGTGGCTAATGATCTCCCGGGCGGTGCAGGGGCTCGGCGCGGCCCTGCTGACCCCGCAGACCATGTCGGTGATCAACCGGGTCTTTCCGCGGGAGAAGCGGGGCGCGGCCATGGGGGTGTGGGGTGCCGTGGCAGGCCTATCCACCATGATGGGGCCGATCCTGGGAGGGGTCATCACCTCCACGCTCTCGTGGCATTGGATCTTCCTGGTCAACGTTCCCATCGGCATCCTGTCCATCGCGCTGGTTGCGGCCTGGGTGCCGCCCTTCGAGCCCACCGATAAGCCCATCGACGGGATCTCGATGGTCCAGTCCATGCTCGCGGTCAGCTGCCTCATTTTCGCGATTCAGCAGGGCGAGACCGTGGCCTGGGCTTGGTGGATCTGGGCCGTGATGGCTGCGGGTATCGCCATCGGCGTGCTCTTCTTCCGCCGCCAGGCCCGGCTCACGCACGGCGCGGAAGGCAAGGATCCGGTCTTGCCGACCACGCTGTTTTCCCGCCGCAGCTTCTCGATGGGAAACCTCGCGATCTTCACGATGGGCTTTGCCACCGCAAGCATGATGCTGCCGCTGATGATGTACTTGCAGCAGGTCCACGGACTCTCCGCGATGACGGCCGTGGCCTATGTGCTGCCCATGTCCGTCCTGGCGCTGCCGCTGTCACCCTGGATCGGTTGGCTCATCGACCGGAAGGACGCCCAGCCCATCGCCGTGGCCGGCTTCGTGTTCATGATCGCCGGGATTCTCGGGCTGTTTTTCTGCCTTCGCCCGGGAGGATCGGCCGGGGCGATCATCGTGCCCATGCTGCTGATGGGGGCGGGCAACGCTGCCTTCTGGTCGCCCAACTCCGCGATGACGCTGCGGGATTTGCCGCCCCACCTGGCCGGTGCCGGATCGGGGGCATATAACACGATCCGCCAGGTCGGTGCGGTCACCGGCGTGGCCGTGGTGGGCGCTGTCCTCCAGGTGCGTTTGAGCCACTACGGCGACGGCGCGGGGGAGCAGCTTGCTTATGCCTTCGGCCAGTCCTTCCTCCCGATCGCCGCTGCGCTGCTGGTCGGGCTCGTGGCCACGGCCGTCTCGGGAAGTGCTAAGCCAGGACCTGCCCCGCGCAACTAGTGTTGCTGGCGTAAGGCTGCAACGGAAGCACACGTGCCGGTGGCACAGCTCGGGAGGAGAGCTTAAGGATATGCGTATCGCGATTTTGACCAGTGGTGGGGATTGCCCCGGCTTGAATGCAGTGATTCGTGGTGTCGTGCGCACCGCGGGTGCCGCCGGTGTCGAGGTTATTGGCTTCGAGGATGGTTACCAGGGGCTGGTGGAAAACCGCGTGGTCCCGCTCTACGACGACGCCTATATCGACCGCATCATTCGTTACGGCGGCACGATTCTCGGCACTGGCCGGCTGCACCCGGATAAGTTCAAGGCGCAGATCGACACAATCAAGGCCAACCTCGCGGAGCACGAGGTCGACGCGTTGATCCCGATCGGCGGTGACGGCACCCTGCGGGGTGCACAGTTCTTGCACGACAACGGCATCCCGGTTGTCGGCATTCCGCAGACCATCGACAACGACGTCGACGGCATGGATTACACCTTCGGCTTCGACTCCGCCGTCGCCGTGGCCACCGAGGCCATCGACCGCCTGCACACCACGGCGGAGTCCCACAAGCGCGTCATGATCGTTGAGGTCATGGGGCGCCACACCGGTTGGATCGCGCTGCATGCGGGCATGGCCGGTGGCGCTCACGACGTGCTGCTGCCGGAGTTCCCCTTCGACATCGACGAGGTCTGCGCCCGCATGGAGAAGCGCTTCGAGCAGGGCGAGCGCTACGGGATCATCTGCGTGGCAGAAGGCGCGGAACCGAAGGGCGGCAGCCTGGACGGCCAGGGCGAGGGGGAAGAGGAGCTCGACGAGTTCGGGCACGTCAAGCTCCAGGGCATGGGCTACCAGGTGGCCCGAGCTGTGGAGAAGCGCCTGGGAGTGGAGGTGCGTTCCTCGGTGCTGGGGCACATGCAGCGCGGCGGGACCCCGACTGCCTTCGACCGGGTGCTGGCCACCCGCTGTGGGGTCAACGCGACCAAGGCAGTGCTGGAAGGAAAGACCGGAAAAGTGGCCGCCCTGCACGGCGAGAAAATCGACCTCATCGACTTCGAGCAGGCCGTCGGGCGGGTGAAGTCCGTGCCGGGCTACCGCTACCAAAACCTCCAGGGCCTGCTGGGCTAAAAGCACCCGAGCCGATTACAGATGACCGGTGGCAAAGGTACTAAGATGGGCGCCATGACTGCGCAGTTGTATGACTATTCCGACGATGTGATGGATTTCGACGAAGTGCTGGAGCGCTTCGAACCCGTGATGGGAATGGAGGTCCACGTCGAGCTGTCCACGAACACCAAGATGTTCTCCACCTCGACCGCTGCCTTCGGCGGGGATCCGAATACCCACGTGGACCCGTGCAGCCTGGGTCTGCCGGGCGCATTGCCGGTCGTCAACAAGCAGGGCGTGGAGTGGGCCATCAAGATCGGGCTTGCACTGAACTGCAAGATCGCGCCGTACTCCCGCTTCGCGCGCAAGAATTACTTCTACCCAGACCAGCCGAAGAACTACCAGATCAGCCAGTACGACGAGCCGATCGCTTACGACGGCTACCTGGACGTCGTCCTCGATGACGGCACCGAGTGGCGCGTCGAGATCGAGCGCGCCCACATGGAGGAAGACACCGGAAAGCTGACCCACCTCGGTGGCGCTTCCGGTCGCATCCACGGTGCGACTGCCTCCCTGGTGGACTGCAACCGCGCCGGGGTGCCACTGATTGAGATCGTCACGAAGCCGATCGAGGGAGCCGGCGAGCGCGCCCCGGAGATCGCGCGCGCCTACGTCACCGCGCTGCGCGACCTGGTTAAGGCCCTCGGCGTGTCTAATGCCCGCATGGACCAGGGCTCCATGCGCGTGGACTCGAACCTCTCCCTGCGCGAGAAGGGCAGCACCGAGTTCGGCACCCGCACCGAGACCAAGAACATCAACTCCCTGCGCTCCGTGGAGCAGGCCGTGCGCTTCGAGATGCAGCGCCACGCCGCCTGCCTCGTCAACGGGGTGGAGATCCAGCAGGAGACCCGCCACTACCAGGAGGACGGCACCACCTCGAAGGGTCGTCCGAAGGAGTCCATGGCGGACTACCGTTACTTCAACGACCCGGACCTGCCCCCGGTGCTTGCGCCGGAGGAGTGGGTCGAGGAGATCCGCGCGACCCTACCGGAGATGCCGTGGATCCGCCGCGCCCGAATCCAGAAGGAGTGGGGTCTGCCGGACGCGGAGATGCGCGACCTCGTCAACGCTGGTGCGCTCGACCTGATCGTGGAGACCACCGAGGCTGGCGCGGATCCGGCGGATGCCCGCAGCTGGTGGGTGGCCTACCTGGCGCAGAAGGCCAATGAGCAGAGCGTGGAGCTGGAGCAGCTCGACATCACCCCAGCACAGGTCGCCCGCATCATCGAGCTGGTCAAGGAAGGCAAGCTGACCACCAAGCTCGCCCGCCAGGCCGTCGACGGTGTGCTGGCAGGGGAGGGTGACGTCGACCAGGTGGTCAAGGATCGTGGCCTGGAGGTCGTCCGCGACGACGGCGCGATCGAGGCCGCCGTCGACGAGGCCCTGGCTGCAAACCCGGACATCGTGGAGAAGTACCGCGCGGGCAATAAGAAGGTCACCGGCGCGATCGTGGGTGCCGTGATGAAGGCAACCAAGGGTAAGGGTGACCCGGCGCAGGTCAATAAGCTGATCGCCGAGAAGCTGAACTAGCACCGCACGCGGCCACCGCTCGCGTGCGTGATGCGCGGTGATTCGCGTAGAAACCTCCGGGCCCCGGGAAAACGGGCTCGGAGGTTTCTTATTTTCTCTCGCTTTAAGCGGGCGCGGGAATGTAGCGTGTTGGTTATGGAAACTAAGTATCGAGGTTTGAACGTTCCCCTGACCCCGCTGCGGTTCCTAGAGCGCAGCGCCAATATCTTCCCAGAAGCCACGGCCTGCATCGACGGAGTGCGGCGCATCAGCTTCAGGCAGTTCCGAGAGGATGCGGAGGCTTTCGCTCGTGCGTTGCGAGCCCACGGGTTGGGGCTGCACGACCGGGTAGGGGTGCTTGCCCCGAATAGCTACGAGGCTCTGCTGGCGCAGTTTGCTGTGCCTCTCGCTGGGGGAGTGACCGTGCCTATCAACACCCGGCTCGCGGCGGCCGAGGTGGCCTATATCCAAGGTCACGCTGGGTTTAATATCCTCATCGGTGCAGCTGACCTGCTAGCCGGCGTGGTTGAGGAACTGCCAGAAGAACTGCGGCTGTTGGAGATCCCAGAGTTGGACGGCACCCAGCCCGGGAAGTTCCCCTCTTTCGCGGATTTCATCGCGCCCCACCGGGAGGGCGAGGATCTAAGTTATCGGGTGGCCGACGATAATGAGCCCATTGCGATCAACTACACCTCGGGCACGACCGGTAAGCCGAAGGGCGCCGTGTACACACACCGCGGAGCCTATCTCAACGCTATCGGTGAGGTTAACGCGCAAAAATTCGCCAGCGACAGCGTCTATCTGTGGACGCTGCCCATGTTTCACTGCTCAGGCTGGTGTACCGGCTGGGCGACGATGGCAGTTTCGGCAACCCAGGTGGCACTCCGGGCGGTGCGAGGGCCGGAGATGTGGCGCTTGATCGCAGAAGAAGGGATCACTCACATGTGTGGCGCTCCCGCGGTGCTCACCACGCTGGTCGATGATGAGAACAAGCGGCGCGTGAAGAACCTCAGGATCGTGACCGCGGGAGCCCCGCCGAGCCCCACCATCATCACTCGGTGTGAGAATCTCGGCATCGAAGTCACACACGTTTATGGGCTGACGGAATCCTATGGGCCGTTTACTGTTTGCGAGCCACAGCGCGAGTGGTCGGATATGACTGTCCGGCGTCGCGCGGTGCTGAAGGCCCGGCAGGGCGTTGCAATGATCACCAACGAAGAGGTGCTGGTCATCGAGCAAACCGCTGAAGATGATGATTCGATTGTCGAGGTGCCTAGCGACGGTACGACGATGGGCGAAATCGTCATGACTGGCAATGGGGTGATGGCGGGATATTTCGAGGATGAGGAAGCCACCCGCATCGCCTTCCGGGGTGGGTATTTCCACACCGGCGATCTCGGTGTCAAGCACCCCGATGGCTATATCCAGCTGCTGGATCGGGCCAAGGATGTGGTGGTCAGTGGCGGTGAGAACATTTCCACCATCGAGGTGGAGCAGGGCATCGTCAGTTACCCGGACGTCTCCGATTGCGCGGTCATTGGAGTGCCGGACGAGAAATGGGGCGAGAGGCCGCGTGCGTACGTGGTGCTGCGGTCGGAGGCTCGAGGGGATGATCCGGAGGCGATTTCTGAGGCGATCATCGCCCACTGCCGGGTGAATATGGCGGGCTATAAGGTTCCCAAGGATATCGTCATTCTCGACGAGCTGCCCCGGACCTCTACCGGCAAGGTGCGCAAGAAGGAACTACGTGACGAGGCGTGGCAAGGGCAGGAAGCCAAAATCCACTAACTCCTGCTTGGCGGCCGAAGATTGGCCTAGAGGTGATAGCCTGCACAAATATTGAAAATGGCTATCAATTAATGTAGGTTCGCGGTGTGCAGAAACGTCGTCTTAGCTCGCCGGCGGTAGCAATCGCCATCGCGGCGATCCTGGCGGCAATTCTCTTTATCGCAGCGCTCGCCATCGGGCCGGTCACCATCGCGGTGCCGGATGTGCTGGCCAGCGTCTGGGCGCAGATCACTGGGCGTGGAGAGATCGCCCGGCAGGATCCGGCGCTGGGGAGCGCTTATAACGTTGTGGCGACCATCCGCCTGCCCCGCGCAATCATCGCCGCTCTCGTGGGCGCGGCCCTGGCCGTGGCCGGAACCGTGATGCAGGCGGTCTTCCGCAACCCGCTGGCAGACCCGGGCATCATCGGTGTGTCCGCTGGGGCGGCGACGGCCGCGGTGCTGGCCATCGTCACCGGATTCAGCGCGGTGGCCGCCTGGGCACTGCCGGCCTCGGCTTTCCTCGGGGCGCTGGGAGCCGTGGCCATCGTGCAGCTGGCCGCGGCGATGCGCGGGGGAGGCCCGGCCACCCTCGTGCTCGTCGGTATTGCGCTCAGCGCGTTTTTGGGTGCGGTCACCTCGGCTGCGATCGCCAACGCACCCTCGGACTCGGATATCCGCGGCGTGGCTTTCTGGCTCAACGGCGATCTTGTCGCCCGCACCTGGGAGCCCGTCGCCATCGCGAGCCTGCCCATTGTGCTCGGCATTGTGCTTCTGTTGCTCTTTAGCCGGGACCTCAACATCCTGCTGATGGGCGACCAGGCTGCCCGCACCACGGGAGTGAATGTGCGCCGGGTTCGCGTTGTCACACTTACGGTTGCTGCATTGATCACCGCGTCGGCGGTGGCGGTCTCCGGTGTGATCGGCTTCGTGGGGCTCGTGGTGCCGCACCTCATCCGCCTGATCATCGGCCCGAATCACAAGTCCTTGCTGCCCACCGCTGCGCTGGCCGGTGCGGCCTTTCTACTGGCAGCAGACACGATCGCCCGCATGCTCTTCGCCCCAGTCACGCTGCAGACCGGAACGGTCGTGGCCTTCATCGGTTCGCCGATCTTCCTCTGGCTGCTGCTGCGTGGCCGTCGTCCGGCGGGGTGGTCGGCATGATTGACGCCCGCATCACCGTCCCCGGCATTCTTTCCGACGTCGCCTTCTCGGCCGAACAGGGCCAGGTCACCGGAATCATCGGCCCCAACGGGGCCGGCAAGTCGACGCTGCTGCGCGGGGTCTGGCTGGATGCTGGAACCTCCGACCGTCAGCGCGCCCAGCAGATGGCGGTCGTCCCCCAGGAAACGACGATGAGCTTCGACTTCTCCGTCGCCGAGGTCGTCCAGTTCGGACGCCACCCCCACGTGTCCCGGTTCCAACAGTTCACGGATTCCGACCGCCAGATCGTGGAAGACTCGCTGGCGAGGGTGGGGATCGAGCACCTGAGGGAGAAATCGGTCAATCAGATTTCTGGCGGCGAGCGCCAGCTGGTTCACGTCGCACGCGCGATCGCGCAGGACACCCCGGTTCTGCTGTGCGATGAGCCCACCAGCGCGCTCGACCTTAAACACCAGGTGCGGGTGCTCAACCTCCTGAGGGAACAGGCACAGCAGGGCAAGACCGTGGTGGTTGTCCTGCACGACCTGACCCTGGCGGCGCGGTACTGCGACCGGCTCGTCCTCATGGCGGAGCGGAACGTGGCTGCCACGGGGCCGCCTGAGGCGGTGCTTTCCCCGGAGCTGGTATCCGAGGTTTACGGCGTCCCGGTGGACATTAGGCCGGACCCGGTGACGGAGAGCCTGCGAGTCACCCCGCTGTGACACCGCGTGGCGGCGGGTTGGCCGCTGCTTCCGGATGCGCCGTAAACCCGAATCCCACGGTGGCGGAGCACTGAAACGCTACGCCCCGAGACCCAAGACAAAAGACTTTAAGGATGAGAATGACTACTACCCGTAAGCACTGGCGTCGCGCGCTCGTCGCGCTGACCCTCTCGCTGTTCACTTTCGCCGCGGCGTGCTCCCCGGCCGAGGACGACGGCGCTGCGCAAGCTACGCAGGGAGCGGAGGAAAGCCGCAGCGCGGAGTCCACCGAGTCCGGAGAGGCGGTAACCAAGCCGCAGCGCATCGCCTCCTTGTCTTCCGATGCGACCAGCGTGCTCGCGGAGCTCGTCGATCACGAGCGCATCGTGGCATCCCCGGCGACCCCTGGCAGCAAGCCGGTTGGCGAGACCGCGCTTCCCGATGGGGTGCACGCCGACCCGGAGCAGGTGCTGGCGCTCAACCCGGATCTGGTCGTGCTGACCGAGCGGCATGGCTCCGAGGGCTCTGCCGCGGAGCTGCTCGCCAACAGCGGGGTGAAGGTTCACACCTTCAAGGACTCCGACTGGAGCTCCATCGACAGCCTCATGAAGAGCATGACCACCCTCGGCGAGCTGACCGGCGAGCAGGACAAGGCCCAGGAGCTGAGCGCGAAGATCGGCGAGCGACGCGATGAGATCGTGGGGTCGCTGGACAAGGAAGCCAAGCCCCGCGTCCTGCTGCTCATGGCTCGCGGCGGCAAGAAGATGATCATGGCGCCGTCCACGATGGCCAGCGGCCTGGTGAAGGAGGCCGGTGGCGAGCTGATCTCCGAGGCTGAGGGCATGCGGGGTGCGGCACCGGCAGACCCGGAGCGCATCGCCGCGCTTGCTCCGGACGTCATCCTCGTCGAAGACTTCCGCGGGCAGGGCAAGGAGGCCTTCGCGGATCTTCTGGACCAGCCGGCGATCGCCGAGCTGGGCGCACGGGTGGAGCTGATTTCCCCGGCGACCACGGGTGCCTCCGCGGGTTCGAAGATCACCACGGGGCTGGAGGATGTCGCCGAGAAGATCGGCACCAAGCGTTAGTGCCGAAGCGCTAAAAACCAGGCGCTAACTTAGGCGAAGGCGCCGACCTCGTCGCCGTCCAGCACGTCCTCCCCTTGGGGAGCGCCCGGGGCGGTGCCCTCGCCGAACGGGCTGCCCGGGAGCTCCTCGCGGCCATGCTCGGTGTAGAAGATCTCCGGGCTTGGGCCGACCGGGACCACGCCGGTGGGATTGATATCGGTGTGGACCAGGAAGTAGTGGTCCTTGATCTGCTGGAAATTCGTGCTGTCGCCGAAGCCCGGTGTCTGGAAGAGATCACGCAGGTAGCCCCATAGGTTCGGCATCTCCGAGATCTTGTTTCGATTGCACTTGAAGTGGTTGTGATACACCATGTCGAAACGAATCAGGGTGGGGTAGAGGTACACATCCGCCAGCGTGATGTGATCGCCGACCAGGTAGCGGCGGCTGCTCAGTCGTTCCTCCAGCCAGTCGAGGGTGCTGAAGAGCTCGTTGAAAGCCTTCTCGTAGGACTCCTGCGAACCGGTGAACCCTGCGCGGTAGACGCCGTTGTTGACGGTGCGGAAGACGCGCTCGTTGATCTCGTCGATCTCCGCGCGCAACGCCTCCGGGTAGAGGTCCGGGGCTCCGGGGCGCTGATAATCGGTCCACTGAGTGGCGAGGTCCTCGACGATGCTGAAGAAGTCGTTGCTGACCACCGACTTCGACGCGACGTCCACCATCGCCGGGACGGTGATGCCGCGAGGGTAATCCCGGTAGCGGTTGAGGTAAGCGTCGCGGAGCTTGCCGATCTTCAGCACGGGGTCGACGGAGTCTTCGTTGAGGTCGAAGGTCCAGGACTTCCAGTCGTGAGTGGGGCCGGTTAGCCCCAGGGAGATCGCGTCCTCGAGGCCCATGAGGCGCCGGGTGATCACCGCGCGGTGTGCCCACGGGCAGGCGCGGGCTGCGATCAGCCGGTAAGTATTGGGCTTGACCGGCCAGGCCTGTCCTTTGCCGGAGGCGGTGTTGCTGGGGTCGAAGTTTTCGACGTCCTTGACGATGCGGTCGTCGATGTAGTTCATGTCGCGATCGAATTCGCCGCCCGATTCAACGTAAGCCATATCCCTCACTGTCCTCTATATTTGCGTGCTCTGTTGGAGACCTGAGCCGCTAGGCTTTCCTCCATTATTGATGATATGTCAACAAAAGTCAGCCACTTGGACGTTTGAATGCTCTGAGCTGCGGGTTTTATAACTTCATCCTAGGGAGGTTGCTCGATTGGGCAGGTGCAGTGTTCTCCGACACTCCGCGTCTGTTCGGTCTGTTCCTGGGGAAACTCGTTTAGGCTGGGGACATGACTGACGCATCGAAGAATGGCAAGAAGCCCCAGAAGGGGGCGCTTGGAGGTTCGCCCTTCGGGCACAGCGACCGCGCATCGGAACCGTACGCCGATATCGATGTGCCAGATTACGAGGGCGCAACGCCGGAACCAGCCGCGAAGGGTGCTCCGAAGGCGCCAGGTGCCCCGAAGGCTCCGGCTGCTCCAGCGGCGAAGACCGTGAAGAACGGCCCGGCTGCCGCGGATAAGAAGGCGGCTGCGAAGGATGCCCCAACCGCGAAGACTGCGGCCAAGCCCAAGGCGAAGTCGGGTGACGACAAATCCCCAGCCTCCGCTCAGGCGAAGCCTGCTAAGGGCGATGCCCCGAAGGCAGCAGTTAAGGCTACTGGCACCAAGCCTGCCGAGGCTAAGAAGGCCGACACCGCGGCGGCTGACGCTAAGGCCACGGCCAAGGGCAAGGACGCAGCGGAGCGGACTGACACGGCAGGGGCGGCAGAGCGGGGGACCGCTGAGCAGAGCCGTCCGCGCGATATTTATGCGCTCGCGGGCCGCGCCCGCCCCCAGCGCATCGAGGCACCCGCGCCGGAACCAGCTCCCGAGGCTGAGTCCGCGCCGGCAGCCGATGTTCCGAATGTGCCTGGTGAGCAGCCAGGCGCCGCCGAGGATCAGCGGACTGAGGTGCTCGACCTCTCTGGCGCTGGTGCGGGCACCGGCTCGCAGGGCACGGCGGCGCAGCAGCAGGCTCAGCCACAGACCGGCACAAACACCGCAGCGCTCGGCGCTGGGGTGGCCGGGGCGGGGGCCGCGGGAGCCGCCGGCGGGTACGCCGCTGGCGTCGGCGCTTCGAAGAACGACGCCGACACCGCCGCGCAGGGCTACCCGGCGCAGCCAGGCGAAGCTCACCCCCAGGGGGGCTTCGACACGGATGCGCAGTGGGATCCGAACGCGCAGCCGGTGGGGCCTGAGGGCGAGGTTGCCTACGGGCCTGACGGCCAGCCGCTTGCTCCGATCGCCGAGCCAGTGGAGACCCGCCGCGGTACTCAGTCCCTCGGCCTGGCTATCCTGCGCATCGTCGCGGGCGCGGTGCTGCTGATCTCCGGTCTGCAGACCCTCTTTGGCTTTGCCGGGGATCCAGGCATCAGCGCCCTCGAAAGTCGGCTTAGTTTCTTCAGCGGATCTGGGGTGCTCGCTGTTGCTATCCCTGCCGCCGAGGTCATCGCCGGTGGACTGCTGATCCTGGGCCTGCTCACGCCGTTCGCCGCCGCCCTCGCTTTCGTGGTCTCGGCCTTCATGGCGACCTTCCACCTTTCCGGCCACCAGGGCTCGCTGTGGCCCTACGGGCTGAACCCGGTGATCCACCAGTGGGCGCTCTACGCGCTGATCAGCCTCAGCCTGATCTTCACCGGCCCGGGCGGGGCATCCCTGGATCGCTCCCGTAGCTGGGCGACCCGGCCGCTGGCCTCCTCGTGGATCTTTGCGGTCCTCGGCATCGCCGGTTTCGCCGCGCTCTGGCTGCTCACGGGCGGTCGCAACCCCTTCTAAACTTCGCGGTACGGCGCGCGCAAGCGCCAGCGAAAACAGAACCCGAGCCCACCAGGGCTCGGGTTTTCTTATGCCTTTGGGCAGGCCTTAGGTGTTCAGGCTCAGCTCAAGCCGGCTCGATCGGCCAGAACCTGGGCCGTCACCGAGCGTGAATCCGGCTGCATACCCTGCTGAGCGACCGCCGCCGGCGTCCCGGTGGCCAGGATCTGGCCACCCTCGTCACCGGCTCCCGGACCGACGTCGATGACGTGGTCTGCCTGCGCGACCACCCGGAGGTCGTGCTCGACGACGATCACCGTCGCACCGTCGTCGACCAGGCGACGCAGCTGGGCGAGCAGCAGGTCCACATCCGCCGGATGCAGCCCCGTCGTCGGCTCGTCCAGGAGGTACAGGCTGTGCTTGTGGCTGGAGCCACGCTGCATCTCGGAGGCCAGCTTGATGCGCTGCGCCTCACCGCCCGAGAGCTCCGGGGAACCCTGCCCCAGCCGCAGGTAGCCCAGGCCGAGGGCGTGTAGGAATTTGACGGAGCGCAAAATCCTCGGCTCCTCGGCGAAGACCTCCAGCGCCTCGTCCACGGTCAGCGCCAAGATATCGGCGATACTGCGACCGTTCCACTGCACCTCGAGGATCTCCGGCTTATAGCGCTTGCCGTGGCAGGCCGGGCAGGTGGTGTACGTGCCGGGCAGGAACACCAGCTCGACCTCGATGCTGCCCGCACCGTCGCACTCCGGGCAGCGGCCCTTCGTCGTGTTATACGAGAAATCGGAGACCGACATGCCTCGCCGCTTCGCCTCTGGGGTCGCGGCAAAGAGCCTGCGGACGTGATCGAACAGGCCCGTGTAGGTCGCGACGGTGGAACGCACCGTACGCCCAATCGGCTTCTGGGTGATGTGCACCAGCCGGTGGATCTTATCGACCCCCGTGGCGCTATCCACACGGAAATTCCTGTCACGGTCGGAACCTGCCGTGGCCAAAGCATCCGGGTCCTCGTCCGAGACCTCGTCGGCGCCGACTACCTGCTTGGCCGAGCGGGACACCGCGTCTGCCAGAACCCCGATGACCAGGGTGGACTTGCCGGAGCCAGACACCCCCGTGACCGCGGTGAGCGCCCCCAGCGGGAAGTCCACGTCGGCTCCGTCGAAGGCGCGTGCGTGCACGCCACGAAGGCCGATTGCTTCACCGGTGCCGGCCGGGGTGGCCGTCAACTCGGGGAAGCCCTCGTTCAACGCGGTGGCTGTGGGGGAGCCCAGCTGGTCGGCGCGGGCGCGGAACTCGTCAGTAGGGCCGGAGAACACCAGCTGCCCGCCGCGCTCACCAGCGCGAGGGCCGATGTCCACGACCCAATCGCAGCCGGCAACCAGCGACATATCGTGCTCCACCAGCAGCACCGAGTTCCCAGCAGTGATGAAGCGCTGCAGCAGCTCGGAGACCGCCTTCCGTTCCACCACGTGCAGGCCGGCCGAGGGCTCGTCCAGCACGTAGGTCGTTCCGAACAGGCTCGAGTTCAACTGGGAGGCCAGCCGCAGGCGCTGGTGCTCGCCCGCAGACAGGCTGCGTGCCGGCCGGGAGAGGCTTAAGTGCCCCAGCCCCAGCTCGATTGCGGCGCGCACCGTGGGCAGCACCTGATCCAGCAACAGTTCCTCGGCCTCGTCGTGCTCGGTCCACTGCTGCTTGGCGATACCCGCCAATTGCTGGAGGCGATCCTCCAGCACAGCAAGAACATCCTTCAACGCCAGGCCGTTGAACTCGTCGATGGCATAACCGGCATAAGTGACCTGCAGGGTATCCGGCTGAAAGCCGCGGCCCTGACACGTCGGGCACGTCGATGAGTGCATGAAGGAGAGCACCCGGCGGCGGTTCTTATCCGACTCCGTCTCCGCCAGGGTGTCGTTGAGGTAGGTGGCAACCGAGCGCCACTTTCCCTTGTAGGACCCGTGCACGGCGTTTTCGTCCCGCACCGGGTGGACGGTGACCACGGGCTGCTCGTCGGTGAACAGGATCCAGTCGCGGTCCTCCTGCGGAATATCCCGCCACGGGACGTCCAGCGGGTAGCCGAGGGTTCCCAGGATGTCCCGGAAGTTCTTGCCCAACCACGCTCCCGGCCACGCGGCGATCGCACCATCCCAGATGGACAGGCTGGGATCCGGCACCATCGACTCTTCTGTCGGCCGGTGCACGGTGCCGGTGCCCTGGCACTCGGGGCACATGCCGGCGGTGGTGTTGGGGGAGAAGGCGTCCGAATCGAGCCTGCCGTACTCCAACCGCTCGCGCATGCCGTCCGGGTAGCTGCCGGAGCGGGAGAAGAGCAGCCGAATACTATTCGACATATTCGAGATCGTGCCCACCGAGGAGCGCGCTCCACCCAGGGTGGTGGACTGCTGCAGCGCCACCGTCGGCGGCAGCCCCGTGACCGACCCGACGCGTGGGTTGACCGCGCCGCCGATGAGACGGCGCGCGAAGGGGGAGACGGACTCCAGGTACCGGCGCTGCGCCTCCCCATGGATGGTGCCGAAGGCCAGGCTGGACTTGCCCGAACCCGACACGCCGGTGACCGCCACGAGAGTGTCCCGGGGCAGATCGACGTCGATGTGCTTCAGGTTGTGCAGGTGTGCATCGCGCACCCGGATCATCGGATCGTGACCCGCGCGCTCCGTCGTGTGCGGAGCCGGGGACCCGGAGGAGGCCTGAGCCATGGTGGCTACTTCACCTCGCGAACTGCGCCCTTATCGGCGGAGGTTGCCATCGCCGCATAGGCACGCAGGGCCTTTGTGACCCGGCGCTTGCGGGTGGTGGGCTGCCACGGGGTGTCGGAAGCGTCCATCTGGCTACGACGGCGCGCGATCTCCTCCTCGGAGATCTGCAGCTCCAGCGTGCGATTGTGGACGTCGATGAGGATCGGGTCGCCGTCCTCAACCAGGCCGATCAGCCCGCCGTGGGCAGCCTCGGGGGAGATGTGGCCGACCGAGATGCCGGAGGAACCGCCGGAGAAACGGCCGTCCGTGATCAGCGCGCACTCGCGACCCAAGCCGGAGCCCTTCAGGAAGGCGGTCGGGTGCAGCATCTCCTGCATACCCGGACCACCGGCTGGGCCCTCGTAGCGGACGACGATGCAGTCGCCTGGGGAAACCTTCTTATCCAGGATCACCCGCACCGCGTCCTCCTGGGACTCGACGACGAGGGCCTTGCCCTCGAAGTGCCACAGCTCCTCGTCGATGCCGGCCGCCTTGATGATGGCGCCGTCCTCGGCGAGGTTGCCGCGCAGTACCACCAGGCCGCCGTCGGCGGTGTAGGCGTGCTCGACGTCGCGGATGCAGCCCGCAGTCGCATCGGTGTCCAGGGAGGACCAGCGGTTCTCGGTGGAGAAGGCCTCGGTGGTGCGCACCCCGCCCGGAGCGGCGTGGAAGAGGTCGATGGCGGCATCGCTCGGGCTCTCTGCGCGGATGTCCCAGTCCTCCAACCATTCGGAGAGGCTGCTTGCATGCACGGTGTGGACGTCCTCATTGAGCTTGCCGCCACGCCACAGCTCACCCAGGATCGCGGGGATACCGCCGGCGCGGTGGACGTCCTCCATGTGGAAGTCGGAGTTCGGGGAGACCTTGGACAGGCAAGGCACCTCGCGGGAGAGATCGTCGATGTCCTGCAGGGTGAAGTCCACCTCGCCCTCCTGGGCGGCGGCGAGGATATGCAGCACGGTGTTCGTGGACCCACCCATCGCCATGTCCAGCGCCATTGCGTTCTGGAAGGCGTGCTTGGTCGCGATATTGCGCGGCAGGACGGACTCGTCGCCCTCGCCGTAGTAGCGGCGGCACAGGTCGACGATGGTGTGGCCGGCCTGGGTGAACAGGCGGCGGCGGTACTCGTGGGTCGCCAAGGTGGAGCCGTTGCCCGGCAGGGACAGGCCCAACGCCTCGGTGAGGCAGTTCATGGAGTTGGCGGTGAACATGCCAGAGCAGGAACCACAGGTCGGGCACGCTGCGGACTCGACGTCCAGCAGCCCCTGGGCGTCGACCTTGTCGGATGCGGAGGCCGAGATCGCGGTGATCAGGTCCGTCGGGGCCTGGACCACGCCGTCGACGGCGACGGCCTTACCGGCCTCCATCGGGCCACCCGAGACGAAGACGACCGGGATGTTCAACCGCATCGCGGCGTTCAGCATGCCCGGGGTGATCTTGTCGCAGTTCGAGATGCACACCAGGGCGTCCGCGGCGTGCCCGTTAACCATGTACTCCACGCTGTCGGAGATGATCTCGCGGGAGGGCAGGGAGTAGAGCATGCCAGCGTGGCCCATCGCGATGCCATCGTCGACCGCAATGGTGTTGAATTCGCGAGCCACACCGCCGGCCTCCTCGATGGCCTCAGCGACGATGTCGCCGACGTCCTTGAGGTGGACGTGGCCCGGCACGAACTGGGTATAGGAGTTCGCGATGGCGATGATCGGCTTGTGGAAATCGTCGTCCGTCATGCCCGTCGCGCGCCACAGCGCGCGTGCACCTGCAGCGTTGCGGCCCTGCGTCGTGACGTCGGAGCGCAGCGGGATCGAGGCTCCGAAAGAAGTGGTGTTGTCCTGAGATGTCATTGTCGAAGTGCTCTCTTCAATATCTCTATGGGTGAAAGTGGCTATCCGGCCCCGTACGGTCCCTGGAAGCGGGTAACGCGAGGCCGGCGTTGTGTTCTTTAGTTATCGCGAGCGCGCTCGGGGGTGCTGCTGGCACCCGGATTCTCGGCGTTCCCTGGGGAGGCGGCGGAATCCGCATCAGGTGCTGGTTCGGCCGTGGGGTGCTCGGCCTCGTACTCCGCGCGACGCTGCTTCTCGTACTCAGCGTAATCCTCGGAGTCCATCAGCACAGCCGAACCATCGCGGTTGACGACCTGCACCTTGTTGTGAATATCCAGGCGCGCCGGGGTGAGGGGGTCCGGGATGCGGCCGGCGGTGGCCTCGGCGAGGGCGGGGAGGCTGTTGAAGGTGATGCCAGGCAGCCAGAATTGCGAATCATCTGTGGCAGCGGCGTAGGCCTTCCCCGCCTTGTTGAAACGGATGCCCTGGAAGTCCTGCCAGGACACGGTCTTGGATGGTCGGATCAGAGGCTTGGCCGTAATGCCCTTGCCATCCACTCGGGTCCCTGCCTTGATGACCCACACGATGAACAGCAGTGGGAGCAGTGGGATCCAGAAGAACGCCGAGACGTTGTATCCGGTGAAGATGAGGCTAATCAGGAACATGACGAAACCGACCAGGATGTTTTCCCGGCTCGGGTGGAAAGTCTGGGGACGCACCGCCGGCCGACCGTGGTTGTGGTCGGGGCGGGGCTTATTCGTGGGGTTGTTGTCCTGGGCGCTCATGTGAGCCATTTAACCAGGTGCCCGGGGTGGGGCTTAAATCCCTTTTCCTCAGTCCTGGGCTCTCAGTGTGATCGCGTTAGAAGCCCCCGGCGTCCCCGCCGGAGTCTCCCGCACCAGTCCCGGAGCCAGCGCCGGTGGGAGACGGTGCCTCGGCACCGCGATTCCCATCGGACTGCTGGTTTTGATTCTGATTCTGGTTTCGCTGCTGAGGCTGCGGGGCCTGATTCTGCTGTCCGCGCTGCGGCTCGTTGGCGTTCGGCTGCTGCGTGGATCGAGGCTCGGGGCTATCCGCCTGGCCAGTCTGCTGGGGCTGCTGCCCCTGTTGCTCTGGGGAATCCTGGGTTGCGGGCTGTGATGGCTCCGGGGCCGGAGACTCGGTCTGTTCGCTGGTCTTCGCCGGCCGGTCGCTCCAATAAGCGGGGTTGAGGATGCCGGCGCGGCCATCGTCCGGGTTAGAGGATGCTGCGGCGAGCAGCCCCAGGACCACGAGTGCGATGAACAGCAGGGTGGTGGAGACCCTGGTTCGGCCGCCGAAGGTCAGCCAGCGCTGGAAGCGTGAGCTGTAGTCGTATCGCTTGAATACCCCGGAATCGAGGTTTTCTTCATCGTCGTCTTCGGTGCCGACGATGAGCGCGCCGTCGGAAGCTGTTCCCGGGCCGTCGTCCTTCGATCGGATGATCGCGACCTCTTCTGCCGGGTCCAGTGGGGTGCCGGAATCGTCGGCATCGGACAGACGAGACGTATCCGTGCTGTGGACACCGTCATGTGGCGAACTCTGCGGAGAAGCGCTTGCTTCCTGCCGGGTGGCGAACACGGTCGTGGGGGCGGAGTCGTCCGCTGCCGTGTTCGGGGCTGCTCCCGGCACCGTGCTGTGTGGGATGGAAGTGCCGGAGGCTTCCTTTGCTCCGAACGGCGAGGCGGGAACGGTTTCCATGCGCTCCCAGAAGGTGTTCAGAATGGCCGAGCGAATGGCGCGTTCCACGGCCCACTGCTTGGCGGGGATGACGTCGACGGTGACGCGGAAGGTCACGGCCCACGGCTGACCGGCTGCCTGGGGTTGGACGACGGCGATGGCGGGCATGACGTCGACGTCGCCGGTGACATTGGGCTTGACGTCGGGGGCGGACACGGCGCGTTTGGTTGCCTTTTCGACCTGTGAGACCAGGTGGTCGATGTTCTCACCGGGGCGCAGCGGGATATCGATCTCGACGAAGGCGCGGGACCAGTCCTGGGAGAAGTTGGTGATCGCGCCGACCTTGCCGTTGGGGACGGTGACCATCTCACCGCTAGCGGTACGCAGTTTCGTGGCGCGGAGGGTGAGCGCGACGACGGTCCCCTCAACCGCATTGTTGGTGCCCTCGAAGCTCACGTAATCGCCGACGCCGAACTGACGCTCGGTGATGATGAAGACACCGGAAAGGAAGTCCCCGATGATGTTCTGCGCGCCGAAACCGATTGCGGCGGAAACGACGGTGGCGGGGACGGCTGCCGAGGCCGCTGGTACGCCGAGCAGGGTCAGAGCCCGGATGGCGATGATGAAGTAGACCACCGCTTCGACGAGGTACACCAGCGCGCCGGCGAGGGCGAGCTTGGATTTCGTGGATTCCTCATCGGCATCCAGCCGCTGGGCGACGACGCGGACGCATAGTCTGCCGATTCGCGGGATCAGAACCGCCAGAACCGCGAGTGCGGCTAGCGGCAGGCCGGGGTGGATCAGCCACTCCCATGCCTTGATCGCGTAATGCGTGAGGAAATAGGTCGATGCTTGCATAGCGCACAACCCTAGCGAGGCAGCCTGTGACCTTGCCGGGTCTCTGCTGATAATTCAGGCAGCATGCTGGCTGTGAACAGGGGCGGGGGATGACACGGGCCGGGATAGTTCTCTCGGTCGTCCAAGCACGCTCATGCAATCACTCTATGGGAATAAACATTTCAACTATTGAGAACCTGCAGGTCGCGAAGTTTGCCATCCGGGGCTCATATTGTTAGTATCATCACAATGCTCAGCCCGCCGGTTACCGAAATTCGGGGAAATGCGGCAGGTTGCAGCGTTCTTGTTTTGTCCCCGATGAAGTAGAAGCGAGTAAAAATCTCGCGTGCCGAGCAAGGAGCGATTGAAACCGTGAACAACACTTCACGCTCACAGCCCACGCCCGCCACGGTCGCTGCGGCTAGCCGCGGCGTCGCGCAGGCCCGCAAGCCCGAGCGCATTAACGGTGCAGAGGCGATCGTGCGTTCCCTTGAAGAGCTGGGGACCGGCGTGGTCTTCGGGCTCCCGGGTGGCGCCGTCCTCCCGCTGTATGAGGCCCTGTATGGCTCCGAAAAGCTCCGCCACGTTCTCGTGCGCCACGAGCAGGGGGCCGGCCATGCCGCCACGGGTTACGCCCAGGTCACCGGTGAGGTTGGCGTGTGTATCGCTACCTCCGGCCCGGGTGCGACGAACCTGGTCACCCCGATCGCGGATGCCAACATGGATTCCGTGCCACTCGTGGCGATTACTGGTCAAGTCGGCAAGGGGCTGCTGGGCACCGATGCCTTCCAGGAGGCCGATATTCGGGGCGTGACCATGCCGATCACGAAGCACAACTTCATGGTGACCCGCCCGGAGGATATTCCGGCGGCGATGGCCGAGGCCTTCCACCTGGCGTCCACCGGGCGCCCGGGTGCGGTGCTGGTTGATGTGCCGAAGGATGTGCAGAACGCCGAGCTGGACTTCGTCTGGCCACCGCAGTTCGACCTGCCGGGCTACCACCCGGTCACCACGCCCCACGGTCGCCAGGTCGAGGAGGCTGTGCGCCTCATTAGCAAGGCCAAGCGCCCAGTGCTCTACATCGGTGGCGGCGTCATCAAGTCCGAGGCGCACAAGGAGCTGCGGACCTTCGCTGAAGCGAATGACATCCCGGTGGTCACCACCCTGATGGCTCTCGGTGCCTTCCCGGAGTCGCACGAGCTGCACATGGGCATGCCGGGTATGCACGGTTCCGTGCCCGCAGTGGCCGCCCTCCAGCGCTCCGACCTGCTCATTGCCATCGGTACCCGCTTCGATGACCGGGTGACCGGCAAGCTGGAGAGCTTCGCGCCGAACGCCAAGGTCATCCACGCGGACATCGACCCTGCGGAAATCGGCAAGATTCGCGAGGTTCAGGTGCCGATCGTCGGCGACGCGAAGGAGGTTCTCACTGCGCTGTACAAGGCGATCGATACCCACGGTCTGTCTCGTCCGGACACCACCGAGTGGCGTGAGTACCTGGGGGAGATGCAGGAGCACTTCCCGCGCGGCTACGAGCACACGCCGAACGAGAAGATGGCCCCGCAGTTCGTCATCGAGACCCTGTCCAAGGAGGTCGGTCCCGACGCGATTTACTGCGCCGGTGTCGGTCAGCACCAGATGTGGTCCGCACAGTTCCTCGACTTCGAGCACCCGCGCACCTGGCTGAACTCCGGCGGCCTCGGCACCATGGGCTACGCGGTGCCGGCGGCCATGGGGGCCAAGGCTGGCGCGCCGGATAAGGAAGTTTGGGCCATCGATGGTGACGGCTGCTTCCAGATGACAAACCAGGAGCTCGTCACCTGTGCGGTCGAGGGCTTCCCGATCAAGATCGCGCTGATCAACAACGGCAACCTCGGGATGGTGCGCCAGTGGCAGACCCTGTTCTACGACGGGCACTACTCGCACACCAACCTCAAGCCCAAGGAGGCCTACCTCCCGGACTTCCTGCAGCTCGCGGAGTCCATGGGCTGCGCCGCCTTCCGCGTGGAGAAGGAGGAGGACGTCCTCCCGACCATTAAGAAGGCACGCGAAATCAATGACCGCCCGGTCGTGATCGACTTCATCGTCGGGGAGGATGCCCAGGTGTGGCCGATGGTTCCGGCCGGCACCTCCAACGACGAGGTGCAGTATGCGCGTGATCTGCGCCCGCTTTTCGACGACGAGGAATCGGCAGCGGAGACCCCGGCCGAGATCCACGAGACCATGCAGGAATTTCAGGACACCGAAGTCGACAACATCGACGCCCAGGAAGGGGAACAGAACTAATGTCCAACCTTCACACTCTGTCGGTCCTGACTCAGGACGAGGACGGCATCATCTCCCGCATCTCCGGAATGTTCACCCGGCGTGCGTTCAATATCGTCTCCATTAGCTCGGGGCGCACTGAGGTCGACGGCGTCAATCGCATCACGCTCGTCGTCGAGGGCGAGGAGATCGTTGTCGAGCAGATCACGAAGCAGCTGAACAAGCTGGTTCCGGTGCTCAAGGTCTCGCGTCAGGATCCGGAAACCACGGTGCAGCGGGGTCTGCTGCTGGTCAAGGTCGCTGCCGGCAATAGCAACCGCACCCAGGTTGTCGAGGCGGCGAAGCTCTTCCGTGCGCACGTTGTCGACGTCAGCCCGGACTCGCTGATTATCGAGGCCACGGGCACTCCGTCCAAGCTGCAGGCGCTGCTGGATGTTCTGGAGCCCTTCGGTATTCGCGAGCTCATCGAGTCTTCCGTGACTGCGATGTCCCGCGGTCCGCGATCGATGGCGCCGAGCCGTTAAACCGGGGGCACCCGCCCGGGTAAAATTTCATAGAATGGTAAATTTCATCTCAAAGAGTGAAATTTCTGTTATAATCTAAACATGCTCATCGATAGCCAGCCGCGGGCAGACGCGGCTGGCGAGAAAGGTTGAAACCTCATGGCAATTGATGTTTTTTACGACGACGACGCTGACCTGTCGATCATCCAGGGTCGCAAGGTTGCGATCATTGGCTACGGCTCCCAGGGGCACGCTCACGCGCAGAACCTCCGCGAGTCCGGCGTAGAGGTTGCCATCGGCCTGCGCGAGGGCTCCAAGTCCCGCGAGAAGGCTGAAGAGGCCGGCTTCAAGGTCCTGAACAACGCCGAGGCCAGCGAGTGGGCAGACGTCATCATGCTGCTCGCCCCGGATACCTCCCAGGCACAGATCTACGAAAACGACATCGCCCCGAACCTGAAGGACGGCGACGCCCTGTTCTTCGGTCACGGCCTGAACATTCACTTCGGCATGATCAAGCCGGAGGACAACATCACCATCGGCATGGTCGCACCGAAGGGGCCGGGCCACCTGGTGCGCCGTCAGTACGTCGACGGTAAGGGTGTTCCGTGCCTGATCGCCGTCGAGCAGGACCCGAAGGGTAACGGCCGCGACCTGGCTCTGTCCTACGCTGCGGCAATCGGCGGCGGCCGCGCGGGCGTCATCCCGACCACCTTCGAGGCAGAGACCGTCACCGACCTCTTCGGTGAGCAGGCCGTCCTGTGCGGTGGTACCGAGGAGCTCATCAAGACCGGCTTCGAGGTTCTGGTCGAGGCTGGCTACGAGCCAGAGATGGCTTACTTCGAGTGCCTGCACGAGCTGAAGCTGATCGTCGACCTCATCTTCGAGGGCGGCATCAAGAACATGAACTACTCCGTCTCCGATACCGCGGAGTTCGGCGGCTACATCTCCGGCCCGCGCGTCATCGACGCCGATACCAAGGAGCGCATGAAGGGCATCCTGTCCGATATTCAGGACGGCACCTTCACCAAGCGCCTCGTCGCCAACGTCGAGGGTGGCAACAAGGAGCTCGAGGAATTGCGCGCTAGCTACAACGATCACGAGATCGAGAAGACTGGCGAGAAGCTGCGCGACCTGATGAGCTGGGTGAAGAACCCGCTGAACGAGACCGCCTAAGGTCTCGTTATCCCGCGGGGTATAGCCCCGCGACCGCGTCTCCCGACTATTTTCAATAAGTTGTCAATAAGGGGGGCGCTCGCTAAGCTTGAGGGCATGAGCGAGCACATTGACGCAGCCCCCGAGCGCCCACAGAACCGTGGTGGTGCCGATCCGCACCGCCACGGTTCTTCGCATTCTCACTCCCATTCCGAGGCACACGGGCATTCCCACTCCCACGCGCCCACGGACGCCCCGCTGCGCGCACTGCTCATCGTGCTCGCGGTGACCGGCACGATCTTCTTCGCCGAGCTCATCGGCGGGCTGGTCACCGGCTCCGTTGCGTTGCTGGCCGACGCGATGCACATGCTTTCCGATGCGGCGGGGATCATCATCGCGGTGATCGCCATCCTCATCGGGCGCCGGGCCTCCAACGCGCAGGCGACCTTCGGCTACCGGCGCGTGGAGGTGCTGGCCGCACTCGTCAACGCGGTCACTGTGCTGGGCATCTCCGTGTGGATCGTGGTGGAGGCCATCCGCAGGCTCCGCGAGCCCGTCGAGATTCTCGCCGGCCCCATGATGATCATCGCCGTGATTGGTCTCATCGCGAACGTGGTCTCCGCGTGGATCCTGCACAGCCAGCGGGATAACTCCGTAAACGTGCAGGGCGCCTTCCTGCACGTGTTGGCGGACATGTTGGGCTCCGTCGCCGTCCTGATCGCTGGTGGCGTCATTATCACGACCGGCTGGCAGTACGCGGACGTCATTGCCTCTCTCGTCATCGCAGCACTCGTGCTGCCACGCGCCTGGCAGCTCATGATGCACACGCTGCGGATCCTGCTGGAGCAGGCTCCGCCGGGCTACGACCCGGCCGAGATCGACGCGCTTCTCCGCGAGGTGGACGGTGTGATGGATGTTCACGACCTGCACCTGTGGTCCCTCGACGGGACGAGTGCGCTCGCCTCGGTGCATCTGGTCGTTCCGGAAGACCGCGACCCGGCTGCCGTGCTGTGTGTGGCCCAGGAGGCCCTGCAAGAGCGGGGGATCGCCCACTCGACGATTCAGGTGGAGCGCCCGAGCCACGTTGAGCACGAGGGGCCGCACAACGTCTGTTAGCCCCGCGCGGACCGTCGGCGGGAGAGCTCCCCGCTACCAGCTGGAGGAGCCGCCACCACCGGAGAAGCCACTGCTGAAGCTGGTACGCGTTGAACTGCGTCTAGCTCGCCTTCTCGCGGCCTTCTCCTGCTTCTTCCGAGTCTTCTCGTCGATGGTGGGATCTTTCTGCTCGCTGAGGCTGTTGGCTATCGTAATGAGAATGCCATCCCGGAAGCTTGTTTTTGCGAAGTCCGTGAAATTCGGTGTTGAAGTTCCACGGCTGCTGGAGGTCCCTGATTTTCGCATATCCGCACTGTGCCAGGCAGCCAGCAGGTAATACGGAACCCAATTTGAGTATGCAAAGCCCGGGCGCCAGTCGGCGTTGCCGAGTGCAGGAAGCTCCTCCCGATGAGCCTCGCGATCCAAGTGCTCCATGTCACGGGCCGTTAGGTCCAGTGCGTGCGCTTGGTCGCTAACGATGCGCGCGAACCGGTCCATGAAGTCCGGGGCATCCAATGCGTGCAGGAGAGGATCCACCTGTGCGTCGACGTTCTTAAGCTGGCGAATCGCCTCTGCATTGCGAACGGCGAACAGGGCCTCGGAAACGTCTCTCTTGATCGACCGAAGTTCCCTCTCGCGTTTGACCCGATCGCCGTTTTCGAGGTCGAACATCAGATTGATGTTTTCCTCGGCGTTGCTCATTGACTCGAGCGTTTCGTGAGCGTTGGCGATTTGCTTGTGTTTAGCGTAAAAATCGCTATCTTCGCTCGCCTGGGTGAGTCCTAATGCATCAATATGTTTGTCGATGCTCAAGAAGTCATCACGGATCGTGGTCCACTGTTCTCGCAGCTCCGCGTTCGCCAGCGGGGAGCACAGTGAGTGTGCCCGGATATCTAGCTCGTTGAGACGGTGAGCGAGCTCCGAGTACCGAGTGGAAAGCTCGCTAAACTGCTCTTTCGCGGTGGCTGTCAGCTGTTGTCTGCGACGTTGCCATGCTACGGCGCCCGCGCCCGCGGCTCCCACTCCTACAGCCCCCACTCCGATGGCGACATTGCGGTTTTCGCGGGCTTTTTCCTCAGCCAACAGTGGATCTAGTTCCGCCTTCTTTTCTTCCTCAGTCTGCTGAGCAGCCTCGTTTGCGAGCTCATCGAGTCTTCTCTCAAGTGAGTCGAAGAAAGAGTCGAGGCCGTAGGGATCGGAAACGCCCAGCTCCGGGTCTGCTGCGGCCTTGGCCCCTTCGACGAGGCCATTTGCGAAGTTCCCGCGGCGGAAGCTGTCCTTCATGGCCTCCAGGGAGGCGTCCAGGTGGGGGCCTTCGAAGATGTCCAGGTCTTGGCAGACGTCGTTGCCGCAGTAAACACCGTTGGTTCGGGTTTCAGTACCGACTCCCAGGAGCAGTGCGCCATTGGCCCAAGCTGCGCCTTTTCCAGTTCCATCGGGGACTAGTTCTGGCATGGAGTGGCCCGCCCAGTCGAGGGCGTCATCGTTGAAATTATCGCTGCTACCCGGGATGAGGACGTAGACGACCTTCTGAACGGAGGCAGGGAAATCGATATTTCCAGTCTGATCGATTAGTCCCTGCCGCGCGTTTTCGCTCAGCACCCCGGACTCGTCGGCGACGTGGATATCAATTTTGCTATGCGGTAGAGCCGGGGCTTCCTGGGCGTGGATGGTGGCGGGTATGACCGCTTGTTCCGCGGCGGCTACTCCGACGAAAAGCCACGGTGCGACACCGGCGCACGCGATACCCGTTAAGGCCAGGAGTGGCGCGGTAGTGCGCCAGCGAGAGTGGGTCATATTGCTAATTTTGCCACAAAAGGTTCTAATTCCCACCTCGGCTTCGGCAACCGTTTGCTCTGGCGCCGCTACCAGCTGGAGGAGCCGCCACCGCCGGAGAAGCCACTGCTGAAGCTGGTATTCGCAATGCCCCCGCTGCTGCTGGAGGAAGACTCGGCGGCCCGGGTATCCGCGCTGTGCCACGAGGCCAGCAGGTAGTAGGGAACCCAGTTCGAGTACACGTAACCGGGGCGCCAGTCGCGGTCGGTGAGGGAGGGGCGCTCGTCGCGGTGAGCCTCGCGGTCCAGGTGCTTCATGTCGCGGGAGGCCAGCTCCAGCGCGTGCGCCTGGTCGCTGACGATGCGGGCCAACCGGTCCATGAAGTCCGGGGCTTGCAGGTCTCGCATCAGCTCCTCGACTTGCGCCTCGACATTCTTAAGCTGGCGGATCGCCTCCCGGTTGCGCACCTCGAACAGGGCTTCGGAGAGGTCCTGCTTGATGGAACGCAGCTCTCGCTCGCGCTTGATCTGATCGCCGTTTTCCAGCTCGAACATCAGGTTGATGTTGTCTTCGGCATTGCTCATCGACTCGAGAGTTTCGTGCGCGTTCGCGATCTGCTTGTGCTTGGCGTAGAACTCCTTGTCATCGCTCGTGAGCGTCAGGTTTAGTGCCCCCACCCGGTTGTTGAGGCTCAAGAACTCGTCGCGGATCGTGGTCCACTGCGCACGCAGCTCGGCATTCGCCAGCGGGGAGCTCAGCGAATTGGCGCGGATATCCAGGGCGTCCAGGCGCTGCGAGAGCTCGGTGTAGTGGGTGGAAAGCTCGTAGAACTGCTGCTTCGCGGTGGCCGTCAGCTTCTTCTTGCGGCGCTGCCAGGCGGCCGCTCCCAGGCCCGCGGCGCCCACGCCCACCGCGCCGATGCCGAGCATGGCGTTGCGGTCCTCGCGAGCCTGTTCCTCGGCCAGGCGCGCACCCAGTTCCGTATCCGCGGCGACCTTGGCGCCCTCCACGAGCCCATTCGCGAAATTCCCGCGGCGGAAGCTGTCCTTCATGGCCTCCAGGGAGGCGTCCAGGTGGGGGCCTTCGAAGATATCCAGGTCCTGGCAGACGTCGTTGCCGCAGTACACACCGTTGGTTCGGGTGCTGGTGCCCACACCCAGGATCAGAGTACCGTTCTCCCATGTGGCGCCCTTGCCGGTGCCGTCGGGCACCAGCTCCGGCATGTTTCGGGCTGCCCAGTCGAGGACGTCGTCGTTGAAGTTATCGCTGCTGCCCGGGATGAGGACGTAGACGACCTTGTGGACGGAGTCGGGGAAATCGATCCTTGCGGTCTGGTCGATCATTCCCTGGCGCGCGGCGTCGCCCAGCACGCCGGAGTCGTCGGCGACCTGGACGTCCACCTTGGTGTGGGGCACGGCCGGTGCCGCCTGAGCCTGGACGATGCTGGGGGCCACCGGCTGCTCCCCAGCAGCAGTTCCGACGAGGAACCAGGGTGCTGCTCCGGCGCACGCGATGCCCATGAGGGCCAGGAGCGGAGCAGTGGGGCGACGTCGCGAGTGCATCATGGCACCAATCATGCCACAGGGCTCTGGTGGCCGCGGGGAGCCGAGCAGCCACGAGGAAGGAGGTGGAATGCCAGTTTTTCCCATAGCGTCCACACCAACGGTGCCAGGCTGAAGGAGAAAATAATGGCCCCGGCTGCGTCGCTGGGGAAGTGGACGCCACGGGCCATCACGGTGGTCACGATGAGTGCGATGGCAGCGCAGCCGACCACGGCGACCAGGCCGATTCCCTTCCATCCCACCGTCGAACGGGGCAGGCTCGAGTCGAGACCGCGATACGTCGCGATGAGGCAGACGGCAACCGTGACGGCGATGAACGTCGTGTGCCCGCTGGGAAAGCTCATATCGCTGGGCAGGCCCTGTGGCGGGTGCGTTAAAAAATCCCAGTCGGGCCGGGGCCTGCCGACCAGAGCCTTCGGGATGAAGACCAGCGCCCAGGTGCTGGCGATCGTCAACACACTGATCAGGGGCCGCAATAACCGGCGAGATATTAGACCGATTACCACCAGGCCGGCCAGCAGCACCAGCGGTAGGTTGCGGCCGAGGAGAGCTGCATAGATCGCGTCGAAAAATTGGCGTGTCGCGCCCGTGAAGTCACGATTCGCCGCCTGCGTCGCGGCCAGGTCGAAGGTGGAGTCCTGCAGGAACCACCCCATCACGGCGACGAGAACCATGCCCGCAGCGGCCAGCGCCGAGACCGGGCCGAGGCGCGGCGGGTGACAGAGCTGGCGGGGCGGTGGCTGCGGATCAGAGTGCGGGGTAGGGGTGGAGGCATTCACGGGGCATCATTCTTCGCAGAGCGGAAGGTACTCGCCACTTGCCCGCTGAGGAAGAGCTAACGGGGGTGCTAAAGAATTCTTAAAGATGCTGGCAGCGGGAGAATCTATAGAACACACAGGGGGTGGTGTGGGGAAAAGTTTCTCCCAATTACGCAAAAGGTAAAACGAATGCTCCCCAAATTTCCTAGGTTAGGTTTGTCAGCATGATGCACCGCTGCGGCGGGGCTCGGCTGGCGACCTTTCCGGCAAGCCCGATTCCTGGGTGTCCGCGGGGTTGCGGACCAGGGGTGGGGCTCAGATCAACTCACGTTGGTCGCCGCTGCAAGGGGGTGCAGTGAGGTCGACGTGAGTGGGCGAGAGTGAACAGCCGCGACATGGTTGGGCTGGTTACTGGAGCTCGTGCCTACTGGGTGAGGGGCAGATGATCTGGGCGAATCCAGGATTCGGGCTCGCCGGTGAAGGCACTGCCGGGGGTGGGGTTCCCAATAGATGCAAAACCACCGCCCAGCGGGGGGATTTTAAGGGTGGCCTACGACACACACGCCACCGCCAAGGGATATGATTGTGGGGTCATGCGCCATACACGGTCAGGCGTGGGCCCCCTCGGGTGACGCGGTCGTTTCACCCGCTGGGGAAGTGAAAATTTTTCAGGAGAATTCCCTTGAGCACCACCAACCGCCCGGTTGTACTAATCGCAGATAAGCTCTCTCAGTCCACCGTCGATGCACTCGGCGATTCCGTCGACGTCCGTTGGGTGGATGGCCCGAACCGGCCAGAACTCCTTGACGCCGTCGTCGATGCCGACGCCCTGCTCGTGCGCTCCGCCACCACGGTGGATAAGGAAGTGCTCGAGGCCGCCAAGAATCTGAAGATCGTCGGTCGCGCCGGCGTCGGGCTCGACAACGTGGACATCGAGACCGCGACCGAGCGCGGCGTCATGGTCGCCAACGCGCCGACCTCGAACATCCACTCCGCCTGCGAGCACGCCATCAGCCTGCTGCTGTCTACCGCCCGCCAGATCCCGGCAGCCGATAAGACCCTCCGCGACGGCGAGTGGAAGCGCTCTTCCTTCAAGGGCGTGGAGATCCTCGGCAAGACCGTCGGCATCGTGGGCTTCGGCCACATCGGTCAGCTGTTCGCTCAGCGCCTCGCCGCTTTCGAGACTGAGATCATCGCCTACGACCCCTACGCCAACCCGGCCCGCGCCGCGCAGCTCGGCGTGGAGCTCGTTGAGCTCGAGGAGCTCATGGGCCGCTCGGACTTCGTGACGATCCACCTGCCGAAGACCCCGGAGACCAGCGGCATGTTCGACGCTGACCTCCTGGCGAAGTCCAAGAAGGGTCAGATCATCATCAACGCTGCCCGCGGCGGCCTCGTCGACGAGCAGGCCCTCGCCGATGCCATCAAGTCCGGCCACATCCGTGGCGCGGGCTTCGACGTCTACGCCTCCGAGCCGTGCACGGATTCCCCGCTGTTTGAGCTCGACGAGGTCGTCGTCACCCCGCACCTGGGTGCATCCACCGTTGAGGCGCAGGACCGCGCTGGCACCGACGTCGCTGCCTCCGTCCTCAAGGCCCTGGCTGGCGACTTCGTCCCGGATGCGGTCAACGTCTCCGGTGGCAAGGTCTCCGAGGAGGTCGCCCTGTGGCTGAACCTGGCCACGAAGCTGGGCGCGGTTGCCGCCAAGCTCCTGGACGGTGCTCCGGCCTCCGTGGTCGTCACCGCCCGCGGCGAGCTCTCCAGCGAGTCCATCGACGCACTTGGCCTGGCTGCCCTGCGCGGCACCTTCTCCGGCGTGCTGGACGAGCAGGTCACCTTCGTTAACGCCCCGTCCATCGCTGAGCAGCGCGGCGTGGCTCTCGAGGTGAACTCCCAGGACGAGTCCGTCACCCACCGCAGCGTGCTGGAGGTCAAGGTCGTCGCCGCTGACGGCTCCTCGGCCACCGTCGTTGGTGCGCTGACCGGCCTGGAGCGCGTCGACAAGATCGTCCGCATCAACGACCGCGGCCTGGACCTGCGTGCCGAGGGCACCAACCTCTTCCTGGTCTACGCGGACCAGACCGGTGCGCTGGGCCGCATCGGCACCCTGCTGGGCCAGCAGGGCGTGAATATCGCTGCGGCGGCTCTGTCCCCGAATACCGAGGACGGCACCGCAACCCTCGTGCTGCGCATCGATCGTGTGCTGACCGAGGATGAGCTGGAGGCTGTTAACACGGAGCTCTCCGCCGAGAACGCCTTCCAGGTCGCCTTCTAAGAGGCACTCCTCACATCGCCTCCCGCCAACCGGCGGGCAGCGAACGGAGCCAAGGCTCTCTTCAGCAACCGCCCCCGGCGCAGGATTAATGTTCTGCGCCGGGGGCGGTTTGCCATGTGTTGGGCGGGGCCTGCAGGCTTAATCGGCTGGGCGCCGGACACGACGCTGCGGGCGAATGAACCAGGAAAGCCAAGGCTAAACCCAGTTTCGGACCTTCGCGAAGGCCTTGGGCCAACGCTGGGAGGTGTTCTTCACCGCCCAGCGGTAGCCGAAAAGCCCGATAGCTCCGCTGATCAGCACCTGCACCCCGATGCCAATGGCACTAAGCCGGGATGCATCTGCCCAGGAATCGGCGTCGTGGAGGTCGATGACCAGCAGCGCTGTTCCAGGAATGAGCGGCAGGAACAGCCCCAACAGGCCGACGATGGAAAGAATGAACGCGTTGCTGGACGTTCCGGAGCGGTTCTTCATCGGGCTCGTGCCCGGTGCGGCGCTGGGGAAGGGGAAGCGCAATGCGAAAGCGGGACTGAGCCCCAGAGACTGCACCAGGGAACACACGGCGAGCAGGCTGATACCCGCCCAGAGGGGGCGGAAGTTTTCGATGGCCCCAAGCCCGATCACGATGAGGAGGAAAATGGGGCCGATGGCCGTCAGCGAGGCCAACAGGCGGCCAGCGATGAGATCCTTCGGACGTACCCCTGAGACCATGTTCACCCAGTTGGAGGGACCATCCAGGCCGAAGTCATTGCCATTGACCATCAGCACGCCCTGGGCGACGATGAAGGGCGCGTACCACTGCACCCCGGTGCCCTGGAGCACGCCGAGAGCGAGAAGCATGGCGCCGATCAGAATAAACACCACGGCCTGATAGGAATAGCGCACATCGCGGCGCCAATACCGCAGCGTGCGGGAATAGACCGCGCCGCGCGGGCCAGCGGACGCCCAGCGCAGCATGACCCCACCGGTGTGCTTCGTGGCCTGATCAGAACTACTGCGGATCGGGTGGGTCAGCTCGAAGCGCAGGGCAGTGCGCCAGAGCCACAGGCAGCCAAGAATGGTCGCGGCGGCAATGAGGCCCTGGGCCACAGCCGCGCCGGCGTTGCCCGCGATGGCAGAGGCTGCGGCACCTGCCGCTGCGCCAAACGGCGTCCAGCTAAAGACCGTGCCCAATTCCAGCAGCTTATCCAGGTTTTGCACACCATTGGTGGTGAAATTCAGTCCCATGATGGCCACGAGAAAGAGGAAAGAGAAGGCGTAGCCCAGCCGCTCCGACCACACACGGCTGGCCATCGCCGAGCTGAGCGAGCCTAGGGCCTCGCCCAGGAGGACGGCGACGATGCCCTGCGCGAGGCAGGCAATGACCCAGAGCGCGGAGAGCAGACCCGCGCCGGATGCAGCACTCGCCTGGATTCCGGCCACGCCGAAGCCAGCCATGATCAGCGAGCAGATGAGGGATAGTAGGGCGCGGGATTGCAGGAACGCCGCGCAGGTCAGCCCGGGAAATAGTTGGCGCTCAGTGACCGGCAGTGTGGCAAACTTCTGCGGGGTCAAGTGGTTTTCCGGGCTGGGCCACACGAACACAATGAGGAGGTAGGCGAGGGCGCCGGCAGCCATGGTCAGCGGTAGCAGACGCACCTCATGTTCTTGCGTGAGCATCGCGTAGCTGAACGCGCCGAGCCCGATGGCACCGGCGATCCCAAAAACAGCCATGAAGATGGCGTTGAAAATGAGGACCCAATCTTTTTTGAAGCTCCGGCGCCACATTGTCAGATGGAGGCGGATCAGGTGCTTGGTCAGTGACTTTTTGGCACGCGCTGGGGCGGGTTGTTGGCTTGGGGCGAGGCTCACTGGGCGTCTCCCTGAGTGCCGAGCCAGCTGAAGGAACCCTGCGATAGGCTGCGACCGCCCACGAGGGAGACGAAGACCTCGTTGAGGGGTTGGCCCTGACGGACCTCGTCGATGGTGCCGGCGCGCAGCACCCGACCGTCGGCGATGATGGCCACGTGGTCGCACAGGCCTTCGACCAACTCCATGACGTGCGAACTCATGACGACGGTGCCGCCGGCCGCGACGTAGCGGCGCAGGATGTCCCGAATGACCTGCCCGGAGACCGGGTCGACGGCCTCGAATGGCTCGTCCAGGATCAGTACTTCTGGGCCGTGGAGCATGGCCCCGGCGAGCAGGATCTTCTTAGTCATGCCCGCGGAGAAGTCCACGATGTACCTACCCTCTGCGCCGGTGAGGTCCATCGCCTCCAGGAGCTCCTCGGTGCGCTGCTCGATGACCTGCGAGTCCATTCCGCGCAGGTGGCCCAAGTAGTCGAGGTATTCCCGGGCAGTGAGCCGGTCGAAGATGGGCAGCCCATCCGCCAACAGCCCGAAGCGCTGCTTCGCTGCCATGACCTGCTCGGCGGAGGCGTGATCCCACATCGGGATGCCACAGATCCAGGCGTTGCCACTGGTGGGCTCCAGCAGCCCGGTCGCGATGGTCAGTGCGGTGGTCTTTCCGGCACCGTTGGGTCCGACGACGCCGTACATGCTGCCTCGCGGGATGCGGAGGTTGAGATTATCGACGGCGCGGGTGTCGCCGAAGCTCTTGCTCAGTCCGCTCATAGTCAGGGCGGTGGAAGCCACCTCGTCGGTGTCGGGGCGGTCGGCGGAGCTGCCGGGGTAGGGGCGGATGCTATGGGCTTCACTCATGTTTTCAAGCTAACAAAGTGGCCCCGCGTGCCCTGGGGTGAGAGCGAATTTTCGCCACGGCCATAGAGATTCTTTTAGCTCTAAGCTGTGAGGTGATACACTCACAGTGTTCAAATAGTGAGATGAAGGGGTTCATTCTATGAAACTCGCGGTTATTGATGGTGACGGCATTGGCGTTGAGGTCACCGCAGAGGCCTTGAAGGTTCTCAAGGCGGTGCGTGATGACGTCGAGACCACGGAATACGACCTCGGCGCCCGGCGCTACCTGCGCAATGGCGAGACGCTGACCGACGCCGACCTGGAGAGCCTCAAGCAGCACGACGCGATCCTGCTGGGCGCGATCGGCGACCCACGCACCGTCCCGGCCGGCGTACTGGAGCGTGGCCTGCTGCTGCCGCTGCGCTTCAAGCTCGACCACGCGGTAAACCTGCGCCCCTCCAAGCTCTACCCGGGGGCGAGCTCCCCGCTGAAGAACCCCGGCGAGATCGACTTCGTGGTCGTCCGCGAGGGCACCGAGGGCCTCTACTGCGGAAACGGCGGCACCCTGCGCGAGGGCACCGACCACGAGGTTGCCAGCGAGGTCAGCCAGAACACCTGGTTCGGCGTCGAGCGCGTCGTCCGCGACGCCTTCCGCCGCGCCCAGGAGCGCCGCAAGAAGCTGACCTGGGTCCACAAGACCAACGTCCTCGTCAATGCCGGTGGCCTGTGGCAGCGCGCCATCGAGACCATTGGTGAGGAATTCCCGGACGTCGAGGTGGACTACAACCACATCGACGCCGCGACCATCTACATGGTCACCGACCCATCCCGCTACGACGTCATCGTCACCGATAACCTCTTCGGCGACATCCTGACCGACCTGGCGGGTGCGGTCACCGGCGGCATCGGCCTGGCCGCCTCGGGCAATATCGACCCGACCCACAAGAACCCCTCCATGTTCGAGCCGGTGCACGGCTCGGCCCCGGACATCGCCGGGCAGGGGATCGCCGACCCGTGCGCCGCGATCCTCTCCGTGGCCCTGATGCTGCGCCACCTGGGTGATGAGGCCAACGCCGAGAAGATCGAGAAGGCCGTGCTGGACGAGGCTGCTGGCCGGGATGGTTCCCCGATCCGCACCGCCGAAGTCGGCGACCGCATCGCCGCAGCGGTCCAGGCTTAGCCCTACGCTCGCTTCAGCGACACCTGCCCGGGTCTCATATCGTGGCCCGGGCTTTGTGCTGCCTCGCGCACGTCAGCGAGAAGCACTTCGGTGGTTTGGCACCCAAACCTAGGTCCGAATGGGTAGGTTGAGGCCATGAATGCGCCAGTCAGCGTCGAAGTCGAGGAGATCCGCAGCTTCCTCGCCGCCCACGAGCCCTTCTCCCGGCTTCCCGAACCCGCACTGAACGCCCTCGCCGCGGGAACCCAGATCGGCTACGCCCGCAAAGGCGAGGTCCTCATCCGCCACGGGGAGGTCAACGACGAGCTCGGCGTGATCCGCTCCGGGGCCGTGGACGTCATCGATGAGGACGGCATCCTCCTGGACCGCCGGGATATCGGCCAGACCTTCGGCTACTCCACGCTCGTTGCCGAGCCCGAATCCCACTATCAGATGGAGGCCGTGGAGGATAGCCTCATCATCTACATCTCGCGGGAGACCTTCGCCCCGCTCGCAGAAGAATTCGCCGACTTTTTGCGCTACTTTTCCAGCCTCTCCGAGCGCATCCGGCTCGCCGCGGAACAGACCCGCAGCAACACCAGCTCCGAGGTGCTGCGCACCCCGCTGGGGGCATTTGCCATCACCGACCCCGCCGCCACAAGCTCACAGACCACGCTGCGGGACGCCGCGATCAGCATGGGGGAGCACAACGTCAGCTCGCTGCTGGTCATCGACGACCGCGAGCTGCGCGGCATCATCACCGACCGCGACATGCGCCGCTCCGTCGCCGCGGACATCCGCGGTGACTCGCCGGTTTCCGAGGCCATGACCGCTAACCCCACTTCCCTGGGGTCGGACGCGCTCGTCTTCGAGGCCATGCTGCTCATGGCGGAGCGCGGGATCCACCACATCCCGGTCGTCGACGACGGCAAGGTTGCGGGCATCATCGCCGCGGCCGACATCATGCGCCTCATGCAGTCAGACCCGCTTTATCTTTCCGGCCAGCTCGCACGCCAGAGCACCCCAGAGGAGCTGGCCGAGACCTATCGCTCCGCCAAATCCGTGGCCATCCGCTTCTTGGAGCGCGGGGCCAGTTCTGAGGAGGCCCAGCGGCTGCTCACCGTGGCCACCGACGCGCTGACCAGGCGGCTTCTCACGCTCGCTGAGGAGGAGCTGGGCCCAGCCCCTGTGCCCTTCGCCTTCGCCGTGCTGGGCTCGCAGGGGCGCCGCGAGATGGGCACCGCCAGCGACCAGGACAACGCCCTGGTCATCTCCGATGAATACGAGCCCGAGAAGCACGGCGAGTACTTCCGGCGCCTTGGCGAGATGGTCTGCCAGGGTCTGGCCACCGCCGGGCAGCCGCTGTGCCCCGGCGACATGATGGCCTCCAACCCGCAGTGGCGGATGACGGTCAGCCAATGGCGGGCGACCTTCCACCACTGGATCACCGCCCCCGAACCCGATGCCCTGTTGCACGCGCAGACCTTCTTCGACATGCGGGCCGTCGGCGGCGGGGAGGAGATGGTCGATGAGATCCACGCCTATGCAACCGCTGCGGCCAACCAGGCACCCCGGCTGCACGCGCACCTCGCCGCGCTCGCGGTACGCCGGGAACCCCCGCTCGGGGTCTTTCGTGGCCTGATCCTGGGGCGACGCGGCGAGCACGCGCACACCCTGGACATCAAGAAGGGCGGGTTGGCCGCCGTCGTGCAGATCGCGCGCCTGCACGCGATTCTGAGCGGCAGCCACGAGCTCTCCACTCGGTCCCGGCTGGCCGCGGCGGCGGGGGATTCGCTGAGCCGATCGGCCGCGGCAGACCTCACCGATGCCTTCGATTTTCTGTCTTCCATCAGCCTTCACCACCAGGTGAATCAGGACGCGGCAGGGGAGGTGCCGGACTACCGGGTCGACCCGGGGGAGCTGAAGAAGATGGAACGGGAGCACCTGCGGGATGCCTTCCAGATCATCAAGAAGGCCCAATCGGGGCTCTCGGTGCGTTTCCCAGTGCGCAGCGTGTAACGCGAAGACGAGCGAGAGGATTATTAAAGGAGTAGCGATGGCGAAGTGGTGGCAGGCCCCCTGGCTGGGTACTTCCTGGCGTACCCGCAAGGCGACGGGCGCCCTGGCGGAGTACTACGACGTCCCCCGCGCCAAGGTGGACCAGCCCATCGGAGAGGCCCCACTGCTGGCCGTGGACGTCGAAACCACCGGCCTGGATCCAAAGAAGGACCTCATCCTCTCCATCGGTTGGGTGCCCATGACTGGCGGGCGTATCACCCCGGCCGAGGCGGACTACGCGGTGATCCACCACGAACCGGAGGCCCTGGAGCGCGTACCCGCCGGCATGGAATCGGCGAAGATCCATGGCATCACCCACACGGACATCGAGGCAGGGGAGCCGCTGCGCGACGTGTTGAGCAGGTTGCTGTTGGCGCTCCGGGGCCGGGCGATGGTCGTGCATTTTTCGCCCATCGAGACCCAGTTCCTAGGGCAAGCGTGCAGGCAACACTTCGGTTCGGGTCTCTCCGTCCCGGTCATCGACACCTTCGCCATCGAACGCCGGTACTTCGAGCGCATGGCGACCTACCCGCGCGGTGAGGATCTGCGGCTACCACGGGTGCGGGAACGCTACGGGCTACCGCACTACGGTTCCCACAACGCGCTCAGCGACGCGCTGGCCTGCGGGGAGCTGCTGCTCGCGATGCTGAAACACGAAAGAAATAATCTTTCGATAACAAGTACCCTAAGCGACATCATCGAGCGCACAGCCAGGTAGGGTTGGTACCTATGCGTATCGCCCGAATTGCTCACCCAGAAGGAATGACATTCGCGGTGCTTGAGGGTGGCCAGCCGGACGGCACCGGCGCCACCTGCCGCGAAATCGCTAATCACCCATTCGGCGAGCCGGAGTTCACCGGCAAGTCGTGGCCGATCGAGGAGGTTCGGCTGCTCGCGCCGATCCTTCCCAGCAAGATCGTTGCCGTGGGCCGCAACTATGCCGACCACGTCAAGGAGGTCTTCAAGCAGGGCGCGGAGCACCTCCCACCGACCATCTTCCTGAAGCCCCCGACAGCCGTCGTCGGCCCCGAAGCCCCGATCCGCATCCCGGAGTGGGCCACCCGTGTCGAGTTCGAGGGCGAGCTCGCCATCGTGATCGGACGACCGTGCAAGGACGTCAACCGTAACAACTGGAAGGACGTCGTCCTGGGCTTCACCATCGTCAACGACGTCAGCTCCCGCGACCTGCAGTTCGCTGACGGTCAGTGGTCCCGCGCGAAGGGCCTGGACAGCTTCTGCCCGCTCGGCCCATGGATCGAGACGAACGTCGACGGCATCGACATCGACAGCCTGCCCATCAAGGCACACCTGACCCACGACGGGAAGACCGAGACCAAGCAGGACTCGAACTCTAACCAGATGATCAAGGACATCCCGGAGATCGTCGAGTGGGTATCCTCCGCGTTCACCCTGCTGCCGGGCGATGTGATCTGCACCGGTTCGCCGGCCGGTACCGCGGAGATGGTGCCAGGCGACCGCATCGCGGTGGAAATCCCAGGCCTGGGAACGCTGGCGAACCCGGTTCAGGCGTACTAGAAGATACGGAGTCGGCGGCCTCGGGGGAGGTCCGCCACGCCGTGGGGGCGGGGGTTAGACGTTCCGCATGCTGGCGGGGACGTTGAGCGCCCGCAGCGCGGTTTGCAGCTTGGCGGTGGTTTCCTCCGCCTCCTCGTGGGGATCGGAGTCGGCGACGATCCCGCCGCCGGCCCACACGCGCGCAGAATCCCCCTCCACGCAGGCACAACGGATGGCGACCATCCACTCGCCGTCGCCGCTGGCATCACACCAGCCGACCGCGCCGGCATAGAACTCGCGGGGTTCCTCCACAGACTCAATAATCCCCACCGCCTCGTCGGTGGGGGTGCCACCGATCGCCGGGGTTGGGTGCAGCATCAGGGCCAGATCAAGGGCGGAGTATTCCGCGTCAGCCAGGGTGCCAACGATCGGGGTTCCCAGGTGAATCATCTCGGTGGTCTCGTGAATGAGGGGCTCGGCGGGGATATCGAGCTCCGAACACAGTGGCTCCAAGATCCTGCGGTAGTGCTCCACCACAAGAGCGTGCTCGACGAGGTTCTTCTCGCTGGAACGCAGCTCTTCGGCGGTCGCATCGTCGCGCTCTGCAATGCCCGTGCGCGGCGCTGAACCCGCGAGCGGGAAAGCTCGAACCGTCCTGCCCTTCCGGGAGACCAACATCTCGGGGGAGGAGCCCACGAACATCGACCCCTGGTCCTCCTTGCGCCCGGTCGCGGACAGGTCCACAGCGTAGCCGTCACGGTTGGCGGAAAGATCGATGAAGCGGGCGGCGACGAGCAGCGGGTCGATGGTGTCAGCGAAGTACACGTCCGCAACGCGGGCCAGAACCACCTTTTCCAGGCTGGTCCGGCGGATGGTCTGAATCGCCGCGGCGACCCGGGCCTGGTGTTCTTCCTTCGTGGTCGCGACGGTGACCTCGACCGCCTCGAGGGACTCGGCGGCCTCTCGTCCGCGGAAATATGCGGGCGGCTCGAGCGGGCCGTCGAAGGTGACGACCTTCTCCGGCTCCATGAGCGCGGCGCGGAAGCCAGTGTTGAAAGGAATCGCGCCGACCAGCAGCTCAGCGGTGCCCTCGCGCAGGGCCGTGCTGGCCTCGAAAGGGTCCGGGAACGTGGCCTTACGCCCTTGAGTCCGAATGCTGTGATGTGGTCGTGACAGCAAAAAGTCCGGAGCGGTCACCGGCCTTTTGTCTGAATCCATACCCGCCAGTCTACCGACCGCCCCCGCGGGCTCCTCGATGGCCACCTCAAGGGCCAATTTTCGGCGCAGCTAGGTTTCCTGAGGGGCCATAGAGTACATTTGCCGCATGAACTTTCTTCCCCACCTGTCTCAGCGCGCCGGTGAGCCCGCTGAGCAGCAGACCCGCCAGTCCGGAGAATCCCGCGGAATGATTCGCCGAGGCCTGACCGGAGCACTCGCCACAGCAGCAGCCCTCTCCCTCTCTTTCGTTCCGCAGGGATCCCCCGAAGCCCAGGCACAGTCCTCCATGGGAAGCCTCAGCTCTTCCGCGGGCGACCTGGAGGACCTCGCCGGCATCATCAACGGCATCGTCGGCGGCCTGCAAAATGGTAACGGAGGCGGGGCAGGCACCCCTCCGAGCAATAACGCCAACCTGGGCGAGCGGACCTTCACCGTCAACGGAAAGACCCGCAAGGCGATCGTCAAGATGCCGAAGTCCGGCCTGCGGAACAACCTGCCGGTCGTGTTCATGTTCGGCGGCTGGCAGCACGACGCGAAGTACGCCCGCAGCTACGCCGGCCTGGAAAACACCGCAGCCGGTGACTCGGCGATCATCGTGTACCCGGAGCCGGTGCGCAGCACCTTCAAGGGCGAGACTTACCCGGCGTGGGGTGGCGCCCCGTACGCCACCAACACCAGCCGCAGCGCCGATGTGGCCTTCGTCCGCCAGATCGTCAACACCCTGGTCCGCGAAGGCAAGGCAGACCGCAACCGCGTCTACGCCACCGGGCTGTCCAATGGCGGTGGCCTGGCCCTCGGCGTCGGTTGTGCCGCACCCGACCTGGTCAAGGGCGTTGTTGGTGTGTCCGGCGCCTACTACACCCCGGCGGTGAGCAACTGTGTGAATGCCTCGGTGCCGACCATGATCATCCACGGCACGGGCGATGACATCGTGAACTACAACGGCGGTTCCCGTCACGGTGCTAGCTACCTCTCCATCAACCAGGTGCACCGCCAGTTCGCTGCCCGGAACAAGTGTGACGTCTCTAAGGCTCCGAGTGCCGCCACGAACGGCAACATCACGACCTACCGCTACCGGGGCTGCGCCGTACCGACGATGGTGAAGAAGGTCGCAGGTGGCGAGCACACCTGGTACCCGAGCAACCCGGATGCAGCGCAGGAGTCCTGGAACTTCTTCAGGTAATCCATCTGCCATGCGCGGGACAATGACCCGTGCTCGCCCCCGGGTGGTGTCGCTATGCCACCCGGGGCTTTTTGTGTGTGAAAGGCGAGGGGCGAGTGCTCGCCCCGGCACTCGATCGTGCAGTGGGGTAGCGCGGGTAGGATAAGTGCCCATGAGTGAAGTTCGCGTACGTTTTTGTCCATCGCCCACCGGCACCCCGCACGTCGGCATGGTGCGCACCGCGCTGTTTAACTGGGCTTATGCTCGCCACACCGGCGGCAAGCTGATCTTCCGCATTGAGGATACGGATGCTCAGCGCGATACTGAGGAGTCCTACCAGGCCATCATCGACTCCTTGAAGTGGCTCGGCCTCGACTGGGACGAGGGGATCGAGACCGGCGGCCCGCACGAGCCCTACCGCCAGTCCCAGCGCATGGATATCTACGCCGAGGTCCTGGAAAAGCTGAAGGCCGCCGGCGAGGTCTACCCGGCGTACTCCACTCCGGAGGAGGTCGAGGAGCGCCACAAGGCCGCTGGTCGTGACCCGAAGCTGGGTTACGACAACTACGACCGCGACCTCACCGAGGAGCAGATCGCCGCGTTCGAGGCGGAGGGCCGCAAGCCGGTCTGGCGCCTGAAGATGGACCACGACCGCCGCTACACCTGGACCGACCTGGTCCGCGGCGAGATGGACGTCGACGGCAAGACGATGCCGGACTTCGTCGTCGCCCGCTCCAATGGGCAGCCGCTCTACACCCTCGTCAACCCGCTGGATGACGCGCTGATGGGGGTCACCCACGTGCTGCGTGGCGAGGACCTGCTGCCGTCGACCCCGCGCCAGATCGCGCTCTACGAGGCGCTGATCCGCATCGGCGTGGCCAAGGAGGTCCCCACCTTCGCGCACCTGCCGTTCGTCACGGGGGAGGGCAACCGCAAGCTGAGTAAGCGCGACCCGGAGTCGAACCTCTTCAACCACCGCGACGCCGGCGTGATCCCGGAGGGCATGCTCAACTACCTCTCGCTGCTCGGCTGGTCGCTGTCCGCCGACGAGGACATCTTCACGATGTCCCAGCTGATTGAGAACTTCGACATCGCCGATGTGAAGCCGAATCCGGCGCGGTTTGATCACAAGAAGATGGAGGCCATCAACGCCGACCACATCCGCATGCTGGATCTGGCGGACTTCACGCAGCGTCTGCGCACCTACCTGGAGGAATTCAAGGATTGGCCGGCGGACTACCCGGCGGAGAAGTTTGCCTTCGCCGCTGAGCTGGTGCAGACCCGCATCAAGGTGCTGAGTGACGCCGACGGCCTGCTGCGCTTCCTGCTGACCAAGGACGAGGACCTTGAGCTGGAGCCGAAGGCGGCGCGCAAGAACCTCAAGGAGGCCGCGAAGGAGCCACTGGCTGCGGCGATCGAGGAGCTCGAAGCCATCGCGGAGGAGGACTTCCGCACCGAGGCGATCGAGAAGGCCCTGTCCACCCGACTGATCGAGCAGATGGAGCTCAAGCCGCGCGTGGCCTACGGTGCGCTGCGCGTCTCGATCTGTGGTCAGGCCGTGTCCCCGCCGCTGTTCGAGTCCATGGAGCTGCTGGGCAAGGACTCCACGCTGGCCCGCCTGCGCGCCGGGCTGGAGCAGACTCCCTTCCAAGCTGAACAGCCTGCGAACTAAGGTTTAAAAATAGGCGACGACCTGCCAATTTGTGTGTGACGATGGCTTCTGGCTATAGTAGTCATCGTTGCACAGCGCAGGGCTCCTCAAGAAGGAGATGCTCGCAGTGTTAACGATTGGCCTATGGTGTAATTGGCAACACTACGGTTTCTGGTACCGTCATTCTAGGTTCGAGTCCTGGTAGGCCAGCAGCGAAGATTAACTTTAAGTTTCTCTCGCGTCCTAATGCCCCGTTCGTCTAGCGGCCTAGGACGCCGCCCTCTCACGGCGGTAACACGGGTTCAAATCCCGTACGGGGTACAAATCAACAGCCTCACCGGTTTTCCGGTGAGGCTGTTTTCTTTTCTGCGGAGTCCCCAAGCCTGATGGTCGCGGATAGGGACGAAGCCTCAGATGCAAGGAATAACCCTAGGGCGCTGAGGAGGGCGGTCAGAAGCGCGTCTCAGGCGGTGGGATGGAAAGAGTAAAAGCCGCCCGCTAGTCGTCCTCAGCGTTCCGTACGCGGCGCTGGAAGTTTACGGCTTGGGCCTGCAACGTTTCGGCGAGCTGCTTCTCACCATCCGCGGCACCCGAGGCTCGGGGCGGGGCGAGGATGAGCTCGGTGGAGTCGTAGCCCGCCGCGAGCTCCCGGGCACGCGCGAGCTCAGCGTCCAGCTGCAGGCCTAGCAGCAGCACGTTATTTGCCATGAAAAGGCAAAAGAAGCCGCCGATGATGCCGCCTAGCGCCCCGTACATGCCGATGTGCAGAAAGTTGTTGAGGTAAGTCCGAAAGCCCTCCCCGATCAGCGTGAGGACAACCAGCGCGCTCACAGAGCCCGCAGTGAACAGGCGGAAACGCCCTTGCCTGACGTTCGGGGCGACGTGATAGAGCAGCGCGATGAGCATCTGGGAGAGCCCGAAGATCACCGGCCACCGCAGCCACGTCCACAGCGGCAGGAAATAGTCGAGCATGAAGGTGCGCAGGCCAGCCAGTCCCAAGGGATCGGCGATGTGGGTGAAGAAGGGGGAGAGGAGCTCCTCGCGGAGGAAGAAACCCGCCGCGATCAACACAAGCCCCGCAACCAAAGCGATGGTCAAGCCCCACATCACGAGCCAGGTCCGTAGGATCGACCGGCCCTCCTCGCGGCCGTAGAGCGCGTTCGCGCTGCGGGAAAACGCGCGAACATAGGCCGAGGAGGAGAAGAGCGCGAAGAGGACGGCGAAGATCAGTGTGATCAGGGAGCGCTGCGTGGTGCCGATGATCGCCTCGATGATGTTCGACGCCTGAGCCGCGAAGTCTGCCGGGATGTTGCGGTTGATGAATTCGCCGGTCACGCCCAGCACCTGATCGCGATTCTGGTCGAGTACCAGCATCACGATCGCGTAGAAAGCCATGAGGGTGGGGATCGCGGTGAAGATGGAGTAGAAGCTCAGCGTCGCGCCCTTATCGGGAAGCCCACGGTAGAAAAACTCCGTGTACAGCCGCTTGGCGATCATGCCCCATGCCTTCGGGCCAGGAAAACGATGCTCGCTGGTGACCTCTGCTGAGTAACGATCCGGAGAAATCGCCTGTCGGTCCGTGCCACCGCCGGCCGGCATTACGAGCGAGTCGGGGGTGTCATTCTCGGAACGGGTCATTGGCATCCTTGGCGCATCGGCGACACTACTGCTTTCATGCTAACGCGAGAACTCCCTAAAACCCGGCATTGACCAGCGGATTAGGAGAGTTGAGGCAGTGGCCTGTAGGCTTTGTTCTCGATCACAGAGCTGGTTGCTGTTACATCGGTACGCCGGTAGAGAGCTAGTTTTGTGTGTCCTATGCGCCCCGTTCGTCTAGCGGCCTAGGACGCCGCCCTCTCACGGCGGTAACACGGGTTCAAATCCCGTACGGGGTACCAAGAAGAACCTCCCACCACTTGATTGTGGTGGGAGGTTTCGGGTTAAACGACAAAATGTGTGTCCGGTGT
>NZ_KV823549.1 GCF_001815985.1 Corynebacterium sp. HMSC27B11 | reverse complement strand
GGCCCGGCCTGCACGTGCAGGCCGGGCCGAAGTCTTATCCGGGGTTAGCGGCTCTCGGTGATCTTGCCGTCCACGAGGGTCACCACCCGGTCCAGGGTGGCCAGCTGATCCTGGTCGTGGGAGACATACAGGGTCGCCGCGTTGGACTCCCGAGCCATCTGTCGAATCAGCTCGGTGACCTGGGTGGCTGTGGTGGTATCCAGTGCCGCGGTCGGCTCATCGACTAATAGGAGCTGTGGGGAGTTCATGAGCGCGCGGGCGAGGTTGACCCGCGCCTGCTGCCCACCGGAGAGCTCGCCGACCTTGCGTTGCTGCAGGCCACCCAGACCCACGGCCTCCAGCAGCTCGTCGGCGCGCTCGGAGGCTTTCTGCTTGGCCTTGCGCTGCAGAGGCCACGGGGAGCCCAGGTGCAGCATCGCCATGAGTTGATCCTTGACTCGCAGGGAAGGTAGTAGGTTTGGCTGCTGGAAGACGATGCCGATGTGGCTGCGACGGATGCGCGCAGCCTCGCGGGCGGAGTTCCCGGTGAGTGTTATCGCCTCGGCCGGATCGCCCGCCATCAACACGGCCTCGCCGCTCGTCGGTTCTTGCAGGCAGCCAGCTACGGATAGCAACGTGGACTTGCCGGAACCAGACGGGCCGGTGATGCCCACCAGCTCGCCCGGGGCGATGTGCAGGGAGACCTCATCTAAGACGCGGCGGGTTGCCGCGCCATCGGTGACCTCCAGGGTGATGGCGTCCATCGTGAGCCCGGAACCGGAGCGTGCATTGCGCTTCTGCTGTAGGGCATGGGTGTTGTGCGAGGTTGCGGTGGTCATGGGTATTCTCCTTGGAAGGCGTCGTTGGGGTCTATATCGGGGTGGTACGTCGGGGAAGTCAGCGGCGAGGATTGTGCGCCAGCGGGGTGGCGGCACTACCTCGGCCAGTGGGATGCCTAGGCTGCCGCCATGGCCTCGCGCGGGGAGACCTTCAACACGGGGCGCAGCGAGAGCGCGGAACCCGCCAGCCCCGCGAGCAGCAGAATCCCGGCCGGCTGGAGCATTGTGCCAGCAGTGAGATCGATCGGCAGCGTGTCGGCCAGGGCCATCCCGACACCGCCAGTGACCGCGAGCCCACCCAAGATTCCCACGGCGAGGACGACCACGGCCTGGCCCAGCGAGTCGGCGATCAGCACCCGGCGGGAGGCGCCCAGAGCCGAGGAGATCGCCACGCCACGCAAGCGCTGGATCGTCCACACCATGAAGAAGGCACCGAGCACGAGGGCGGAAATCACGTACAGCAGGTTGATCATGAGGTTCAACGAGAGCTGCTCACCGGTATAGGAGGCCGAGGCATTCCACCGGTCATCGCCGCTCAGCGCCACCGTGCCCTCGGGTGCCCCGCCCTCGGCCTCGATCGCGTCGGCGTCCACGACGGCCCCCAGGGAGTTGGCGGGCAAGCTGCCGACGTCGGCGTCGGAGACGAAAATCACCGGCTGGTGGTCGAAGTAGAGGTCCCGGTCGGGACGCTCGACCTGGAAATCGCTGCCACCCAGCGTGATGGTGCCGGGCGTGCCGAAGGCTTTGGCGAGGGCGTCGTCCTCAAACTCGGATGGCACCTGTGCCACACCGTGCGGGACATCAGGGGAGCTGAATACCGAGACAGGGGTGGAGTCCACGCGCTGACGCGCGACGACGAGCAGGGAAGCGCCGTAGTCCTCGCGCAGCGTGTCGATCTGGGACTCGCTGAGGCGGGAGGAGGACAGCGACGCGGTGCCGGAATCCTCGAGGACCAGCACCTGGTTTTCCCCCAGGCGCTCCTGAAGCGCGGAGACCGACTGATATTTCAGACCCGCGGCCAGGGAAGCCAGAAAGGTAACCATCACGGTGATCATGGCGACCGTCAGGGTGATCAGCGCAGTGCGGCTGGGGGCGGAACGGAGCTCTTTCAGACCTTGGAACATACTTCTATGCTCGCCGCCGACCAGAAGGAATACATCGGCTGTGGGGGTGGATTTTGACTCATACGAAAGGATGAGTGACACCAAAGCCCCAGGCCATGGGGGTTAGGGTGGAGGCGTGAAGGAAGACCCGCGCACCCACCCAGTCAGCTCGCAGCCTGCGACCCTCGACAAGCTCTCCCACGGCTTGTGGTTGGGCCTGCAGGTGTTGATGATCGGCCTGCTCATTCTCGTGGCCTGGCGGGCCACCCACCCGATGACCTGGGTCGGGCTGGGGGTGTTCTGGGTGATCTACTGCAGCCAACGACTCGTCACCCGCTGGGTGGGCGCGCCCACCTGGTTCGCCCTGCTGGTGGGGGCGTGGGCGGTGATGTCCGTCGGGCAGCTGGAGGGCGCATTCGTCATCTTCCCGATGTTCTTCCTCGCCGTGTACGTGTTTAGCCCGAGGATCTCCGCGGCGGTGGTCGCCGCGCTCACGCTCGGGGTCGTGACGATGCTGGTGGGCCACATCGGCTGGAACATCGGCGCGGTGACCGGACCGACCATTGGGGCCGCGGTCGCCTGGACCCTGGGGGTCGGTTTCCAGCTGCTGCACCGGGAGGCCACCGCCAAGGCACGCGCCCTCGATGCCCTGGTCGCGGCCCGCGAAGAGGCCCTGGCCAGCTCCCGCAAGGCGGGTGAGGCCGATGAGCGGATGCGGCTGGCCGGCGACATCCACGACACCGTGGCCCAGGGGCTATCCAGTATCCACATGCTGCTCACCGCCGTGGAGTCCCAGCTGGAGGGAGCCAGCCCGGCTGGGGTAGGCGAGACAGGGATAAGCGTGGCCGGGGGAACGCCCGATAGCGGTGGAAAGCGGCCCGCCGCCCAGCACCCCGCAGAACAGCCGGAGATCGAGGCGGTGCACCAACGGATGCTCACCCAGGTGCGGCTAGCTAAAACCACCGCCTCCGAGAACCTCGCCGAGACCCGCCGCATCATTGCCGCCCTGCAGCCCGCCCCACTAGAGGGGGCAGCGCTGCCCGTGGCCCTGGCACGGCTAGCCAGCTCCACCCCGCTCGGGGAGAAGCTGAGCTTCGAGACGGACGGCGCGCCCCGCCCGTTGCCCGACGAGGTGGAGGAAGGGCTGCTGCGCTGCGCTCAGTCACTCGTATCCAACGTGGTTCGCCACGCCAGGGCCGACCGCGCCAAGCTCTCGCTGACCTTCCACCCGGGGGACGTCATCCTCGACGTCGTCGACAATGGCGCGGGCTTTGACCCCAGCGACGCCAACGACCGCGGAGCTACCGGCGGCAGCCTCGGTCTCTCAGGCGTCTACCGTCGCGTCCAGGCCCTCGGCGGCGAGATGACCATCGAGTCCGCCCCCGGGGAGGGAACCGGCATCTCGATCACGGTGCCCACGACCGGATACGATCGGGTCGATGGCGCCGGGTCGCACCCGCGCCGGGAAGGTGAGACACAGTGAACCACGCAGCACAGACCCCAGCTCGGGGAGCCCAGGGTGGGCTGAACATCATGATCGTGGATGACCACCCCGTCGTCCGCGTGGGGCTGCAGGCACTCATCGAAACCGCCGAGGACGCTGCGGGCATCGATGTCGTCGCCTCGATCGCCGACCCGGACGAGGCCGTGGTTCAGGTCCGGAAATTCCAGGGAACCGAGCAGGAGATCGACGTGGTGCTCATGGATCTGCGTTTCGGGGAGGGGCCGGCTGGCGCCGAGCTTGCGGGTGGGGTGCGCGCCACCCAGGCGATCCGCGCGATTCCCGACGGCCCCCAGGTCCTCGTGGTCACGAACTACTCCACCGACCAGGACGTCGTCGGTGCGGTGTCCGCTGGTGCGGTCGGTTACCTGCTCAAGGATGCCCCGCCGTCCGAGGTGCTGGACGGCATCCGACGTGCCGCCCGTGGCGAGTCCGTCATGGCCCCGGAGATCATGGGAAAACTCATGGGCCAGATGACGAACCCGACCGAAGCGCTGACCCCACGGGAACTCGAGGTGCTGGCCCTGGTCGGCGAGGGAAAATCCAACCGGGACATTGCCCGTCAGCTCGTCCTCACCGAGGCCACCGTGAAGAGCCACCTCTCGCACGTTTTCCGCAAGCTGGGTGCCAATAACCGCACCTCGGCGGTGGCTGTGGCCCGCCAGCGGGGGATCATCGCCTAGCAAGGCCCAGCGAGGATCATCGCCTAGCGGCCCCGTGGGCACCATTCCACGCTTAAGTAGGGTGAAAATTCGGCTGTGTCATGCCGATGAACAGCGCAAATGCGGTGCTAACGTACACGGTTATGAGTCGGATTTTCCTCGCCTTCCTGTGCGCCCTGGGGGTCACCGTGGCCGCCACTGGGTGCACCCCGCGCCCGGATGTGGCGGATGACGCCGCGGTGGAGTTCCTGGAACGGCTGGCCGAACGCAATGAGCCGGAGACCATCACGGACAAGTCGGATACCGCGGCCAAGGAGATCGATAACACCTGGACCAAGCTGCAGGCGGAGGGGCTCGACGCGCAGCTCAAGGACGTGCGCACCCAGGACAACGTCGCGACCGCCAGCTACCGCATGGATTGGCAGCTGCCGGGTGAGCGCCGTTTCGCCTACGAGTCCCAGATGACGCTCACCAAGTCCAAGGGGGACTGGGTGGTCCGCTGGCAGCCCACGGTTCTGCACCCGCGCCTGGGGGCTAATCAGCACCTGGAGCTGCGCACTGTGGCTGCCGAGACCGCGAGCGTGGTCGGCTCCGACGGTGCCGTGTTGATGAAGCCGGGGAAGAAGTGGCGCATTTTCCTCAACGCAGACAAGGCCGGCGATGTCCGGGCAGCCGCCGAGCGCATCGCAGCCGAGGTTAGCGCCCTGGGTGGGGAGAACGCACCGGCTATCGACGCGGAGAAGGTCGCGGGGGAGGCCAAGAAGGTCGACGGCGACTACTCGGTCGCCATGGTGGAGGACAAGCTGGGGCAACGGCTGCGTGGTGCGCTGCGGGACGTGCCTGGGGTCCGTCTCAACGATGAATCCGCACTGGTTCGCCCGGACCCAAACTTCGCGCCGGACATCTTAAGCCGCGTGAATGCGGTCGTCGGCGAGGAGTTGCAGGGCACCGACGGGTGGAAAGTCATCGTCTCCACCGCCGAGGGCAACGAGGTCACGGAGCTCGAGAAGCACGAGGCGAAGGAAGCCCCGTCGGTGCAGGTCAGCCTCTCCAAGAAGGTGCAGGACGCCGCCCAGCGAGCCGTAGACACCCGAGCGGATAGCCAGACGATGATGGTCGTCATGCGGCCGTCGACGGGCGAGGTGCTCGCGGTAGCACAGACAGCGAAGGCCGATGAGCACGGCGACCTCGCGCTGCAGGGCCAGTACCCGCCGGGCTCGACATTCAAGATCATTACCGCCTACGCCGGCCTGGAGAAGCAGAACCTCACGCCTGATTCGATCGTGGGCTGCCCCGGCACCCAGGACATCGGCGGGCGCATCGTCACGAACTACAACGGCTCGGGGTTCGGCGACGGGCCGCTTCGCCAGGCCTTCGCCCGCTCCTGCAACACGACGTTTGCGGACATCTCCACCAAGCTCAAGCCCGGCGAGTTGAAGGCCACGAGCGCGCAGTTCGGCCTGGGCGTGGACTTCAAGATTCCGGGCCTGGATACCTTCACCGGCTCGGTACCCACCGGCGAGGTCATGCTGGACCGCACCGAGGCCGGCTACGGCCAGGGCCACGACCTGGTCAGCCCCTTCGGCATGGCGCTGGTCTCGGCCACCGCGGCGGCGGGGAAGATGCCGACCCCGTACCTCATTACCTCTCACAAGCCGAAGCCGGGCACCCAGCCGAAGGGCGCCGATAAGGGCAAGAAATCCCCGGCAGCACCCCCGGCGCTCGACAAGAAGAGGATCGCCGAACTGCAGGCCATGATGCAGGACGTGGTGACCAACGGCACCGCGGCCGGGCTCGACCGTTACGGCGACGTCCGCGGCAAGACCGGTGAGGCGGAGATCAACGACGGCTCGCACGCCTGGTTCACCGGCTACCGCGGCGACCTCGCCTTCGCGACCCTCATCGTCCGCGGCGGCGGCAGTGAGCACGCCACCGCGGTGACCGGGGAGTTCTTCAAGCACCTGGACGCCCCGGCCGCCCCGCGCGAGGACCAGCTGACCCCGGCCGTTGAGGGCTAAGGAACTGTGCCGCTGCCCGGGGAGTACCATCGGGCACTATGACCAGAGCACCACTTTCCCCAGGTAAGCCAACCCCGATCCGCACCGTGCCCGCCCACATCGAGCGGCCGGAATACGCGTGGAAGGCCGAGGTCCAGGAAAACATCGGCGAGGCCTGGATCCAGGATCCAGAGACCATCGAGAAGATGCGCGAAGCCTCCCGCATCGCCGCTGACGCGCTCCAGGAGGCCGGCAAGGCCGTCCGCCCGGGCGTGACCACCGACGAGGTCGACCGCGTGGCACACGAGTACATGTGCGACCACGGCGCCTACCCCTCCACCCTGGGATACCGGGACTTCCCGAAGTCCACCTGCGTGAGCCTCAACGAGATCATCTGCCACGGCATCCCCGATACGACGGTGATCGAGGACGGGGACATCGTCAACATCGACGTCACCGCCTACAAGAACGGCGTGCACGGGGACACGAACGCGACCTTCCTCGCCGGGGACGTCAGCGAAGAGCACCGCCTCCTCGTCGAGCGCACCGAGGCCGCCATGTGGCGCGGTATCAAGGCCGTCAAGCCCGGCCGTGAGATCAACGTCATTGGCCGCGTGATCGAGTCCTACGCTAAGCGCTTCGGCTACAACGTGGTCCGCGATTTCACCGGCCACGGCGTGGGCCCCACCTTCCACAATGGCCTGATCGTCCTGCACTACGACAACCCGAGCAACCAGACGCTGCTGGAGCCGGGCATGACCCTGACCATCGAGCCGATGATCAACCTGGGTGGGCTGGACTACGAGATCTGGGATGACGACTGGACCGTCCAGACCAGCGACCGGCAGTGGACCGCCCAGTTCGAGCACACCCTCGTCGTCACCGAGGAGGGCTACGAGGTCCTCACCCTGCCGAGCGAGGGGTAACTCACACACCAGCCCCCGGGGCCTCCAGCCCCAGGTTCCCGGACTAGCTCGGCGTGACAGCAGCGCGAGGCAGGGGCGAGAGCCGGGGTTAGGGGGCTAGTCGAATTCCAGGCCGAGCAGGGCATTTTCCACCAGCTCGGTCAGCGCAGGGTGCGGCCAGTACTGCTCGGTGGCGAAGCGGCGGGCATCGATGCCGAAGGCCATCGCAGTGACGACACTCTGAATCAGCGTGCTAGCCTCCGGCCCCATGATGTGCGCGCCCAGGATTTCGCCAGTCTTGCGGTCGGCGATCACCTTGCAGAAGCCGGTGGTGTCCTCCATCGCCCAGCCGTAGGCCACATCCGAGTAGCGCTGCACCTTCACCGTCAGCTCCCGGCCCGTGTCCTTGGCTTCCTCCTCGGTCATCCCCACCACCGCGATCTGCGGGTGGGTGAACACGCCACTGGGGACGGCGTGGTAGTCGTTGGCGCGCAGGTCCTCGGGGTGGGCGAGGTTGTGTTGGATGACCTTCGCCTCCTGGTTCGCGACGTGCTTGAGATCGAAGTCGTTGGAGGCATCGCCCAGCGCCCATACCCCCTCGGCCGTGGTGCGGCCGAATTCGTCGACCTTGATCTTCCCATTCTCCTTCTTTTCGACGCCAGCGGCCTCGAGTGCCAGCGTGTCCGCGTTGCTGATGCGCCCCTGGGCGGCGAGGATCTCGTCGGCGAGAAGCACCGTGCCGTCGTCGAGGGTGAGCTCCACCTGCCCGTTGTCGGTCTCGCGCGCCGAGCGCGGTTCCACCCCGAGGTGGGTATCCCACTGCTCGCGGGCCTGCTTAGTGAAAGCCTCGGAGATCTCGGCGTCCAGCTTGCGCAGGAGACGCTCGCTGCGGTTGACGACCGTGACCTTGGTGCCCAGGGCGTCGAAAATCGCGGCGAACTCGACCGCGACGATGCCACCGCCCAGGATGATCAGCGACTCGGGCTGGGTATCCAGGCGCATGATGTCCTCGTTGGTGCGGTAGCGCACGCCGGAGTCGGTAAGGACGGGGTGGATCCACGGGCGGGTGCCGGTGGCCAGCACCACGTCCTTGCCCCGGATGACGGGCGCGTCGGAGCCGTCGCCGATCTGCAGCGTCCGGGGAGCGACGAAGGACGCCGCTTCCCCGTGGAAGAGGGTGATATTCGGGGTCTCGTCCCCGGCGCGGTAGGCCGCACCGCCCTCGGCGATGGGATCGATGCGGTCACCGAAGACGCGTTGCTGGATGCCCTTCCAGTCCACGTGCTCCAGCGAGCCAGTCAGACTGAGCTTGTCGGCGACGCGGAAGGAGCGAGCCACATCCGCGGTGTGGACGAACATCTTCGTCGGGATGCAGCCGACGTTGATGCAGGTGCCACCGAAGACACCCTTTTCGACGATGGCGATGGTCTTCTCATCGTTGATCGGAGCCGGGATCGTGTTCCCCGATCCGGTGCCAACGATGATGATGTCGAAGTCCTGGATCTCTCCCGGTGCGGTGTTCTGCTCGGCATTCATGTTCTTCATGCCTGCCAGCCTAGGCGCGAAAAACAGGCGGCGGCCACGAGGCCGGTTTGTGGCCAGCTAGTTGCCGGCGATGCCCTGGGCTGCCAGCCAGTCTGCAGTCGCATTCAGGGCGCGACGGCGCACCGCGGGGCGGGAAAGGAAGACATCGTGGGTGGCGTCCGCGATGACCTCGATGTGTGCATGAGGGGAGACCTTCGGTGCGGTCTGCCACATCTGCTCCGGCTTGAGGATCGGGTCATTGACGTAGGTCGCGTCCGTGAGCCCGCGCCCGAAGTAGTGGCCGTCGCTGGTGAGCACCAGGGTCGGCAGGCCGGTGTCACAATGGCCCGCCTGGAGGTCGGCGATCTGGCGGACCACACCGGCCATCCAGCTGACGTACTTCTTGCGGGGCTCAATGGGCTTGAGCTCAAGGTCGTAGTCCCATTCACCCGCGTAATCGGCGTGAAGTGAGTGCCCATAGGAAGGGTTGATGCCCTCCGGCAGGGGAATGTGCGGGGCGACCTTGGCGAGCTGCGGGAAGACCCGCTTGATCACGAAGCCCACGAGGCCGTCGAACTGGATGCCATACCAGGGGGAGTTGCCGACGACGGCGCCGAGCATGCCGTGCAGCCCGGCCTCCGCGCTGGAAGGATCGCGCTGAGTAGCAGCGTTGAGCCGGCCGGCCCAGGTGGTGACGTCCAGCCCGCCGGTGGAGTGACCCACCGCAACGACGGTCGGGTGGGCAGTACCGATGAGCCCCAGCGCGATGGAGAGGTCCTCGTCATAGATGGCCTGGCTGGTTACGTGGTGCCAGGTCTGGCCTTCCCGCCACGCCCTGCCGCACTTGCGCATGTCGATGGCGTAGACCGCGTAGCCGGCCTCGTGGAAGAAGCGGGCCACGTGGTCCTGGAAGAAGTAATCCGTCATTCCGTGGACGAAAAGTAGGGCGGGACGCCCGTAGAAATTACGGGTCGGGTCGGAGACCGCAGAGGCGGCTGTCGACCCGCTAGCCTCGGCGGGGAAGTAGCGGACGAGGGCGAAACGCACCGGGGGCTCGCCGTCAGGATCGTCGCCCATCTCGACGTAATGCACGCCGAAATCCGGGCCCAGAAGGTCCGGTCCGAAGGTCAGTTCTGCGACGCTGGCGCCTCGCGGATCGGTGAGGACATCGGCCAGCTGCCGGGAAGACGTGTTGCCACCGTGGGCCGGGGCGTTATTCATAGCTCTGGAATCATTCATCGGGATCGATCATATTCAACTTTTTCAGGGGTATAAGGGCAGGCCTGAATATGGATCGAAAAGGCACAGGCGTATGGTTGAAGAAGCGTGACAAAGCTTTCTTCCGTGAAGGATTGAGGAAACCGTGGCAACGAATAGTTCTCAAAACGATACCGTCGACGTCCTGCTGGTTGGCGCCGGCGTCATCTCCACCACCCTGTCTGTGATGCTGAAGCAGCTGCAGCCGGAATGGAGCCAGCTGATTCTCGAGCGCCTGGACACCCCGGCCGCCGAGTCTTCTGACCCGTGGAACAACGCAGGCACCGGCCACTCCGCGCTGTGCGAGCTGAACTACACGCCGGAGGTCAACGGCAAGATCGACGTCTCCAAGGCTGTCGGTGTCAACGAGAAGTTCCAGGTCTCCCGCCAGTTCTGGTCCCACCTCGTGGAGAACGACATCCTGGGCGAGCCGTCTGAGTGGATCAACCGGGTTCCTCACGTCTCCTTCGCTCAGGGCATGGATCAGGTGGACTACCTGAAGGCCCGCTACGAGGCCCTGAAGGATAACCCGCTGTTCCCGAACATGAAGTTCTCGGACTCGGAGACGAAGTTCCGTGAGTTCCTGCCGCTGATGGCGGAGGGCCGCGACTTCAACACCCCGACCGCGATTTCCTGGTTCGAGGAGGGCACCGACATCAACTACGGTGCGCTGACCCGCCAGTACGTCGACGCCCTGACCGCTGAGGGCGTCGAGGTGCGTTACGGCAGCGAGGTCGTCAACCTCAAGCGCGACGGCGCGAAGTGGAAGGTCTCCGTCAAGAACCGCCACACCGGCGACACCTCCGTCGTCACCGCCAACTTCGTCTTCATCGGCGCCGGCGGCATGGCACTGCCGATGCTGCAGAAGGCCGGCATCCCGGAGATCAAGGGCTACGGTGGCTTCCCGGTCTCCGGCCAGTGGCTGCGCTGCACCAACGAGGAGCTCATCGAGAAGCACGCCGCGAAGGTCTACGGTAAGGCCTCCGTCGGCGCCCCGCCGATGTCCGTGCCGCACCTCGACACCCGCGTAATCGATGGTAAGAAGGGCCTGCTCTTCGGCCCATACGCCGGCTGGACCCCGAAGTTCCTGAAGTCCGGTTCCTTCCTGGACCTGTTCAAGTCCCTGCGTCCGGGCAACCTGCCGTCCATGATCGGTGTTGGTCTGCAGGAGTTCGGACTGACCAAGTACCTGGTGGAGGAGCTGCTGAAGGACCAGACCGCGAAGATGGAGTCCCTGCGCGAGTACATGCCGGAGGCTAAGGACGAGGACTGGGAGCTGGTCATCGCCGGCCAGCGCGTCCAGGTCATCAAGCCGATCGGCGCCCCGAAGTTCGGCTCCCTGGAGTTCGGTACGACCCTGATCAACTCCAACGACGGCAGCATCGCCGGCCTGATGGGCGCTTCCCCAGGCGCGTCCATCGCCCCGGCTGCCATGCTCGAGGTGCTGGAGCGTTGCTTCGGCGGTCGCATGGCTGAGTGGGCTCCGAAGCTGCGCGAGATCATCCCGTCCTATGGCCAGCGTCTGGTCAAGAACGAGGCCCTGTTCCAGGAGCAGTGGGACCGCTCCCAGAAGGCGCTGAAGCTGGCTAAGTAGCTTCCGCTGCCCGCAGGCCGCCCGCCCGAGAGGATTGCCCTCGGGGCGGGCGGTTTTTCGCTGTTGGTGGGGGTTTGAGAATCTAGACCGCTCGGTCTACTATGCTGTGCTTATGAGTATTTTCCTGCGCAACGTCCACGTCCTTGTCCCGGCCGGCAGCCCCGACGCCGAGCTCGTCGCCCAGCGCTGCCGTGACGCAGGCGCCATCGTCACCACCAGCCCTGCCGGGGCGGCGTCGGAGATTGACTGGGCTGCCACCGCCCTCGTCGTGCTCCCGGGCCAGACCCCGGGTGCCACGGAACTGATCGCAGCAGCTGAGCAGCACGGCGTGCCGGTCAATAACCTTGGGGGCGGAACCGAGGAAGCGCAGAATGCGGGGGACAGGGGCGGGGAATGCCCTGGCGCGGGGACCGTGACGCTGGTGGGCGGTGGCCCCGGTGGCGAGGGGTTGATCACCGTCGCAGGGAAGCGAGCCATCGAGGGAGCCGACATCATCTTCGCCGACCACCTGGGTCCCTTCAGTCTCGCCGAGGAAGCAGCCGAGCGCGGGGTGGAACTCGTGGACGTGTCCAAGATCCCCTATGGCAAGCAGGTAGCCCAGGAGAAAACCAACGAGATGCTCATCGAGGCTGCTCAACAGGGCAAGAAGGTGGTGCGCTTGAAGGGAGGGGATCCCTTCATCTTCGGCCGGGGACTAGAAGAAGCCGAAGCATGTGCGGCCGCCGGGGTGCCGGTATCCGTCATCCCCGGGGTGACGAGCGCGACCTCCGCGCCAGCGCTGGCCGGCGTATCTCTGACCCACCGCGGCTGGGTTCACGACATCACGATCGTCTCCGGGCACGTGCCCCCGGGTCACGAGAAGTCGCTCGTGAACTGGGAGGCGCTGGCTGGGCTGACCGGCACGTTGGTGCTGATCATGGCCGTGAAAAACGCCGGGGCTATCGCTGCGGAACTTATCGCCAACGGCCGGGGCGCCGAGCAGGCGGTGACGATCATCGAGTCGGCCTCCATCGACGGCGAGCGGGTCACGGAAACCACTCTCGGGTCCCTTGGGGAAACGATCGACGCGGCAGGAATCAAGCCACCGGCGATCATCGTGGTCGGCCGGGTCAGCGAGCGCCGGATTAAGGGCTTGGCGGCGGCGTTCTAACAGAGATAAGAGGGGAGGGGCTTTTAAGCCTATTCGGCCGGAACGATGAGCGTGACCTCGCTGGGGTCACGCACCTCCGTGCGAAAATTCGCCTCGACGAACGCCTCCACGTCACCGATGCGGTGGGCGAAAGCCTCCGCCAGCTCGCCGGTTGACTGCGGGTCAGCGGGCAGGTGTCCACCGGCCAACGCCAGCTCCCGGGCAACTAGCCCCTTGTAGTGCTTGTTGAAGTGGCTGACGACCTTGCGGCTGCCGTCCGGGTACTCGGATTCCACGCGCAAGCTCACCGCGCCCGGAACTTTTCCGAGGTCCCGGTAACCACCGGAGCGCAGGTCAATGATCCCGCCGCCAGCGCCATCCGTGTCGGCGGCGCGATCCTCCCGCCACCGGGCGAGCTCCTCGCCGATGCGGTTGCCCTCGGCCGGCTTCGTCCACTGGGAACGCAGGGTGCGGGGCTGACCGTCCACGAGCACCTTGGAGCCGGCGGAGAGTCGATAGCGGGGGATAAGGTCGTCGGCGGCGATCACCCCGAAGAGTGCCGAGCCGATCGCCAGCCTTGCACGCGCGTCCGCGGGGAGGGACAGGCCGGTGCGTTGCCCCGTTGGGTCGAGGGCATCGTAGGCCACCCCGGTGTATCGCTCCACCGCAGGAAGCAGCTCGGAGGAAGCGACGGCGGCGTTGGACTCGTGCTCAGCGTGCTGGGTAGCACGGATCCCGATCATCTTGTCTAAGGAGCGAATCCGCTCTTCTGCGGCTTCTGCAGAACCCGAGTTCTTCGACAGTGCTTCTTGGGCTGCAAGGAAACTGCAGCCCATCTCCTCAAGGGTGCTGAGCAGGTGTTTTCTGGTTGGCGCTAGCCCGGGAAAGGTCAGCTGATCCACGGCGACCGGGCCGGGCTGGCCGCCCACTGTTTTGCTTTCCGAAGGAGGCAGGATGATGAGCATGAAAACATGCTAGCCGGTGGCGTGCCACGCAGGGTCGGGGCTGTAGGCTAAGCATCATGATTACCCGCATGTCCTCCCTCTTCCTGCACACGCTGCGTGACGACCCAGCTGATGCAGAACTCGCCAGTCACAAGCTGCTTGTCCGAGCTGGCTATATCCGCCGCGTTGCACCGGGTGTGTACTCCTGGCTCCCCATTGGTCTGCGCGTCCTGCGCAAGGTCGAAAACGTTGTTCGGCGCGAAATGGACGCCATCGGCGGTCAGGAGCTGATGTTCCCCGCGCTGCTGCCGAAGGAGCCCTACGAGGTCACCGGGCGCTGGGACGAATACGGTCCCGAGCTCTTCCGCCTCAAGGACCGCAAGGAGGCGGACTACTTACTCGGTCCCACCCACGAGGAGCTGTTCACCTGGCTCGTCAAGGGGGAGCTGAACTCCTATAAGGATTTCCCGAAGGTTCTCTACCAAATCCAGACCAAGTATCGCGATGAGGCCCGCCCGCGCGCTGGCATCCTGCGCGGCCGTGAGTTCGTCATGAAGGACTCCTACTCCTTCAACATGACCGACGAAGGCCTGGATGAGTCCTACCGCTTGCACCGCAAGGCCTACCAGCGGATCTTCGACGCCCTCGGCATCGAGTACGTCATTTGCTACGCGACCTCTGGAGCGATGGGTGGTTCGGCCTCCGAGGAGTTCCTGGCGGTCGCCGCGGACGGCGAGGATACCTTCGTTCGCTCCACGGAATCCGACTACGCCGCCAACGTGGAAGCTGTCGTCTCCATTCCGCCGGCTGAGGAGTCGGTCGAGGATAAGCCGGAGGCAGTAAGCCACGAGAGCCCTGGAGCCGACACCATCGAGACTCTCGTGGAGTGGGCCAACGAGGCGGGCCTGACTGTCGACGGGGCTCCGGTGACGGCGAAGGACACCCTCAAGTGCATCGTGTGCAAGGTCACCCGCCCAGGCGAGGATGAGGACGGTAACCCGTACGCCCCTGAGCTCACCGGAGTGCTCGTGCCGGGCGACCGCGAGGTCGACATGAAGCGTCTCGAAGCCTCCCTGGAGCCGGCGGTCGTCGAACTGGCCGATGATGAGGATTTCAAGAAGTACCCCTTCCTCGTCAAGGGCTTCGTTGGCCCCCGCACGTTCGCGGATAACGACCTGCGCGTGCTCGCCGATCCCCGTGTGGTCAAGGGCACCGCCTGGATCACCGGCGCGGATGAGAAGGATCGTCACTACTCCAACCTCGTCGCAGGCCGCGATTTCACCCCGGATGGTTATGTTGAGGCCGCCGAGGTTCGGGAGGGCGACCCATCCCCGGATGGCAAGGGTGTGCTCACCCTGTCGCGCGGCATCGAGATCGGCCACATCTTCCAGCTGGGGCGGAAGTACACCGAGGCCTTCGACGTTCAGATCCTGGACGAGAACGGCCGACGCACCGTCCCGACGATGGGCTCCTACGGCATCGGTGTCTCCCGCCTGCTGGCCGTGGTCGCCGAGCAGATGCACGACGAGAAGGGGCTGCGCTGGCCGCACAGCATCGCCCCCTACGACGTCCACGTGGTCATCGCTAACAAGGACGAAGCCGCGGGTGAGGCTGCACGCGAGCTTGTCGAGGCACTGTCGGATGCGGGCTTGGAGGTGCTCTTCGACGATCGCCCGAAGGTCTCCCCGGGCGTGAAGTTCAAGGACTCCGAGCTGCTGGGCATGCCACAGGTCGTGGTCGTTGGGCGCGGCTTCGCCGAGGGCAAGGTCGAGCTGCGAGATCGTCTGAACGACGAGCGTTCCGAGATCGACTACGCGGACGCCGTCGACGTCATCACGAAGGCAGCCCGGGCCTAAGAACCTGCCCCACGCCAGCGGGGTAGGCGTGGGGCAACCGGTGGGGGTGAGCTCAGTGGATTACGCAGAGAGATAAGGGGGCGTTGCTAGTCCCCACCTCGCAGGACCACTGCTTCGGGCCCAAGCCCCTGGGCCAACTCCAGCTGGCCCTGGGCACGGCTCAGTGCTGCGCACGCCTGAGCCAGTGCCACCCGCAGCGGCCCGGTCTCGGCGCGGCCAGCGAGCAAGCGTAGCTGGGAAAGCGGGGCGGCGAGTGCGGCGTGCAGGAAAGCGGGGGCCTCCTTGGCACTCGCGGGGGCCTTGGTGGCCTTCGATACGCCGAAGCCAGCAGGGGGCTCGTAGGCGCCTTCTGCGTCCTCGGGCTTCTCGGCGCTGTCGTCTGCGGCGGGTGTGATCATCGCGGTGACGACGTCGCGGGCCAGTCGGGCACCATCTCCGGCGGCTGCCAGTTGCTTGCGTGCGGAGCCGTCGTCGGCCGCCAGCGCGACCCCGGCGGCCTGGATCGCCCCGTAGACGGAGTCCAGGGCGTCCTTCAGATCCTCACCGAGCGCCTTCGTGTTCCCGCGGCCCACGACCTCAGGATCCTCGAGCAGCTCGGCGATATCCTCGCGCTGTGGCGCACCGGCGACGGGCGCGGTTGCGCCGTAGAGGCCCACCAGCAGCTGAGTCTGGAACTCTTGCCGGGTCACGGTGCGGCCTTGAGAGTCCTTCTCGTGAGCAGCCGCGTCTGGCAACTCCGGGCTTTCGATGGCGCCCAGCAGCTCGCGTTGGATACCAGCGAAGAGCTGCCTGCGCTTAGCTGCGGAATCGGTGCCTTTATCGTCGTCGGCGGTCCGGGCCTTCGCAGCGGTGGACGACGCGGTGCCGGACGTGGGGGAATCACCGCTGCCGCCACCGTCTGCGTCCTCGAAACTGCACTGCGGGTCCCGCTGGCCTTCATCGTCGGTACCGCACTGGCGCAGGAATTCTTTCTCGAGAACTCCGATCTGGCGGCGGATGAACTCCGTTTCCTCAGTGTCGGCCCGATCCAGAGCCGAGCGCATCACCGCTCCGATTGAGCGCAGCTGCTCATTGGGCTCGAAGCCACCGCGCACACGGTTAAGCGCCTCGGAGGCCTCGTCGATGCTACAGGCCGAGAGCAGGCCCGTCGCGAGCACCGCCCCCAGCCCCGCGACCCCCGCTTTGAGCACGCCACGCCGAGTGAGGGCTGGAGCGGCGCTAGAGCGCTCGGGGAGGTGGAGGCTTTGATTCTGAGGAGAGTCCGGATTCACAGCCACTATGGTGCCACACATTCCGCTGGGCACCGCACCGGCGGGGAGGGTGCAAGGCATGGCAACCGCTCTTGATGAAAAGCTCCGCGCATTGGCAGCCGACGAGGCGAAGAAGTGCGGACTGGATGTGGAAAAACTCACCTTTACCCGGGCTGGGGCGAAGTCCAGCGTGAAGATCGCCGTGGATGCGGACGAACGCCCGGACCTCGACCTGCTCGAGGAAGCCTCCCAGTTGATTGGTGCTGCTTTCGATGCGGCCGAGGAAGCACAGCAGATTGACCTCGGGCCGAGCTACACCCTCGAGGTGACGACCCCTGGGCTGGACTTCCCGCTGCGAGAGGCTCGCCACTTCCAGCGCAACATTGGCCGCCTCGCCAACCTGCCGGGAGGGGGCAAGGGGCGCATCGCGGCCGTCGAGAATGACGAGGTCGCGATCCTGCCCGCAGCCAAGAAGAAGGCCGGGAAGAAGTCCCAGGGCAAGAAGGCGGGGAAGAAGACCCCGCAGGCACCGGTGCAGATTTACCCGCGTGCTGAGCTAGCCGGGTCCACCATCGAGGTTGAATTCTCACCCGCGCCAGCAGCCGAGCAGGAATTACTCGGATTGACCATGGCCGAGTACCATGAGCTCGCGAAGAGTGACGAAGCCTAAGCGACAAGAAGTCGATGAGGAGTACAAGTGAATATTGATCTTGCTACGCTGCGCGCCATCGAGCGGCAGGAGGGCGTGCCGGTCGACGAGCTGATCCACGCCATCGCCAACGGACTGAAGGAGGCCTACCGCAACCAGAGCGCCTTCGACGGCGAGGTGGACGTCCAGATCGACCCCACCTCTGGTGCAGTGGCGATCTACCAGGTGGAGCGCGACGAGGAGGGCAACGTCACCGGTCGGTTGGACGAGACCCCGGAGAACTTCGACCGCACCACCGCGCTGGCGATGCGCGAGGCGATCCGCCGCCGGATCGGGGGAGCCCGCGTCCAGCAACGCTACGACGAGTACTCGCCGATCCGCCACACCATCGTCTCCGGTGTCGTCACCCGCGACGCACGCGCAAACGAGCGCGGCATCACCGTGGTCCACATCGGTACCGAGGCGGACGGCATCGACGGCCAGATCCTGCCCGCCGAGCACATCCCCGGCGAGGTGCTCAAGCACGGCACCCGCGCGAAGGCCTTCGTCACGGACGTCATCAAGCACGCCGACCGCAACGTGCAGATCAGCCTGTCGCGCACCCACCCCGAGCTGGTTCGCGGGCTGTTCGAGCTCGAGGTTCCGGAGGTCGCCGACGGCTCCGTGGAGATCATGTCCATCGCCCGCGAGGCGGGGCACCGCACGAAGATCGCAGTCCGCGCCACGATCAAGGGGCTCAATGCCAAGGGGGCGTGCATCGGCCCGCGTGGCCAGCGCGTGTCGGCCATCATGGGTGAGCTCGGCGGCGAGAAGATCGACATCATCGACTACTCCGATGACCCGGCGCAGTACGTGGGCAATGCGCTCTCGCCCTCGAAGTTCGTCTCCTCGACTGTGATCGACGCAGAGCAGCAGATCGCTCGCGTGGTCGTTCCGGACTACCAGCTCTCGCTGGCGATTGGTAGGGAGGGGCAGAATGTTCGCCTCGCCGCGCGTCTCACCGGGTGGAAGATCGACATTAAGTCCGACGCCGCGCCAGAGGAGCACTCGGCTGGCGAGGGCGAGCAGGCGAACTAGCGCCGCTGAAGTTCAACGTGGGGGAGGTTCGCTAGGGTGGCCCCGCCGGATCCGGCGGGGCCACGAGTCATTGAGGGGTGGGATAACGGGGATCAGCGCGGGGAGCTGTCACAACGCTGAAATGGGGGTGGGTTAACCCCTAACAGGCTTTTCACGTAGACTGGGGGCTGGTCAACGTGCTGGACCACGCATTTGTTGTGCTCGAGAGAAAGTGAGCTTGTGGAGGACCGAGCGAAACGCGAAGGCTCGCACGCCGAATCGGCTGCGGACCCGGCGCTCGCGCGGAAGACCACGGCGCACGTCGCGCTGCGCACGTGCATCGCCACGCGAAAGGTGAAGCCCACCGCCGAGCTCCTCCGGTGTGTAGCCCAGCACAGCGACGACGGGACAACCCGCATCGTGCCAGATCTTCACGGCCGGCTCCCGGGCCGCGGCGCGTGGCTTAGCCCCACCGCAGAGGCCCTCGAGAAGGCCATCGAACAACGGCGATTCCACCGGGCCCTGCGATTGGGCTCAGTGACGCCGGACTTCGACGAGTTATGGGCGGTGCTGGGACGCGAGGGATCTCAAGAGCATTGACCCGCCGCGTTGAACGTTCCATGGACAGTTAACGATTTATCAGTTGACGGAGCCCGACATGTTTGAAAGCACTCTGAACTGATGAGCGCACGATGAAGCGGCATCAGCGATGAACCAGAAACGTTAAAGGGAGCCGGACGTAGCCTTTCCGCATAAGGCCACCGGCTCCGAGATATCGAAGGAGAGTAGTGGCCGGAAAGCTACGTGTACACGAGCTTGCGAAGAAGCTCGGTGTGACCAGCAAGGAACTCCTTGCAACCCTGAAGGAACAGGGAGAATTCGTTAAGACAGCCTCCTCCACCGTGGAGCCCCCTGTCGTCAAGAAGATGAAGCAGTTCTACGGCGTCGCGCAGGAGTCCAAGCCGACGACGCCGCCGTCCCCGCTGGCACAGGCTGGCAGTGTTCCGGACAGCACCCAGCGTGGTCCGAAGCCGGGCGCCAAGCCTGCGGCTAAGCCGAAGTCTGCACCGAAGCCGGGTGCCGCGGCAGCCAAGCCAAGCGCGAAGCCAAGCCCTGCTGCTGCAGCGAAGGCTGCACCGGCAGCGAAGGCGACCCCGACCCCGGCTGAGGCTGCGCCAAAGCCGGGCCAGGCTGCACCGAAGCCGGCCGCGAAGCCGGGACAGAAGCCAGCTCGCGCCGCAGGCAAGCCGGGCCCGAAGCCGGGTCCGAAGCCGGGCGCGCGCCCGCAGCGGGTTGCTAATAACCCGTTCTCCTCCACCACCGAGCGCCCACCGCGCCCGCGTGGCGGAGCCACCCCTGGCGACATGCCTCGCCCAGGTGGCACCCGTGGCGGCGCCGGCCGTGGCCAGGCACCACGCCCGGGCCAGGGTCAGGGCCGTGGCCAGGGCACCGCGAAGCCGGGGGCAGCACGCCAGGGCGGCGGCCGTCGCCCATCCCCGGCGATGATGCCAGCCACCCCGAGCCCGGGTCAGATGCCCGCCAAGTCCGGAGCCGGTTTCGGCGGCGGTCGTGGCCGTGGCGGTCGCCCAGGCGGTCCAGGCCGCCCAGGTGGTCCGGGACCACGTGGCGGTCGCGGCGGACGTCGTGGCGGCACCGCAGGTGCATTCGGCCGTCCGGGCGGTCCACCGCGCCGTGGCCGCAAGTCGAAGCGCCAGAAGCGCAATGAGTACGAGGCAATGCAGGCACCGAAGGTCGTGGGTGGCGTTAAGCTGCCGAGCGGCAACGGTGAGAAGATTCGCCTCGCTCGCGGCGCCTCCCTGGCCGACTTCGCGGACAAGATCAACGCTGACGCAGCAGCACTGGTGCAGGCGCTGTTCAACCTCGGTGAGATGGTGACCGCCACCCAGTCCGTCTCCGACGAGACCCTGCAGCTGCTGGGCGACGAGATGGACTACAAGGTCGAGGTCGTTTCCCCAGAGGACGAGGACCGCGAGCTGCTCGAGTCCTTCGACCTGCAGTTCGGTGAGGACGAGGGCGACGACGAAGACCTCGCCCAGCGCCCGCCGGTCGTCACTGTCATGGGTCACGTCGACCACGGTAAGACCCGCCTGCTGGACACCATCCGTAAGGAGAACGTTGGCTCCGGCGAGGCCGGTGGCATTACCCAGCACATCGGTGCTTACCAGGTCAGCGTGAACATGGAGGGCGTCGAGCGTCCGGTCACCTTCCTGGATACCCCTGGTCACGAGGCCTTCACGGCAATGCGTGCTCGTGGTGCGAAGTCCACGGATATCGCGATCCTCGTCGTTGCTGCTGACGACGGCGTGATGCCGCAGACCGTCGAGGCGATCAACCACGCCAAGGCCGCGGACGTCCCGGTTGTGGTCGCGGTGAACAAGATCGATAAGCCGACCGCACAGCCGGACAAGATCCGTGGCCAGCTCACCGAGTACGGCCTCGTGCCGGAGGAGTACGGCGGTGACACGATGTTCGTTGACATCTCTGCGAAGCAGGGCCAGAACATCGACCAGCTGCTGGAGGCCGTCCTGCTGACCGCCGACGCGTCCCTCGATCTGCGCGCTAACCCGGACATGGACGCCCAGGGTGTCGCCATCGAGGCGCACCTCGACCGTGGCCGCGGCCCGGTCGCGACGATCATCGTCCAGCGCGGTACCCTGCGCGTCGGCGACTCCATCGTCGTCGGCGATGCCTACGGCCGCGTGCGCCGCATGATCGACGAGCACGGCAACGACGTCCAGGAGGCTGGCCCGTCCCGCCCGGTCCAGGTTCTCGGCTTGACGAGCGTGTCCGGTGCCGGCGATAACCTCCTCGTTGTTGACGAGGACCGCACGGCCCGCCAGATCGCGGACCGCCGCGACGCCCGCCGTCGTAACGCGCTGGCAGCCCGTTCCCGCAAGCGCGTGTCCCTGGAGGACCTGGACGAGGTGCTCAAGGAGACGAGCACGCTCAACCTCATCCTCAAGGGCGACAACGCCGGTACCGTCGAGGCACTGGAGGACGCCCTGCTGAAGATCGAGGTCGACGACGAGGTCGCGCTGAACATCATCGACCGTGGTGTCGGTGCTGTCACCGAGACCAACGTCCACCTGGCTGCGGCCTCCGACGCCGTGATCATCGGCTTCAACGTCCGCTCCGAGGGCAAGGCCACCGAGGCGGCCAACGCCGAAGGCGTGGACATCCGCTACTACTCGATCATCTACAAGGCGATCGAGGAGATCGAGGCTGCCCTCAAGGGCATGCTCAAGCCGATCTACGAGGAGAAGGAGATCGGTACCGCGGAGATCCGCCAGATCTTCAAGGCTTCCGCCGTCGGCCTCATCGCAGGCTGCATGGTGGAGACCGGCAAGGTTCGCCGCAACGCCAAGGTTCGCCTTGTCCGCGATGGCAAGGTCATCTCCGAGGACGCGACGATCGACTCGCTGCGCCGGGAGAAGGACGACGTCACCGAGGTCTCGCACGGTTACGAGTGCGGTATGGTGCTGTCCTACCCGAACATCGAGGTCGGCGACCGGATCGAGGCCTACGAGATGGTCGAGGTCCCTCGCGACTAACTGGTCAACACCGGTTAGCTAAGCTGGGCGATTGCTAGCCCGCCGCAATCCCGGAAACGGGGGCGGCGGGGCAGCGCCCGGCTTTTGCCGTTTTTACATCACTACCCGGCGGGGCCGTGAAGGCCCCGCCCGAAAAGGAGTGCCACATCATGGCTGATAATGCTCGCGCGGCGCGCATGGCCAAGCGCATCCAACAGATCGTCGCCGTCGCCATCGAGCGGGAGATCAAGGACCCACGCCTGGAGTACGTGACCATCACGGACACCCGGATGACCGGCGACCTGCACGACGCCAGCGTGTTCTACACCGTCCGTGGCGCATCCATCGACGAGGAGCCGGATGTTCCGCTGGCTGCCGCCGCGCTGGAGAGCGCCAAGGGGCAGCTCCGAAAGATCGTGGGCGACCAGCTCAGCGTCCGCTTCACGCCGACCCTGAGCTTCGTGCACGACACCGTCCCGGAGGCGTCCGCTCACATGGAGAAGCTGCTCGCCGAGGCTCGCGCGAAGGACGAGGCCGTGCGTGCCCAGGCTGCCCAGGCCAAGCCGGCGGGCGAGGCTAACCCTTATAAGGAGCGCGACTAGCGCTGCCTGCGCAGCCCCAGCGCCCTGACCGGGTGCCGGGTGCGCGCGGAAGAAAATTCGCCGAGAAGAGGATCTGAAGGAAAGCCACGGTGCAGGAGCCCACAACGCTGCGGGAGTTCGAGGACGTCGGAACCCGAAAGATCCTCGCGCTGGCCTGGCCGGCGCTCATCGTGCTGGCAGCCACTCCGCTGTACCTGCTGCTGGACACCGCCGTCGTCGGGCGCCTGGGGGCGACCTCCCTGGCTGGACTCGCGACGGGTGCGGTGGTGCTGAGCACCGTCACCACGCAGCTGACCTTTCTTTCCTACGGCACCACAGCCCGCGCCGCGCGGCACTTCGGGGCAGGGCGCACCACCGATGCTGTCTACGAGGGTATTCAGGCCTCCTGGATCGCACTCGGCGTTGGGGCGGTGCTCGCGGTGGGCCTGTTCTTTTTCTCCCCGACCATTTCCCTTGCCTTATCCGGAGATGCCGAGGTGGCGGCCGAGGCCACCAACTGGCTTAAAGTCACCAGCCTGTCGGTGATTCCCGCGCTGTTCATCATGGCAGGTAACGGCTGGCTGCGGGGACTGTCCAACACGCGGCTCCCGCTCTATTTCACGCTGGCCGGGGTCATCCCCATGGCTGTGACTGTCCCACTGGCCGTACGCCGCTGGGGGGCTTGTGGGATCCGCGATGGCGAACGTCGCCGGTGAGCTGATCATCGCCGCGTGTTTCCTGGGCGCGTTGGTGTTTCACTGGCGCAAGTTCGGGGATCACCGCTCGATGCGCCCCAACGGGAGGGTGATCCGCACGCAGCTGGCGATGGGGCGTGACCTCATCGCCCGGTCTCTGTCCTTCCAAGCGGCATTCCTTTCCGCAGCGGCGGTGGCCGGGCGGATCGGAGCCCCGGCGCTGGCTGCTCACCAGATTCTGCTGCAACTGTGGAACCTCGTGTCTCTGCTGCTGGATAGCGTCGCGATTGCTGCCCAAGCCTTGGTTGGGGCCGCCTTGGGCGCTGGTTCGGCGCGAGCGGCCCGCTCCGTGGCACGCCAGGTGTTGAAGTTTTCGCTGGGGGCTTCGGTGGTGCTGGCGGTCTTCTTCGGGCTGGGGTCGCGGGCGGTTCCCCAGCTCTTTACGGCCGACGCTCCCGTGCTCGATCAGATTGGTGGACCGTGGTGGGTCTTCGTTTCCATCATCGTGATCGGCGGAGCCGTCTTCGCATTGGACGGGGTGCTGCTGGGAGCCGCGGACGTGGCATTCCTGCGCAATGCCAGCATCGCGGCGGCTGTCATCGGCTTCATTCCACTGGTCTGGCTGAGCCTCGTTTTCGACGTCGGTCTGATCGGGGTATGGGCAGGGTTGGCTGCTTTCATGCTGATCCGTTTCGGCGCGGTTCTGTGGCGCTACCGCGGTGACGCCTGGACGGTGAGCGCTGATCAGCGGGAGGAGCGAGGCACCCAGGGCGCCACGGCAGCCTAGGGGAGGGGAGAGAGGCCCAAGCGGCTGACCTTGCTCTTTCTTGAAGCCACGGTGAGGCAACGTAGGGTTGAGTTTTCTAGGAACTTTCCTCGGCAATATGATTTAAGCGTGGCTGGACGACGATAAAGTCGCGGGCCGGATAACGACGGACGATGAAGGTGGTGGGCATGCAGGGCGCAGATGATTCGCTGGCAGCGCAGCTCGCCTACACCGCCGCCGTCGCCGGCGGTGCGGGGGAGGAAGAGACCCGGGATGCGGTGACTCTGTGGGCCGTCAGCGACCTGCACGTGGGTGCGCGCGGCAACCGCGATCTCGTCGTCGACCTGGTGCGGCCCCGCAACCCCGAGGACTGGCTGATCGTGGCAGGCGACGTCGCCGAAGACCTGGACGTGGTGATCGACGTGCTGGCCGAGCTTCGGCAGCGCTTCGCCAAGGTGATCTACGCGCCCGGGAACCATGAGCTCTACGCCCGTGCAGGGCACGGGCCGGTGGGAAAAGCGAAATACGAGGAGCTCATCCGTCGTTGCCGGCGCATTGGGATCTACACTCCGGAGGATCCGTACCAACAGTTCGCTGGGCACACCATCGTCCCCCTGTTCACTCTCTACGATCACTCCTGGCGCGATCTGACCGACACCCCGGAGGAAGCGATTGCCAAGGCGCACGCGCAAGGTCTGGTCTTGAGTGATTACTACATGATCCGGCCTTTCGTGGATGTCCCGCTGTGGTGCCGGGAGCGCCTGGCCTATTCGGTGCGCCGCCTGGGGCAGGTTACTGGCCCCACCGTGCTCGTGAACCACTGGCCCTTGGCGCAGGAATCCTTGCGGCGCGTGCGATACCCCGAGATCGGGCTGTTTTCCGGCACCCGGCACACCCAGCAGTGGGGTAGGCGTTATCGCGCGGCAGCTGTCATTCACGGGCATCTTCACATACCTTTAGGTGTTGAAGTTGATGGCGTGCCTCATGTGGAAGTTTCCCTGGGCTATCCGAGGGAACGGAAGCGCAGCTTGCCCCCGCGGCAAAAGCTTGAGCTGTGGCCCTATCCAGTCATCTGCGTCCCGCACACATCTGGTCCACAAGCTGGTTTCGAGGAAAGGCGAGGAGGGAAGTAGGCAATGTGGAATGACGTTGTGATCTCATTGCATCAGACGGAGCCGATTCAGGCCTACGACCACCAGTTCCAGCGGGTGCCCTCCCTGCTCCAACCCGGGCGCCTGCTAAGTGGGGTGCGGTGCGTCGAGTACCACTCCTCGGCCGAAAACCTGCGCAACTACCACGGTCTTCCCGTCGTGGAGCAGGAGCTCGTCGCCACCGCGGTGGACCGTCGCAAGGCCGAATTCGGGGACTCCCGGTGGTGTGCCCACCGCGCGATGGAGCAGTTCATCCCGGACCAACCGATTCTTCGTGGCCACCGTGGGATGCCGGAGTTTCCAGCCCCGGTTGTCGGCTCGATGACGCACACCACCGGCTACCGGGCGGCCGTGGTGGGGCGCGCCAGCCGCTGGAGTTCCTTAGGCATCGACGCCGAGCCACTCACTCCGCTCCCGGAGGGAGTGTTCGCAACGATCGCGAGCCCGGAGGAGCGTGCAGGCCTGCGGCGACTGTCCCGCCGCCTGGGCCGCGGCCACGATGGCCAGGGATCCCTGGGAGTGGTGCTCTTCTCCGCGAAGGAGGCGGTGTACAAGGCCTGGTACCCGCTGACCCAGCAGTTCCTGGACTTCGACCAGGCACGCATCGAACTCCGCGAGGACGGGAGCTTTAAGGCCCGGTTGCTCGTCGGGAACGCTCCGGTTCCCGCCATTGAGGGCCTGTGGTCAGCAGCTGAAGGCTACGCGCTGACGATGGCGGGCGTGCGCGCCTAAACCAACCCGTGGGGGCGGGCGACGAACTCGCTGGCCGCACGCCGACCCTTCTCCTTAATCAGCGCGATCGCGTGGCCCTGCGGATCCACAGCAGCGTGAACCCCCTTCAACCCGATTGGCTCCAGCCACTTACCCAGGGCTAGGTTCACTGCCTGCTCTTCGGTGATCGGCCGGGTGGGGAAGCAGACCTGCATTGCAGTATCGAGGCTCAAGCTCAGCTCCGGGGTGTCGGCAAGTTCTTCGAGGGTCACGGCCTCAGCGATATCGAACGGCCCCACGCTGGTGCGGCGCAGCGCAGTGAGATAACCGCCCAACCCTAGTGCCTCGCCGACGTCGCGGGCGATGGCGCGGATATACGTCCCGGAGCTGCAGTGGACGCTGACATCGACCAGCCATCGAGGTCCCTCGGCGGTCTCTTCGCGACGGACATCGGAGAAGCTCAACGAGTGGATGGTGATCGGGCGAGGAGGAATGTCGACCTCCTTGCCCTCCCGGACCAGCTCGTGGGCTCGGCGTCCATTGATCTTGATGGAGGACACGGAGGTCGGCCGCTGCATGATCTCCCCTTGGAAATCTGCGAAGATCTCGCCGAGCCGTGTGGTCATTGCCTCGACGGTGAATGAATCGATCTTTGTCGGGTCCGCGGTCTTCAGCACCTCGCCTTCGACGTCGTCGGTGACGGTGCTAGCCCCGAAGGCCATCGTTGCCTCGTAACGCTTGTCGTGCGTGACGACGTGGGCGAGGAATTTGGTACCCCGCTCGATGCCCAGCACCAGCACACCGGTGGCCATGGGATCCAGAGTGCCGGAGTGGCCGACCTTCTTGGTGCCCATGACCCGGCGAACTTTCGCGACCATGTCGTGGCTGCTCGCCCCAGCGGGCTTATCGAGGATGATCAAACCGGAACGGTCGAGCAGGCTAGGGGATCCCGACGGCCGGTCGGTGGCGCGGGCCGCCTCGTCGCCAAAACCCTGGGTGCTTTCGGAAGGGGAGTGCTTTTGAGCCATGGCGCCAGTCTATGGGTTAAGATCCCCAACGTGAGTATCTGGTACGGGCTTGATCGTGTTCCCCACAACCTCGAAGGCGCAGCCGTGACAATCGGCGTGTTCGACGGCGTGCACCGCGGGCACCAAGAGCTGATTAGCCGAGCCGTGGCCAAGGCCAAGGAGCTCGGCGTCCCCGCGGTGATGTTTACCTTCGACCCGCACCCAACCGTGGTCTTCCAGCCGGAATCCGTTCCTAAGCTGCTGGGCACGGTGGAGGAGCGCGCCCAGCTGGCGATGGACCTCGGAATCGACCACGTCGTCGTCCAGGCCTTCACCCCGGAAATCGCTTCCTGGTCCCCAGAGGAATACATCGACCGGGCGCTGCTCGACACGCTGCGGGCCAAGCACGTCGTGGTGGGGGAGAACTTCACCTTCGGCCACAAGGCCTCCGGCACCCCCGACACGCTCCGTGAGGTCTCCCAGCGCCGGGACTTCACGGTGGACGTGGTTCCGCTGCTTTCTGAGGACGACCACACGGTCTGCTCCACCTGGATCCGCCAGCGCATCGCCGAGGGGGACATGGAGTCCGCGACGGAGGCGTTGGGCCGTCCGTTTTCCGTGGAGGGCGTGGTCACCCACGGCGCGGGCCGGGGCGGCCGGGCGCTGGGCTTTCCTACCGCCAACCTGTACTTCCCGGATATCTACGCGCTGCCCTCCGATGGGGTGTACGCCGGTTACCTGGAGATCCTGCCGAACCAAGCAGAGCTGTCCCACCAGGGGCTGAGCGACAAGGTGGGCACCATGCCGGTGGGGACCAAGCTTCCCGCGGCGATCTCCGTGGGCACGAACCCGACCTTCGGCCACGAGCCGCGCAGCGTCGAATCCTTCGTTCTCGACCACGAAGCCGATCTCTACGACTTCGAGGTCCGCGTCAGCTTTGTCTCCCGAATCCGAGGCCAAGAGAAATACGACTCCCTCGACGAGCTCATCGCCGCCATCGACCGCGATGTGGCAGCCACCCGCAAGGCTGTGCTAGGGTAACTCGGTCAGCGACTGCGGTTCGCGGTAGTCGCGCGGACTGCCTTCGGGCAGTCTTTAAGAATCTTTAGCGCGGACTGAAATAACAAGGAGTTATCCATGGCACTGTCCAAGGACGAGAAGGCAGCAACTCTCAAGGAGTTCGGCCTGCACGAGACCGACACCGGTTCCCCGGAGGCGCAGGTTGCTCTGCTGAGCGCCCGCATCTCCCAGCTCACCGAGCACCTGAAGGACCACAAGCACGATCACCACTCCCGTCGTGGTCTGCTGCTGCTGGTCGGTCGCCGCAAGGGTCTGCTGAAGTACCTGGCTTCCACCGACATCGAGCGCTACCGCTCCCTGATCGAGCGCCTGGGCCTGCGTCGCTAAGAGCGGTCGCATCCGGAGGTGGTTTCCGCCCCCGAGGCTCTCAGTAGCTTTCCGACCCCGTCTGCGTGTCACACGCGGGCGGGGTTTTTGCTGCGCGCGTGCTAGGCTCGTCGGTGAAATATTGACCGACTTCTAAGCGCCCCTTCGGCACCGATGATCTGAAGACTGCGACGGGCGCTACTTGTGATGAAAGGCCGTGGCACACACGCTATGAGCTCCAAGAAAAATAATCTTCCTAAGAACGTCTCCGTTGAGATGGTCGACCCGGACGCAGGGATCTGGGAAGCAACCGCAACCATCGACAACGGTGACTTTGGTTCCCGCACCCTCCGCCTCGAGACCGGCCTGCTGGCACGACAGGCGGACGGCGCCGTCACCGCGTACCTGGACGAGGACACGATGCTGCTGTCGACGACGACGGCCTCCCGATCCCCGCGCGAGGGCATTGACTTCTTCCCGCTGACCGTGGACGTCGAGGAACGCATGTACTCCGCTGGCCGCATCCCGGGCAGCTTCTTCCGTCGCGAGGGTCGTCCGGGTACGGACGCCATCCTCGCTGCCCGCCTCATCGACCGCCCGCTGCGTCCGACCTTCGTCAAGGGGCTGCGCAACGAGGTGCAGGTCGTCATCACCGTGATGTCCATCGACCCGAACGAGATGTACGACGTCCTCGCCATCAACGGCGCGTCCGCATCCACCCAGCTCTCCGGCCTGCCGGTGTCCAGCTCTGTCGGTGGCGTGCGCATGGCGCTGGTCGTCGATGAGGAGCACCCGGAGGGGCAGTGGGTGGCCTTCCCGACGCGCGAGCAGGTGTCCCAGTCCGTCTTCGAGCTGGTCGTCGCCGGTCGCGTGACCGAACCGGCGAAGGGCGGCCGGGGCAAGAAGTCCCAGCCGAATGTCGCCGTCATGATGGTCGAGGCAGGGGCTACCGACAATGTCGTCGAGCGCATCGCCGAAGGTGCTCCGGCACCGACCGAGGCAGTGGTGGCCGAGGGCATCGAGGCCGCTAAGCCGTTCATCGCGACCCTCTGCGCCGCTCAGGACGCGCTGCGTGACGCGGTGGACACCGAGTCCCGCGAGTTCGAGCTCTTCCCACCGTTCGACGAGGATGTCTACTCTGCCGTCGAGGCCGAGTGCGATGCTGACGTCGCGCAGATCATGACGATCGCCGATAAGCAGGAGCGCGACGAGTCCCTCGCAGAGAACATGCAGGAGACCGTCGATGCGCTGATCGAGCAGTTCCCGGAGCGTGAATCTGAGATCCGTGCGGCTCACAATGACCTGACCCGCACCATCGTGCGCCAGCGCATCCTGGAGGACGGCTTCCGCATCGACGGCCGCGACCACACCTCGATTCGCGACTTGGGCATCGTGGTGCAGCTGCTGCCGCGTGCCCACGGCTCCGCCCTCTTCGAGCGTGGCGAGACCCAGATCCTCGGCGTGACCACCCTGGACACCCTGAAGATGGAGCAGACCATCGACTCCCTGGGGCCGGAGACTTCCAAGCGCTACATCCACCACTACAACTTCCCGCCGTACTCCACCGGCGAGACCGGCCGCGTGGGCAGCCCGAAGCGCCGCGAGATCGGCCACGGTGCCCTGGCGGAGCGCGCCCTGACCCCGGTGCTGCCGTCCCGCGAGGAGTTCCCGTACACCATCCGCCAGGTCTCCGAGGCTCTGGGCTCCAACGGCTCGACCTCCATGGGCTCCGTGTGTGCGTCCACGCTCTCGCTGTACAACGCCGGCGTGCCGCTGAAGGCGCCGGTGGCCGGTATCGCGATGGGCCTGGTCTCCGGCCTCGTCGATGGCAAGGAGAAGTTCGTCAGCCTCACCGACATCCTCGGTGCGGAGGACGCCTTCGGCGACATGGACTTCAAGGTCGCCGGTACCTCCGAGTATGTCACCGCCCTGCAGTTGGACACCAAGCTCGACGGCCTACCTTCCGAGGTGCTAGCTTCCGCGCTCGGCCAGGCGCGCAGCGCCCGCCTCGAGATCCTGCAGCTGATGGAAGATGCCATCGACACGCCGGACCAGATGAGCGAGCTGGCGCCACGCATCACGAAGATCTCCATCCCGCAGAACAAGATCGGTGAGGTCATTGGGCCGAAGGGCAAGACCATCAACCAGATCACGGAGGAGACCGGCGCCAACATCTCCATCGAGGACGACGGCACCGTGTTCGTCTCCGCCGTGGGTGGCGAGGCCGCCGAGGCTGCGATCGAAAAGATCAACGCGATCGCCAACCCGCAGCAGCCGAAGGTCGGGGACCGCTTCCTCGGCACGGTTGTGAAGACCACCGCCTTCGGTGCCTTCATCTCCCTGCTGCCGGGACGCGACGGCCTGCTGCACATCTCGAACATCGGCGGCGACCGTCGCATCGAGAAGGTTGAGGACGAGCTCAACGTCGGCGACAAGATCCAGGTCGAGATCGCCGATATCGACAACCGGGGCAAGATCTCCCTGGTTCCGGTCGACGAGGATTAAGCGCTTAGACGCTTGAAGCGGGCACCACATCACGCGGTGCCCGCTTCGTCTTATTAGTCTTGATATCAGCAACGCCCGGCCACCGGTCGGGGCTTCACAGACACTATTGCCAAGCACGCTTCGGCAGGAAGGAAAGGTTATGATCCGCGTAGGAGTACTTGGCGCCAAGGGGCGCGTCGGCACCACCATCGTCGCCGAGGTGGAGCAGAACCCGAACCTGGAACTCTCCGCCGCCCTGGACCACGGCGATGACCTCCAGGAGCTCGTGGACACCAAGACCGACGTGGTCGTGGACTTCACCCAGCCGGACTCCGTGATGGGCAACGTGGAGTTCTGCATCCGCAACGGCATCCACGCGGTCGTCGGTACCACCGGCTGGACCGAGGAACGCTATGAGACGGTCCGCAGCCTGCTGCAGGATGCCCCGAAGGTCGGTGTGCTGGTGGCCCCGAACTTCGCCATCTCCGCGGTGCTGACGATGAAGTTCGCCGAAATCGCCGCACCATTCTTCGAATCCGCCGAGGTCATCGAGTTCCACCACCCGAATAAGCTTGACGCTCCTTCCGGCACCGCGGTGCACACCGCCGAGGGGATCGCCCGAGCTCGCGGCGAGGCCGGGCTGGAGGAGCAGCCGGACGCCACCGCCCAGTCCCTCGACGGCGCACGAGGCAGCGACGTCCAGGGGGTGCCCGTCCACGCGGTCCGCATGACCGGCATGGTGGCGCACGAAGAGGTCATTTTCGGTACCCGCGGGCAGTCTCTGACCATCCGCCAGGACTCCTACGACCGCGAGTCCTTCGTACCGGGTGTGGTCATCGGCGTGGAGAAGATCGCCGAGAACCCTGGGCTGACGATCGGCCTCGAGAAGTTCCTGGGTCTGGACTAGGGCTCGGGCGACGAACGCTATGGCAACACCGGTGGAACTCGGCGTCCAGCTCATCGGGCACACCCAATTCCACGCGCCGCCGGATATCGACTGGGAAACGGATACCGATGGCCCGTCCGCTCTCCTCGAATTCGCCGGGCGCGCGTGCTACGAGACTTGGGATAAGCCCAATCCGCACACCGCGACGAATGCCGCCTACCTCCGCCACATCATGGACGTGGGCCACCTGGCGGTGCTGGAGCACTCCAGCGCCACGATGTACCTGCGTGGCGTGTCTCGCTCCTGTGCCCACGAGGTCATGCGGCACCGAATGTTCTCCTTCAGCCAGCTTTCCCAGCGCTACGTCCCGGATGACGAGGCGCGGGTGGTTGTGCCACGCAGCGTGCAGGAAAACCCCGACCTGGAGAGACTCTTTCTCCAGGCGGCGGACGTCGCGCACGGCGCCTATACCGAAATCCTGGATAGCCTCAACGAGAATCTCGATGACGGAGTGAGCGCGAGGGTGAATGCCGCGCTGCGCGCCAAACAGGCCCGACAGGCGGCACGTGCTGTCCTGCCCAACGCGGCGGAAACCCGCTTCGTCATGTCCGGTAACTTCCGCAGCTGGCGACACTTCATCGCCATGCGGGCAACCGAGCACGCCGATCCGGAGATTCGCCGGGTGGCGATTGCGTGCCTCGTTGAGCTCCAGTCGATCGCCCCGGAGGTTTTCGAGGACTTCTCGATTACGGAGCTGCGGGATAAGACCCAGATCGCCACAAGTCCCTACGTCAGCGATATCTAGTTCGCGGTGCTGGAGTCGTCGGAAACAGGAAAACGTGTTCCCCGAAACGAGACACGGGGAGCGGCAAATAACCACAAACCTGGTGAAGAAAGGTAATCTTTACACCTATGAGTACAGGTAATGCAGCAATTCGTGGTGCTGAACACTTCGGAACGGTCTCTGTGGCAATGGTGACGCCATTCCACAAGGACGGGACTATCGACCTGAAGGCGGGCGTCGAGCTCGCCGGGCACCTGGTTGATAAAGGCTGCGATTCTCTCGTTCTCGCTGGTACGACCGGAGAATCTCCAACCACGACCAACGAGGAGAAGATCAACCTACTCAAGGTAGTTCGCGCTGAACTCGGCGATAGCGTCACGCTGATCGCTGGCACTGGCACGAACAACACCGCGAGCACCATCGAACTCTCCCGGCTGTCGCAGGACGCCGGCGCAGATTCGCTGCTCGTCGTCACCCCGTACTACTCCCGACCGAGCCAGGAGGGGCTGTTTCAGCACTTCACTGCGGTCGCGGACAGCGTCGATCTCCCGATTTGCCTCTACGACATTCCGTCCCGGTCGGTCGTCCCCATCGAGATGGACACCATCCAGCGGCTGTCGGAGCACGAGAATATTCAGGCCGTCAAGGATGCCAAGGGCAAGCTTCCGGAGGCGCTGCAGCTGCTGCAGAACACGGACCTGGCCTGGTACTCCGGCGATGCCCCGCTGAACCTGCCGTTCCTTTCGGTCGGTGCGACGGGCTTCATCTCCGTGATCGGGCACCTGGCCGCGGACAAGCTGCGGGCTCTGCGTGAGGCCTACGACCAGGGCGACCTGGCGGGCGCTCAGCAGATCGCGGCGAGCCTGGCCCCGCTGGAGCGGGCCCAGGGGCGCCTCGGGGGAGTGACGATGGTGAAGGCGGCTCTGAAGCTGCGCGGCAAGGACGTTGGTGCACCGCGCCTACCAATTTTGGAAGTAGACCCAGCCGAACTGGATCAGCTGGAACAAGACCTGCAGGACGCAGGGGTTTAAAAGGATAATATGACTGAAAATCGTTCTCGGGGACGCAAGGTAACCCGAAAGGCGGCTCCGCCGAGCGCGGAAACTGCTGCACAATCCGATGCGGGGAACGCGAGCGCTGAGCAGCAGCGCGAACGCGCCGACAAGAACCGCGTGAGTAACGCTGAGGCCGCGACCGTCTTCAACGACGGCGGCCAGCAGGCAGCCCAGAACTCCGGCGCCAGCGAGGGCTCCGGCAAGGGCGGCAAGCGCTCCGGCGGCGACAACGGTGGCGATAACAACGGCGGGAACGGCGGGAGCCGTTCCCGCAACCGCCGCTCCCGTGGCCGTGGCCGTTCCAAGGGCTCCAACAACGGCGATAAGCAGGGCGGCGATAACCGCGGTGGCCAGAACAACTCCGGTCGCGGCGGAAACAAGTCCAAGTCCGGCGGCCGCAATGGCAACAACCGCCGTGGCCGCGGTGGCGACCGTCGTCGCGGTGCGCTGCAGGCCATGCAGGGTGCAGACCTGACCAAGCGCCTCCCAGAGCCACCGGCCCTGCCCAAGGGTGGGCTGCGCATCGTTGCCCTCGGCGGTATCTCCGAGATCGGCCGCAACATGACCGTCTTCGAGTACGACGGTCGCCTGCTGCTGATCGACTGTGGCGTGCTCTTCCCATCCAGCGGCGAGCCGGGCGTGGACCTGATCCTCCCGGACTTCTCCTACCTGGACGATAAGTGGGACCGCGTCGAGGCTCTCGTGATCACCCACGGTCACGAGGACCACATCGGTGCGATCCCGTGGCTGCTCAAGCAGCGCGCGGACATCCCGATCGTTGCCTCTCGCTTTACCGCAGCGCTCATCCAGGCCAAGACCCAGGAGCACCGCCAGCGCCCGAAGATCGTCGAGGTCAACGACCAGTCGCACGTGAGCTACGGCCCGTTTGACCTGCGCTTCTGGAACGTCAACCACTCCATCCCGGACTGCCTGGGCATCGCGCTGAAGACCCCGGCCGGCCTGGTGATCCACACCGGCGACATCAAGCTCGATCAGACCCCGATCGACGGCCGTCCGACGGACCTGCCGGCGCTGTCCCGGTTCGGCGACGAGGGCGTGGATCTCATGCTCTGCGACTCGACCAACGCCGCAACCCCGGGATTCTCCGGTTCCGAGGCGGACGTCGCCCCGACGCTGAACCGACTGATCCGCGCCGCGAAGCAGCGCGTGATTCTGGCGTCCTTTGCCTCCAACGTGGCCCGCATTCAGTCCGCCGTGAACGCGGCGGTCGCGGCGAACCGGAAGGTGGCCTTCACCGGGCGCTCGATGATCCGCAACATGGAGATCGCAGAGCGCATGGGCTACCTGAACGCCCCGCGCGGCACCATCGTCTCCATGGACGAGGCCTCCCGCATGGCTCCGCACAAGGTGGTTCTCATCACCACCGGTACCCAGGGCGAGCCGATGGCCGCGCTGTCGCGCATGGCACGCCGGGAGCACCGCCAGATCACCGTCCGCAGCGGCGACCTGATCATTCTCTCCTCCTCCCTCGTCCCGGGTAACGAGGAGGCAGTGTTCGGCGTGATCAACATGCTGTCGCAGATCGGCGCGACGGTGGTCACCAGCCGCGACGCCAACGTCCACACCTCTGGTCACGGCCTGGCAGGGGAGCTGCTGTTCCTGTACAACGCAGCGCGCCCGCGCAATGCGATGCCGGTGCACGGCGAGTGGCGCCACCTGCGCGCCAACCGCGATCTGGCTATCTCCACCGGCGTGGACCCGAAGAACGTCCCGCTCGCCCAGAACGGCGTGGTCGTGGACCTGCACAACGGGCATGCGAAGGTCGTGGGTCAGATCACCGTGGGCAACCTGTACGTCGACGGCACCCGCATGGGCGACGTGGACGCGGATACCCTCGAGGACCGCACCGCGATGGCCGAGGGTGGCCTCATCGCCGTATCCGTGGTGATCGACAACCGCACCGGCCGTCCGCTGGAGGCCCCGCACATCCAGGCCAAAGGCTTCTCTGGGGATGCCAAGGACCTGCTCAAGGAGCTCGGCGAGATCGCCGACGACGTGATGATGGATCTGGCCGGTGAGGGGGAAAATAACCCTTACCGCATGGCTCAGACCCTGCGTCGTCGTCTCGCCCGCCATGTCTCCGATAAGTGGAACCGCAAGCCGCTCATCGTTCCGACCGTGGTTCCGATGACCAGCGAGATCGTTGAGGAGCTGGAGGACGCACCGTCCGTGCCTGCTCAATAACGACTGAACTGGCTGACCGGGCCGGGGGCTCGCCGTGACACACGCGGTGACCCACGGCCCGGTCTTCCTTTTCGTCCCCGTCCTTATGTCGCCCCGCGGGGCGGTGGGGGAGGGGAGCTCTGTGCCCGGATAACCGGGATTCTCGCCAGGAAACCCACTGCGAGGCGTGTTGAAAGTGTTAAACATGTGACTACTGGGACTAATATGGCGGACATGTCTGTCAGAAACCGTCCCGGCACGTCGCCCTCCCGCAACCGCTCCCGGCGCTCTCCCTCCCGCCCCGGTCAGCGGGATTCTCGCCCAGCTGCGAGGCGCCGTGCCCCACGCATGGGGATCGACGAGGACCTCTCCGTCGACCCCGGTGCGTCGACGGCCAAGACCGCGCGATCGGGTAGTTCGGCCTCCGACATGGAGTTTGGTAGGACGGGCAGTGCCTACCGTGCCGTGGGCGGAAGCATCAAAACGATCGCGGACTCGGTAGCCAGCGGAATCGGTGGCGCGCTCCGGCGCCCCCGGCATGAGAGCGAGGACTCAGACGCAGCCGAATTCGCCGCGCACCGACCACAAGCCCGCACGTCAAAGAAGAAAGTAGAAGGTTTGGCCTCTCAGCAGCACGAAGACGGCACCCAGCCGCGGCGTCCCCGACGCAAGAAGCAGGCGGCGAAGGAGATGGCGCCGGTCGAGGACACGCAGTTCGACGGCGATGAGTTCGACGAGGAGGGGCCACGCCAGATCGGCGGCGGTTTCGACGGCCCGGCGCTCGTCAGCGGCGGTGTTGCGATCATTCTCGCCGCCACCCTGTGGTTCAACGTTGCTGGCGCGGTCGGCAAAGGCATCGCCTACGCGCTGACCTGGGCTATCGGTGTGGGGGCGTACATCGTCCCGGTCGTCCTGCTGGGGCTTGCCTGGATCCTGATGTTCGGAGTTCGCACGACGCAGAGCTCTGACCTGCGCCGCGGCCTCGGCGTGGGTCTTGTCGCCGGATCCCTGCTGGGGATCATTCACATCTTCGCTGGTCTTCCGACCAGCACCGCGGATAAGGCTGGAGCGGGCGGCATCGTCGGACAGTTCATCGGCACGCCGATGTCCGTGGGCTTCAGTAATTACGTTGCCGTTCCGCTGCTGTTCCTCATCATGATTTACGGTGCCCTGCAGCTCACCGGCCGCACGGTCGCCGAGTTCTTCGCCGGATCCGTTTCCTGGCTGGGGCTCGAGGGCACGTTCGACGCGCTGCGTGAACGCTTCTCCCGGGATTCGGAGGAGTACGACGACGATCCGTACGGCGAAATCGACCAGCGCCTCGATGAGGCCGTGGATCAAGACGACTACTTCCTGCCAACCCGCAGCCGTAAGAAATCCCCGGCGGCTAACTACCCGGTGGAGGAGGAGCCCGCGCAGCCTGCCCGCCGAGCCCGCCGCCGCAGTGCCCCGGCGCCGCGCGCCGCCGCGCCACGGCAGCCCGAGCCAGCTGTGCCGGATGATATCGATGAGCCACTCCCACTGGTCTCCGATACGGATGAGACCGCGGTGCTCGATGTCGCCGCTAGCCCGGAGGAGGGCACGCCACGCCGCAAGCCCGCTCGTGCCCAACAGCGTTCCGCGATCCCCGCGGCGCGCGAGGAATCTCCGCAGGCCGAGCCCGCTGCCGGGCGCAGCCACGCCGAAGAGCGCGAGGCAGGAGACAAGGCTGTCAACCAGTCCCGCGAGGCCATGCGCCAGGCTATCGTCGCTCGCTCCGGCATCGACGCTGCCGCACTGGCTGCGGGTAAGACCGAGGAGCAGAACGAAAACGGGGACGCCACCGCGTCGGAGGCGTCCTCGTCCCCAGCCGCACCGCAGGGGGCAGAGAGCAGCTACGTCCTGCCGTCCACCGAACTGCTGATCCCGGGCGAGCCGGCGAAGGAACGCAGCGACGCCAACGACCGGATGATCGACGCGATCACGGAGGTCTTCGAGGAATTCAACGTCGACGCCCACGTCACCGGTTTCCAGCGAGGCCCGACGGTCACCCGCTACGAGATCGAGCTCGGCCCCGGCGTGAAGGTCTCCAAGATCACGAATCTGCAGTCTAACCTCGCCTACGCGGTGGCCACGGATAACGTCCGGCTGCTGACCCCGATCCCGGGTAAATCCGCCGTCGGCATCGAGGTGCCGAACTCCGACCGCGAGATGGTTCGCCTCGGCGACGTGCTGGGCTCCGCGGACGTCGTGGCCAACCAGGACCCGATGCTCATCGGCCTGGGCAAGAACATCGAGGGCGACTTCGTGGGGCACTCCTTGCAGAAGATGCCACACCTGCTGGTTGCCGGTTCCACCGGCTCCGGTAAGTCCGCGTTCGTGAACTCGATGCTGGTCTCCCTGCTCACCCGCGCCACGCCAGAGGATGTCCGCCTCATCCTCATCGACCCGAAGATGGTGGAGCTGACTCCATACGAGGGCATCCCGCACCTCATCACTCCGATTATCACCCAGCCGAAGAAGGCAGCCGCCGCGCTGACCTGGCTGGTGGAGGAGATGGAGCAGCGGTACATGGACATGAAGGCCACCCGCGTGCGTCACATCAAGGACTTCAACCGCAAGGTCAAGTCCGGGGAGATCACCACCCCGTTGGGCTCGGAGCGCGAATACCGCCCGTACCCGTACATCGTCTGTGTGGTGGACGAGCTCGCTGACCTCATGATGACCGCCCCGCGCGAGATTGAGGACGCCATCGTCCGCATCACCCAGAAGGCGCGAGCCGCCGGCATCCACCTGGTTTTGGCGACCCAACGCCCGTCCGTGGACGTCGTCACGGGCCTGATCAAGACGAACGTGCCGTCCCGGCTGGCCTTCGCGACGAGCTCGCTGACGGACTCCCGCGTGATCCTCGACCAGGCAGGCGCCGAGAAGCTCATCGGCATGGGCGACGGGCTGTTCATCCCGCAGGGTGCTCCGCGGCCCATTCGCATGCAGGGAGCCTTCGTCACCGACGAGGAGATCTTCGCTGTCGTCGAGACAGCTAAGGCGCAGGCTGAGCCGGACTACACGGAGGGAGTCACCGAGGATAAGTCCGCCGAGGCGAAAAAGAACATCGACGCCGACATCGGCGACGACCTCGAGGACCTCATCCAGGCAGTCGAGCTGGTCGTGACGTCGCAGTTCGGTTCGACGTCCATGCTGCAGCGCAAGCTGCGCATCGGTTTCGCCAAGGCCGGCCGCCTCATGGATCTGATGGAGACCCGCGGTGTCGTTGGGCCATCCGAGGGCTCGAAGGCACGTGAGGTGCTGGTCAAGCCGGAGGAGCTCGAGACCATCATCTGGATGATCAAGGGCGCCGACCCAGAGGATGCCCCGAAGGACGTGCTCGACGAGGACGAAGGTGCGGAGGCCCCCGAGAACGCGGCACCGCCGACGACGTCCGGCGAGGATTCGGCTGGTAACGACGGCGACGACGACACTCAGACGCGCGTCATTCCCGCCAGCCCGCCCTCGGGGGCTTTCTAAGGCACGCCTGCGGGGACGCCCCGGCGGGTGGTGCGGACCTTGTCTGCTCGCTGGTGTAGCATTGCTCCCGATGGAGGGGAGTACCCCAATCCACGGAGTCGGTCGTCAACACGGCGGAGCGGCGGCGAGCAGGCCTCAACCCTGCCGGCGTGGCGCTCACCCGGCCACTCCGGTCAGGTCGCGTTGACGCCTGGCGGGGGAGACCTCCGGTCATTGAACACGCTTTAAGGGCCGGAGGAACCAATGGAAGTTAACGCCTTAACCTGGATCATCACGATTGTCGTGGTGCTCGGATTCTTTGTTTTCGATTTTCTTACGCACGTGCGCACACCGCACGAGCCGACGCTGAAGGAGTCCGCACTCTGGTCGGCGTTTTACGTCGGCCTGGCGATGGCCTTCGGGGTGTTCCTGTGGTTCACCTGGGGCGAGCCGGGCAATCCTCACCAACACGGGCTGGAGTTCTTCGCCGGCTACATCACCGAGAAGGCGCTCAGCGTCGATAACCTGTTCATCTTCTCGCTGATCCTGACCACGTTTAAGATTCCGCGGAAGTACCAGCAGAAGGTACTGCTCGCCGGCATCCTTATGGCACTTGCCCTGCGCGGCATCTTTATCTGGCTTGGCGCGGCTGCGATCGCACGCTGGTCCGATGTGTTCTATCTCTTCGGCATCTTCCTGCTGTGGACCGCCGCGAAGCTGGCCTACGACGAGGTCACCGGCGCCGAGGAGACCGACCTCAACGACATGAAGATCATCCGGATCCTGCGCAAGGCAGTGCCGGTGACGGACAAGGTTCATTCGGACCGCCTCTTCGTTCGGGAGGGCGGTGCGACCGGCGACGTCGAAGGAAAGAAGAAGTCTTCCGGCAAGGGGCGCCTCGTGGTGACCCCGCTGCTCGTCGCGCTGTTGGCCATCGGCTTCATCGATGTGCTCTTCGCGCTGGATTCGATTCCCGCGATCTACGGCATCACCAGCGAGCCCTACATCGTCTTCACCGCCAATGCACTGGCTCTGATGGGGCTGCGACAGCTGTTCTTCCTGCTGAATGGGCTGCTGGAGAAGCTGGTCTACCTTTCCTACGGGCTGTCCATCATCCTCGCCTTCATCGGCGTGAAGCTGGTGCTGCACGCGCTGCACGAAAATAACCTGCCGTTCATCAACGGTGGCGGTAATGTTTCCGTCCCGGAGGTGTCGGTCGAGTTCTCCTTGATCTTCATCGTGTTGACGCTGGCCATTACGACGGTGCTGAGCCTCACGGTGGGGAAGAAGGCCCAGCAGAAGCAGGCCGGGGTGACCGAGGAGCCAGCACCTACGCATGCAAGCGATGCCGGTTTCGGTAAAGATCCCGCAGGTAGGTAGAATTACCAGCGTGGAGACAACAGTGGAGCGGAACACGCAACCAGATACGCTGAGCGCATTTGGTCGTTTTGTGCGTCGCTTTAACGTGCCGAACGTTCTCACGACCATTCGCATCCTGCTGATCCCCATCTTCCTGTGGGCGATCGCGGGCACAGGGGCGTGGCCGGACGAGGCCGCCGCTCGGGCGGACCGTTGGTGGGCGCTTGTCGTCTTCTTGCTGCTGATGGTGACCGACCAGCTGGACGGGTACCTCGCGCGCAAGTATGAGGTGATCACGGACTTCGGAAAGCTTGCCGATCCGATCGCCGACAAGCTGCTGATGCTTGCGGCCTTCATCAGCCTCAACCTGCTGGGCGAACTGTGGTGGACGGTCACTGCGGTCATCGTCGTCCGCGAACTCGGCATCACGCTGTGGCGGCTGGTTCTCGCCCGGCGCGGGCTGGTGGTCCCGGCCTCCAAGGGTGGGAAGCTCAAAACCGTGTTGCAGACGCTTGCCGTCGCGCTGTACATCATGCCGCTGGCAGGTGCCGTCGCCTGGATCGGGCACGGGGTCATGGCCGTGGCTGTCGCGGTCACCGTGGTGACTGGACTGCAGTACATGGTGGACTCCCGGAAACAGAACTAGTCGAGAGGGCTGGGCAGGATCGTGCAGCAGGTTGGGAAAAACTCGCTGGAAGCGCTCCGCGCGCAGGCGGCGGAGCTAGCCGCCCAGGTGATCGACACCTGCCGGGAACGAGGCTGGACACTGGCCACCGCTGAATCCCTCACTGCGGGAATGCTCGCCGCATGCATCGCCGATATTCCGGGGGCCTCAGCTGTACTGCGCGGTGGCCTGGTGGTGTACGCGACAGACCTCAAAGCCACGCTGGCGGGGGTGGACCGGGAGTTGCTGCGCAAGCGCGGCCCCGTCGACCCTGCGGTGGCGGTCCAGCTGTCCAAGGGTGCGGCGCAGCGTTGCGGGGCGAGCATTGGCATCGGGCTGACTGGTGTGGCGGGGCCGGATGGGCAGGACGGCCATTCGGTCGGCGAGGTGCATATCGGGTTGTCAGCGCCCGCAGGAGCCGGGGGAACGACCGTACGTACCCTGGATCTCGGAACCCGGTCACGCGCCGTGATCCGACAGCTCGCTGTGAATGGTGCGCTGGAGATGATCCTCGGGATCGCCGGCGACGGGAACAAATAGTCCGCCAGGATCGTTAGAGGTAATGATGGTAGAAAATATTTTGCTGCTAGATTCCCCCTCGCGCAGTCCAGAGACTTCCCGCGGGAGCGCTCAGCGAGCCCACTCGGCGGACAAGCTGGATGACTTCAGCGCGGAACACGTATTGGAGCAGAACTGGGATGCCTCCATGCCGATGGCACCCAGTGACGAGCCGCTGCTGCGCGAAGCTCTCGGCGCGACGCTGCGGGATACGCGTCGGCAGACAGGATTCACCCTCCGCGAGCTGGCTAAGCTCGCCAACGTCAGCCCCGGTTATCTTTCGGAGCTGGAGCGGGGGCGTAAGGAAGTTTCCTCCGAGCTGCTCGCGAGCGTGTGCCACGCTATGGGAATCAGCGTTGCTTCGGCGATCCTCGAAGCGGCGTCCATGATGACCCTTGACGCGGCAGCGGCAGAGCTGGCTTCGTCGATGGTGCGCGTGAACTAAGCACTATTGGCAGCGCGGATGCTGCTAAAATTAGCGCAGATGAGGCTCGTCTCCCACGGGGCGGGCAAAAATTTTGTCGATAGTTATCCCCAAGGAGTGCAGGCCGCATGGCAAATCCCTTCACTAAGGCGTGGAAGTACCTCATGGCTCTCTTCGACTCCAAGATTGAAGAGAATGCGGATCCGAAGATCCAGATCGAGCAGGCCATCCAGGAAGCTCAGCGCCAGCACCAGGCGCTGTCTCAGCAGGCAGCAGCGGTCATCGGTAACCAGCGCCAGCTGGAGATGAAGCTCAACCGCCAGCTGGCTGAGGTGGAGAAGCTCCAGGACAATACTCGCCAGGCGTTGAAGCTGGCGGACGATGCACAGAACAATGGCGACGCGGCCAAGGCTGCGGAGTACAACAACGCCGCTGAGGCCTTCGCCGCCCAGTTGGTGACAGCGGAGCAGTCCGTAGAGGATCTCAAGGGCCTCCACGACCAGTCGCTGCAGCAGGCCAACCAGGCCAAGCAGGCAGTTGAGCGCAACGCCATGCAGCTGCAGCAGAAGGTGGCCGAGCGCACCAAGCTGCTCAGCCAGCTGGAGCAGGCGAAGATGCAGGAGAAGGTCGCGGAATCCCTGCAGTCGATGAACCAGGCCGTATCCGGTTCCTCGCCGAACCTCGACCAGGTGCGGGAGAAGATCGAGGGCCGCTACGCACGTGCGCTGGGGCAGGCGGAACTCGCCCAGAACTCGGTGCAGGGGCGCATGGCGGACATCAACCAAGCCAGCACCCAGCTCGCGGGGCACTCCCGTTTGGAACAGATCCGCTCGGAGATGCGCAAGGAGCAGGGGCAGATCAGCGGTTCGGCCCAGAAGTCCATCGACGCCAGCACTTCCGGGTCGGCTGGCACTGCACAGTCTGCCGACCAGCAGGCGCAGCCGAATGCGGACGCCGTTGCCGAGCGCATGCGTCAGCTGCGCGAAGGCAACTAAACCCTTCCTCGTGGGCGCTTAGTCGCCCACCCCGCGCGCCTGCAGCGCCTCGCCGACTTCCCGGCCGCGAAGCAGGGTGCGGATCACCAGGGGGATGCCCAAGGCCCGGGCGGAAAACTTTCCGCCACGGGCCTGTTGTGCTTCTACGACCTCGTTGATGGTGCGCAGCTGCAGGGGGATCATGTGGATCGTCAGGCTGATGGCCAGGGAGATCTTGTCCACCGGCAGGCCGATGGTGGCAGCCGGGGCGAGTGCCCGTTCCACGGCGCGCTGGAGGTCGGAGACCTTGGTGGTCATCGTCAACAGGATGGCTACGGAGACCGAGGCCCACAGCACTAGGAAACGCACCAGGGCTTCGTTCAGACCGCTGCGCCACCACGTCAGCGCGCCGAAAGCCAGCAGAATGATGAGAATCGGGATGAGCTGGCGTAGCGCGGTGCGCCAGGGGATCTTCGCCAGAGCGTAAGCGACAACCGCGGCCACCACACAGCCCGCGCCAGCCACCAGAGTCTTGGCGAAGATGGCGGCGAGCACGAGAAAAGCAATGAGACCAGTGAGCTTCGCTCCGGCGGGAAGCCTATGAATGACCGAGCCCGTCGGGATGTACAGAACCGGGGCCGCGGTATTGATGCGGGGCAGTCTCACAGCATGCACGTCCGGTAATCCGAGAGCACAGTGGTGACGGAATCTTCGTCGGCACTATCGGCCCGAATGCGACCATCGTCGATCCAAATGACCCGATCGAAGCCTTCGAAGAGCTCCAGGTCGTGCGACACCACGATCAGCTGCTGCTCCAATGACGCCAGCGTGCGGGCGATACGTTGGCGGTTGCGCAGATCGAGTAGCGTGGTCGGCTCATCGGCGATGATGAGACGTGGGTTCATCACGAGGATCGACGCCAGCGCAAGGAGCTGCTTCTCTCCGCCGGAGAGGGTGTGGGGTGACTGCTCTTCCTTGCCCGCCAGCCCAAGCTGGTCGAGAATCTCGGCCACGGCGGCGCGCTTCTCCTGGCGGTTCAGCTTCTTGCCGCGCAGGGAGAACCCGACGTCCTCAGCAACGGTGGGCATGATGATCTGGTTATCCGCGTTGGAGAACAGGAAGCCCACCTGGCGGCGGATATCCCCGGCGCGCTTGGCGGTGGAGAGTCCATCGACGGTGACTTCACCCTCGTCGGGAATGTTGAGCCCGTTGATGCACCGCACCAGCGAAGACTTCCCGGAGCCGTTGGCGCCGATGATGCCGATGCGGTGTTCGGAGAGCCGGAGACTGATCGAATCGAGAATGGGCGGGGCGTCGGGGGAGCGGCCGATACCCCGCAAGGTAAGGTCGCGGAACTCGATGAGAGGCATGGGGGGGGAGGGAAATCTAGTTGCGGGAGCGCAGGTTCGCGGCCGGAACCAGGTGAGGTACCGCGCGGAAGACACCGAAGGTGATGACAGCCGCGGCGACGCACTTAATCAGGTCGGGAAGGATGAACGGAGTGTTGGACACCAGGGCGCCCGGGAAATCCAGGCCGAGCCGGAACATCAGCCCGACGGAACCGAAAAGGTACATCACGGCCATACCGATCACACCCGCGATTGTCAGCCCGACGATGGAAGACCAGCTCTGTCCGGGTTGATCAGTGCGGTTGCAGCGGCCGAGGATTGCTTGAGAGATTGCACCAACGATGAAGGCTGCGAAGATATAGCCCACGATGTAGCCGATGCTGGGGCCGGAAATCGCGGAAATCGTCGGGCTCCACCCAGCGAGGTTCGGCACGCCCACGAGGCCGACGCCGACGAACAGGCTGATGGATAGCCCGCCACGGAGGCAGCCGAGGATCATGGCGGTGAGGATCACGCCCATGTTCTGGAGGACGATCGGCACACCGGTGAAGCCGACTGGAATGGTTACTGCGCCTAGTGCGATGGTCAGGGCGGCGAATGCGACGATCGCGCCCAGATCGCGAACATTGAGAGTTTTCATCGATGGACATATTAACAAGTCATTGAACAAAGCTTCCCATTTTGTTCAACTATTTTTGTGCTAGCGTCCGGGCATGAGGAGAACCGAGTTTGACCGGCTTATCGCGGGCGAGTTTGGCGCCACCTACGGTGGCTGGATCGTGGAAAGCCACGTGTTGTCCAGGCTGGGGAAGACCGCCGAGGAGGCGATCGAGGCTGGTGAAGAGCCACGAAATGTGTGGTGGGAGCTCTGCCGCGACTTCGACATTCCCGAAGAGCGGATGCTCGGGGAGGATGACTGAGCCTTCGGGAGGGGGAAGATTGTTGGCTCATGTGCGTTGCTTAACGGGGGATTAAGGGGTGCGGAGAACCCGCGAAAGATCGCGGCGCGCCGTTCGAATAAATCGAACAAAGGTTCGTGTAATGTGGTTCGAGGTGGTGGGTGGCGCGCTGCGTGTCTGCCCGGTGTCCTATAACTAAATCCGAACAACGTGCCAGTACCTCTTTGCCCCTGTGGATAGCCGCCATCGCTGCCCACAGCGAGCGCAGGTGGGCGAGGTCGGTGTCCGCTGCGGGTGATAGAACTAGCCCCAAGCGGAAGACAATAGCTTTCGCCCTCGCCGCGCGGACGCGGGGCGAGGTGACGCCACGTTGTCGGCTTGAACTGATTAAGACAAGAACGAAAACACAGACGCGAAAACGAGGAGGGTGTCATGGCGCCAAAGAAGAAGGCCACCACGGCGGCACAGAAGGATCGCTCCAAGGCTCTCGATCTAGCAATGGCCCAGATCGAGAAGGATTTCGGCAAGGGGGCGATCATGCGACTGGGCGATGACAATCGCCCACCCATTAGCGCAATCCCGTCGGGCAATATCGCCATCAATGTTGCTCTGGGTATCGGAGGCTTCCCGCGTGGCCGTGTCGTAGAGATTTACGGGCCGGAATCCTCGGGTAAGACCACCGTCGCGCTGCACGCCATTGCTGAAGCTCAGAAGGGCGGCGGCATTGCAGCCTTCATCGACGCCGAGCACGCACTGGACCCGGAGTATGCCAAGGCTTTGGGCGTGGATACGGATGCGTTGCTGGTCTCCCAGCCGGACACGGGCGAGCAGGCCCTCGAGATTGCGGACATGCTGGTGCGTTCTGGCGCGATCGACGTGGTGGTCATCGACTCCGTGGCAGCGCTGACCCCCAAGGCGGAGATCGACGGCGAAATGGGAGATTCTCACGTGGGTCTCCAGGCTCGACTGATGAGCCAGGCGCTGCGCAAGATGACCAGCGCGCTGTACCAGACCGGCACTACCGCGATCTTTATTAACCAGCTGCGTGAGAAGATCGGCGTGATGTTCGGCTCTCCGGAGACCACCACCGGTGGTAAGGCCCTGAAGTTCTACGCCTCCGTTCGCTGCGACATCCGCCGCATCCAGGCACTGAAGGACGGCCAGGACGTGGTGGGTAACCGCACCCGGTTGAAGATCGTGAAGAACAAGGTTTCGCCACCGTTCAAGATCGCGGAGTTCGACATCCTCTATGGCGAGGGCATCTCTCGGGAGGGCTCGATCCTCGACCTCGGCGTGGACGCCGGGATTATCAAGAAGTCGGGGTCCTGGTTCACCTATGAGGGCGAACAGCTCGGCCAGGGCAAGGAAAAGGCCCGCGAGTTCCTGAAGTCCAACCCCGAGCTGGCCGAACAGCTAGAGGATCGCATCATGCAAGAGCTCAAGGTTGGCCCCTACGCCAAGGCGAAGGACGAGCCCATCGCCGATGAGGATAAGCCCATCGACGTGGTTCCGAACTTCGATGACCCAGACGTCGAGACGGAGAACTAGGCCCCGCTGTGACTGAAGGCAACGCAGACGACCATTGGGCTACAGCTGGGGGTGCCCCGGAGAGCCGGGAACAGAAGATTGCCGCGCTGCGGCGGGCAATCGCGTCCTGGACGCAGGGGAGCGGTAGCCAGCTCGTTGATCGGGAGAAGGAGGAGGCTCTCGCCCCGGTGATCAACCGGGCGCAAAGCCTCATCAACCATCGCCCGCGCTCGGTGGCGGAGCTCGAGGAGCGGCTACTCAAGCAGGACTATGCCCCGGAACTCGTCAGGGAAGTCGTCGAGCGCTGCCAGCGCAACGGCATGCTCGATGACGGCGAGTTCGCGAGGCTCTGGGTCGAGCAAAGAAGCAGGAATCAAAAGAAATCTGTCGCTGTGCTGCGCCGCGAACTGCGGGATAAGGGGGTCGCCGAGCAACACATCGAGGCTGCGGTGGAGCTCGTCGACGAGGAGGATCAGGACGCGATCATGCGTGGACTGATCGACAAGAAGGCCGCGAGCATTCGGGCCGTTCCTGCGGACCGCGCGGAATACAATAAATTCCTCAAGCGAGTGGTGGGGGTCGCTGCCCGCCGCGGTTTTCCCGCGGGCACCAGCCTGGCATACGCCCGTGAGGCGTTGGATCAGCAGCTCGCCGAACTCAAATCTAGTTAGCGCGGGGTGCCGGCGGGCGGGGCAGTAGCGAACGTGACACGGTTCGTGTTCGCCCCCGCCCTGGGGGTAGGATCTGCACACGTGACTCACGCTATGGAGAAGAAAACTTCCGCATCTGAGCAGCCTGAACAGCGCACCTACGAGGTCCGCACCTTCGGCTGCCAGATGAACGTTCACGATTCCGAGCGCCTCTCCGGGCTCCTCGAGGACTCGGGCTACCAACCTGCGGCGGACGGTGAGGAACCAGACGTCCTCGTCTTCAATACCTGCGCGGTGAGGGAGAACGCGGATAACCGGCTCTACGGAACGCTCGCCATGGTCAAGCCCATGAAGGATCGCAATCCCGGCATGCAGATCGCCGTTGGCGGTTGCATGGCGCAGAAGGACAAGGACGCGGTGGTCGACCGCGCCCCCTGGGTGGACGTCGTCTTCGGCACCCACAATATCGGCTCGCTGCCCACTCTGCTGGAGCGTTCCGCCCACAACCAGCGGGCAGAGGTTGAGATCCTCGACTCCCTCGAGGAATTCCCCTCCGTGCTCCCGGCAAAGCGGGAATCCGCTTACTCGGGTTGGGTATCGGTCTCCGTGGGCTGCAATAACACCTGCACCTTCTGCATCGTGCCCTCTCTCCGAGGCAAGGAGCAGGACCGCCGGCCGGGGGAGATCCTCGCTGAGGTTCAGGCGCTGGTGGACCAGGGCGTGCAGGAGGTCACCCTCCTGGGGCAGAACGTCAACGCCTACGGCGTGAACTTCGCCGACGAGGACCTGCCGCGAGATCGGGGCGCATTCGCCAAGCTGCTGCGCGCCTGCGGCGAGATCGAAGGTCTCGAGAGGCTGCGCTTCACCAGCCCTCACCCTGCTGAATTCACCGACGACGTCATCGATGCGATGGCAGAGACCCCCAATGTCTGCCCCCAGCTGCACATGCCCCTGCAGTCTGGCTCCGACCGCATCCTCAAGGAGATGCGTCGCTCCTACCGCTCGAAGAAATTCCTGGGGATCCTGGACAAGGTCCGCGAACGCATTCCACACGCGGCCATCACGACCGACATCATCGTGGGATTCCCCGGCGAAACGGAGGAGGACTTCCAGGCGACCCTCGACGTCGTCGAGAAGGCGCGCTTCTCCAGCGCATTTACCTTCCAGTACTCGCCACGCCCCGGCACCCCGGCAGCTAGCATGCCAGACCAGATCCCCAAGGCCGTCGTGCAGGAGCGCTACGAGCGCCTCATCGCGCTGCAGGAGCGCATCCAGGCCGAGGACAACCAGGAGCTGGTGGGAACGACCCAGGAACTGCTGGTCCAGGAGACCGGTGGCCGCAAGGACGCCCAGCGCCACCGCATGTCGGGCCGTGCTCGGGACGGTCGGCTCGTGCACTTCACCCCAAGCGAGGACGTTCGTCCTGGGGATATAGTGGAAGTCACGATTACCGACGCCCGTCCGTTCTTCCTCATTGCGGACGGCCCACTCGTCAACCACCGGTTGACCAAGGCCGGCGACATGTCGGGTGCTGGCCAGACCCCGACCACCGCGCCGATCGGGGTGAGCCTCGGCGTGCCAACCATCGGTATTAGGCCCCAGGCTGATGCAACCGCGGCGCCCAACAACGTCCACGAAGGGTGTGGCTGTGACTAAAAAGAACGACGCGAATTCCGCCGATTCGCCGCAGGAAAGCAAGCCCGGCGTAGCCGGCGCCACCGAGGACACGCAGGGCAAGGATCCGCTGGCCGCCTACCGGGGCGACCTCACCGCCGCCGAGGAGAAGGCCGCGAAGATGGTCGACTACCGCCAGCAGCTGCCGTTCATGGCTCTCGGCCTCATGTTGGTGCTCGTCTCCCTCTTCCTGCCGCACTCCCGGGACGTGCTGGGCATCGATGTGCTCTTCAACTCGCCGACCGCACAGAAGTTCCAAATCACCATGCCGGAACGGGTGTACGCCACCCTCGCCGTCCTGGGCGGCGTCATGCTGACCATCGGAACGATCGTCTCTCGATCCTGGCTGGTTGCGTGGGTCAACTGGGCTTTCGCAGGCGTGGGCTGGTGGTATAGCGTGTTCGCGATCTGGATGCGTCAATCTCGCCCGGTCACCGACCCGGCCGGCCCGCCTTCTTATGGCTTGGTCATTGGTGCGATCGGCATGACGATCTTGTTCGTGATGATCACGTGGGTGCTGTTCCGCCGTAATCCATTGCAGCGCGCGCTCGCGGCCGCCCGTCGCGAGGAGGCGCACCGTTCTGCGGAGGCCCAGGCCGCCCAGCAGCGCCTACGCACGGGCGTCGAGGAATGGCCCAAGGCTGAGCTCGAGGACATCGTCGATGATCGCCGCGCTCGCGCTAAGCAGCGCCGCCGGAAAACCGACGGCGATAAGAACATCGGTGGCCAAGAAGGCTAAAGACAAGCCCTAGCTCTTGACAAAGAGCTAGGGCTAGGGGGCTTCGAGCCCCCTCTTTTAGTTTTCCTCGGATTCGGAGTCGGATTCGGACTTCGTGGAGGCCTGTGCGGTCTCCGCCCACTGCCGCCACTGATCGGCCTGTTCCTGCAGGGTAGCGGCGAGCTTATCCTTCGCAGCCTCCTTGGCCTCATTGGCCTGCTGCTGCAGATCCTTCGCCTTGGCGAAGAACTGGTCGACGCGAGCTTGCAGCTCCGGATCGGTCTGGCGCCACTTCTCCTCAACGGCGTCCGTGACCCGCGTTTCGATCGCCCCGATCTTGTCCTCGAATTCGCGGATCTTAGCCCGCGGCACGAAGCCGATCTCGTCCCACTTCTCCTGCAGCTCCCGCAGCAGGCGCTGGGCGTTGTCGAGGTGAGCCTTGGGGTCGATCAGGGAGGAGTATTCGTCGAGCAGCTGCTGCTTCTTGGTCGCATTCTCTTCGAACTCTTCGTCGCGGGCATCCTGATCCGCTTTGCGGGCGTTGAAGAATACCTCGCGCGCAGCGCGGAAGCGCTCCCACAGCTCGTCGTCGACGTTGCGCGGGGCGTGCCCGGCGGCCTTCCACTGGTCCATCAGATCGCGGTAGGCTGCCGACGTCTCCGCCCAGCGGGTGGAGTGCTGGAGCTCCTCCGCGGCGACGATGAGCTCTTCCTTCTTTCGGCGTGCCACCTCGCGCTGCTTATCGAGGTCTGCGAAGTGAGCCCCACGGCGCTTATTGAACTGCTCGCGAGCCCGGGAGAAACGCTCCCACAACTCATCGTCGGTCTTCTTATCAAGGCCGCGGAATCCTCGCCACTCGTCGACCATCGCGCGGAAACGGTCTCCCGTTGCCTTCCACTCGGTCGAGCTTTCGCCCAGCTTCTCAGCCTCCTCGGCAAGTGCCTTCTTACCCCGGAGGGCCCGGTCCTTGCGCTCCGCCTTGGCCTGCGCGACCTCCTGCTGCGCCTTGTCGCAGTCCCGCAGCAACGCCTCAAGCTTGGTCTGCAGGGCATTGAGGTCGCCCACGACCTCCGCATCATCCAGTCCGTCGAGCAGCTCGCTGGCCGAGGCCTTGATCGTTGCCGCTTGCTCCGGCTGGGTGCTCAGCCGTGTTTCGAGCGTGGCGACCTGTGTGGCGAGGTCATCGAATTTCGCCCCGAAGTGCTTTAGACCCTCCTCGGGAGCTCCAGCCTGCCACTGCCCGACAACGCGGTCCTCATGGCCTTCCCGGCGCAGCCACACCGCACCGTCGGCGTCGACTCGCCCGAAGTCCGCTGGATTGGACCTGACCGGGTGTACTGACACAGGAGCTTGCGCCTTCATCCCCGGGGTGGGCTTCACCTTTTTGGGCATGGCACCCGGGCCTGGGCGTGGGCCCGGCTTCGGGCGGACAGCCCCGGTCTGGGGCTGGGAACTCTGCTGCTTGTCGGTCATGCTTTCTTCCTTTGCACGTCAGTCACCGGCTCCGCGAGCGGAAATACTCGTTGCGGACTCATTATGGCAGATGCCCCGGCCAAGACCGCGCCTAACTGAGGCTTTAAGGCGTCCGGAGACTAAGATTTGGCGGTGATAGCCATGGATAACTCTCAAACAGATTCGCCGCTCACCGCACCCGCCGGGGTAACCGCAGCGGACAGCCTGCGTCCACTATTGATCGTGGGGCCCACGGGCTCCGGTAAATCCGAGCTTTCCCTCGAACTCGCGCGCAGACTGGATCAGCCGGTGGAGATTATCAACGGCGATTCGATGCAGATGTACCGCGGCATGGATATCGGCACTGCCAAGATATCCCGCGCTGAACGCGCCGAATTCCCGCACCACCTCTTCGACTGTTTGGACGTCGACGACACGGCCAGCGTGGCTGCGTACCGCGCGATGGCGGGGGAGACGGTGGAACAGATCCAGGCCCGCGGTGCCCGTCCGATCATCGTCGGCGGCTCGATGATGTACCTGCAGGCGCTGGTCGACGACTGGCAGTTCCCGCCGACCGACCCGGCGGTGCGGGCGAAGTGGATGGCCGAACAGGATCGCATCGGGGTGGAAGCACTCCATGAGGTATTGCGTTCCAAGGATCCCGATGCGGCAGACATCATTGAGCAAAAGGACCCGCGCCGCATTGTCCGCGCCTTGGAGGTCATCGAGCTGACGGGCAAACCCTTCGCGGCCTCGCAACCACCAAAGAATGTCCCCACCCGGTGGGGGACGAGGATCTTCGGGCTCAACGCCCCGGGGAATTGGCTCAACCCCCGACTGGAGGCTCGCGTCGATCGTATGTTTGCCGCTGGTCTCGTCGCGGAGGTCGAGGGACTGGCCGCAGCTGGGCTGAGTCGGGAATCCACGGCCGGCAAAGCGATTGGCTACGCCCAGGTCTTAAGCGCGCTGGCGGGGGAGTGCAGCATGGAACAGGCCCGGGAGGATACGGTCGTGGGAACCCGTCGCTATGCCCGCCGCCAGCGCAGCTGGTTCCGCCGTGACCCGCGGATCCACTGGTTGGATGCGACTCTCGCCGACCCTGGCCTGCTCGCCGACCAGGTCATCGACGAGCTGCGGGGAAACACCTAGAGCTAGTGGCCTCCGCAGCCACAATCCCCGCTGCCGCAGCCGCCGGGGCTACAGGCACCAGGATCATTAATGCTGATGGCGAACTGGACGTCCCCGCTGATGACAGCGCCAGGGGTGGCGAACGGTGGGCGGGTGGCGTCCGTCGGAAGGTCGGGGTGATCCGCGGCGACCGCGAGGCAGAACTCGAACGGGCGGCGGCAGGTCAACACCCAGAACTGTTGGCCGTTAAGCTCATTCGTCTTCAACTCCGCTTCGGAAACCTCGACCGCGACCGTGGCCTGGGCGTGCGGGGAGGTAGCGCCGTTGTTGAGCTCGGATAGTCCCCGGGAGTTCACAGAGCCGACCTCGGTGCCGCCGGACTCGGCGAAGGCGACAGCGTCCGGGAAGATGCGGACATCCGTGGCCAACGCGGAAATCGAGAGCGGCTGGTACTCCAGCGGCTCCTGCTCAGCGATCATGGGGCCTTGACCAACCGTCGCGGTGAAGGAAGCGATGACTGGGGCGCTTGCCCCGCTGACTTGCAGCATCGGGCTATCGGCGACGATGTCCACGATCCCGATGAGGTCGTTGACCATCGTCACGTGCCCCGTCGTGGACAGCTGACCTGCCGGGTGCAGGCCCACGAAGGAGCCATACGGCGGGGCAGCGAGGATCGTCAGCGTCGCCCCGGAGGCGTCCGCGTACTGGAGGACCTGGCCGCCCGATACCTCCCCGATGACCGAGAGCTGGCCGGAGGCATAAGCGGCCTCGAGGGCATCCTGCCACTGGGGATAGGCCAGTCCAACGCTGCTGAGTTCGGGAATCTCCTTGTGGGATGCAGTAGCCATGGGAACCAACGCCTTAAAACTCGGGGAGTGGGATAGCGGGGTTGACACGTGCTCAGCGTCCCGGCCCACAGCCGGTGAAAGGAGCATGAGCGAGTGGGGACACCGCCGGGGTTTACGCCCCGGATAAGCCCGCTATTTACTTTCTTTTATGCAGGTGACAGTGTAGAACTGGAAGGCAATGGCTTCAAATTCAGATAATGTTGTCGATCTTTTTTCAGACTCGTCGGAAGGCGAGGATTTCGAACTCGAATCTCAGCAGAGTCCGACCATCGGTGAGCTCGATCTGGAGGCGCGTTCCAGCCTCCGGCGGCTGACCAGAGGGGTCAGCAGCTACACGGACGATCAATCCGAGATCACTGAGGTCGAGTACCGCCAGCTTCGCTTGGAGAAGGTCATCCTCGTGGGGGTGTGGACTGAGGGAACAATCGCGCAGATCGAAGCGAGCCTGGAGGAACTAGTTGCCCTTGCTGAGACCGCTGGCTCCGAGGTCCTGGAGACGGTCTACCAGAAGCGCGATAAGCCGGACCCGGGCACCTATATCGGCCGCGGCAAAGTCAGCGAGCTTGCGGAGATCATCCAATCCACGGGCGCGGATACCGTGATCTGCGATGGTGAGCTGAGCCCGGGCCAGATGATCGCCCTGGAGAACGCGCTGAACGCGAAGGTCATCGACCGCACCATGCTGATCCTCGATATCTTCGCGCAGCACGCGAAGTCCCGCGAGGGCAAAGCGCAGGTCTCCCTGGCTCAGATGGAGTACCTCATCAACCGGGTTCGCGGCTGGGGTACTTCGCTGTCGCGACAGACCGGTGGCCGGGCTGGCTCCAACGGTGGCGTCGGTCTGCGTGGCCCGGGTGAGACAAAAATCGAGGCCGACCGTCGCCGGTTGCGCGCCGAGATGGCACGCCTGCGCAAGGAAATCGCGGCGATGAAGACCTCCCGCGATACCAAGCGCCAGCGCCGCGACGCCTCTGCGGTTCCCCAGGTCGCAATCGCCGGGTACACCAACGCAGGAAAGTCCTCGCTGATTAATGCGCTGACTGGCGCGGGTGTGCTCGTCGAGGACGCGCTGTTCGCCACCCTGGACCCCACGACCCGCAAGGCGGAACTCGCCGATGGACGCAGCGTGATTTTCAGCGACACCGTGGGCTTCGTCCGCCACCTGCCGACGCAGCTGGTCGAAGCCTTCCGCTCCACGCTGGAGGAGGTCATGGCCGCGGACGTCGTTCTGCATGTCGTCGACGGCTCCGACCCCTTCCCACTCGAGCAGATCCGTTCGGTGAACACGGTGATCAGCGAGATCGTCGCCGAGAGTGGCCAGGACGCCCCGCCAGAGATCATGGTGGTCAACAAGATCGACAAGGCGGATCCGCTGGTCCTCGCCGAGCTGCGCCACAAGCTCAACGACGTGGTGTTCGTCTCCGCACACACCGGGGAGGGCATCGACGAGCTGGAGACCAGGCTCGAGCTCTTCCTAAACTCACTGGACGAGATGGGAGTGTTCGCGGTCCCGTTCGACCGGGGCGACGTCGTCTCCCGCATTCACGACCTGGGTACCGTCACACAGGAGGAATACGACGCCACCGGCACCGTCCTCACCGCTCGCGTCCCGAAGAAGCTCGCCCGGGAACTGGACGCCTTCCGCGTGACTGACCGACACCACGACGATCTGGACGTCGACGGCGCTGCGACCAGCTAATCCGCCCGCAGCGCGCGGGACGCGGAGCTGACGCACTGAACCCTCCTTAGCTGCAGTAGTGTTATGGCCGTGACTAAGGACAATGGGGCGCTCAACGCGCAGAACAAAGCAGGTAGTTCGGAGCCGGGCACGCCCGGGCCAGGAGAGAAGACGGAGCACCGCGGCTCGTTCTTCGGGTGGGATTTGCACGGCAACGGCCGCGACATCGAACCGGGTGGGGTCGTTAAGCCTGAGGAGCGCCTCTCGTGGCCACGCACCATCGGCGTGGGTATGCAGCACGTCATCGCGATGTTCGGTGCGACCCTCCTGGTGCCGACGATCACGGGTTTCCCGGTGAACACCACCCTGCTGTTCTCCGGACTCGGGACGATCCTCTTCCTGTTGGTGACCCGCAACCGACTACCGTCCTACCTCGGTTCCTCCTTCGCCTTCCTCGCCCCGCTGGCGGCAACCCAAGCGGAGGGTTTCGCGGCACAGCTCGGCGGAATTGTGGCCACCGGTGCGCTGCTGTTCGTGATCGGTCTCGTGGTCCAGCTCGCCGGACGCCAGGTGCTGGATGCCGTGATGCCACCGGCCGTGACTGGTGCGATCGTGGCCCTGATCGGGTTGAACCTCGCTCCCACCTCGACGGGAAACGTCCAGGAGCAGCCACTGATCGCCGGCGTGACGCTGCTGGGGATCCTCCTGTTCACAGTGATGGGCCGCGGAATGGTGGCGCGACTCGGAATTCTTTTGGGCGTGCTGACCGGTTGGGGCTTCGCCTTCCTTTCGGGCGGTGTTTCTGAGGAGGCGCGGCAGCACGTGGGTGAGGCCGCGTGGATCGGCTTCCCGCACTTCGAGACCCCGGAATTCACGGTGACCGCCGTGACGATCACGCTGCCAGTGGTGGTCGTCCTCATCGCTGAGAACGTCGGCCATGTGAAGGCCGTGTCGACGATGACTAGCCGTAACCTCGACGATCTTGCAGGCAAGGCGTTGATGGCCGATGGCATGTCCACGGTGCTCGCTGGATCCGGTGGTGGCTCCGGTACCACCACGTATGCGGAGAACATTGGCGTGATGGCGGCGACGAAGGTGTACTCCTCGGCCGCGTATTGGGTGGCTGCCGCAACGGCGATCGTGCTGGCCTTCATCCCGAAGTTTGGCGCCGCGATTCTTACCATCCCGGTGGGCGTGTTGGGCGGGGCAACGCTCGTGCTCTACGGCATGATCGGCCTGCTCGGGGTGCGCATTTGGATGGATAACGAGGTCTCGTTGACGGACCCGGTGAACCTCACCGCTGCTGCGGTGGCGATGATCGTCGGCATCGGCAACCTGACTCTGAACGTGGGCTCCATCCCGATGGAGGGCATTGCTTGGGGCTCGGTGGGCATCATCCTGGGCTACCCGGTGCTGCGCTACCTCTACGACAACTTCGGCGAGGGGCGCTACATCTCGTAGCGCTAAGTCCCGTGAGTGGGTGCCTGTCGTTGCGGATCGGATGGGAGCTGCCTGCGGGGGAGGCTTGGCCTGGGCGAAGCAGGGGGCGGGGCTGCCGACCCCGGTGCGTGTGGGAGTTCGGGAGCCCGGCAGCTACCCTTGCTGGTCGACGACCACCGTTTGAATGCCAGTGTCGTTGAGTTGGGCGATGAATCCTTCGGGGGCGGAGCTATCGGTGATGACCACATCGATCTTCTCCGGTTCGGCGAAGCTCACGATGTAGTCCAGGCCGAATTTCGTCGAATCGCACAGGGTGACCACCTTGTCTGAATAGGCAATCATCGCGCGCTTAATGGCGGCCTCGGCCGCGTCGTGGGTGGACAGCCCGTGAGTGAGGGTGAAGGCGTCGGTGCCGATGAACGCCACATCAGCGTGCAACAGCGCCAATGTCTGGAGGGCAACATCTCCCACCACCGCCTGCGACTGGGCGCGGATCTTGCCACCCAGCAGCTGCACCTTGATGCGGGGGTCGGTGGAGAGTAACAGTGCGTTGTGCGGCGAGTTCGTCACGACGGACAGGGAGTAGTTCTTGTCGATGCTCTCGGCATGCTCGACGATGGCCTCGGCGATCATCGCCGTGGTGGTTCCGGAGTCCAGGAAGATGGTTCCGCCGTCGAGGGGAACGAACTGCACTGCGGCCCTGCCGATCGCATGCTTGGCGAGCGCGGCGGAGTGTTTCCGCGTCTCCAGGGGGACGTAGTCGGTCTGGAACTGCCGTGCCGGGACGGCCCCGCCGTGGACCCGGTAGAGCTTGCCCTCGGCCGTAAGCTGGGCTAAGTCCCGACGGATGGTTTCGGCCGTGACCCCAAACTGGGCCGCGAGTTCGGTGACGGTGACCTTGCCCTGCACGGCGGCAAGCGAGGTGATTTGTCGACGACGCTGAGCTGAAAGCACGCTTAGATACCCACTTAATCCAAAAACTTGGGTTAGATCTTGCGCAGGACCGCGGAGACTTTACCGAGGATCTGCGCTTCATTGCCGGCGATTGGTTCGAACAGATCGTTGTGGGGGAGCAGCCACACACCGTCCTCATCGTGGTGCAGTTCCTTGACCGTGGCCTCCCCGTCGATCATGGCGGCGACAAAGTCACCCTGATCTGCGGTCGGCTGCGAGCGGACCACAACCCAGTCGGAGTCGTAGATGCCCGCATCGCGCATGGACTCGCCGACCACCTGCAAGAGGAAAAGCTCGTCGGAAGTACCGACCAGCTCGGCGGGGAGTGGGAACTGCGCTTCCACGTTCTGCTCCGCCAGGATCGGATTGCCGGCGGCGATTTGGCCGACGACGGGCACGTACGTCGCTGCGGGGCGGTCGTCGGAGACGGGAGCGGGGGTGGTCTTGGGCTGCTTCCGCGGCACGGGCTTCACGAGGCCGGGGTTGGTGTGGTCCTCGTAGCCTCGAACATCGAATGCGCGAGGCTTGTTGTCCTCCCGGCGCAGGTAGCCCTTCTCCTCAAGTTGCTTGAGTTGGTAGGACACCGAGGATGTGGATTGGAGACCGACAGCATCTGCGATTTCGCGGATGCTTGGGGGATAGCCCCGGAGAACCGTGGAGTCCTTGATGACCTCCAGGATGCGGCGTTGGCGGGAGCTCAGGTTGCCCTTGATCTTCGCATCTGCAGCGCTCTTCTTGGGGCGGCCTGGGCGCCGACGGGGGGACTCGGGGGACGTCGTCACGGTGAACTCTCCTTGCGGCCCGGGCGGCAGTCAGCTGCGTGTGCCACCTGGCTTGTGATTGAAAACTTATGCTCCCGCGTTCGAGGGAGGCCTCGACCGCGCTGGCACCCACTGTATCACCTGCATGTTCGATATTTGGGGTAAAACGCTCGACTTTCTTCGAACGTGCGTGCTATATTTTCGATGTGGCCGCCTAGAACACCCGTTCGATACATGTGAGGCGGTGTTGGGGCGCTGTCCCTAGCGGATGATTCACTCCTATCCAACGGCTGGTTACCGGTGATTCATCGGAAAGATCAGCGCTGATGATCGGAATTCGAACGAGGAAGGAATCTACTATGACTCTCGTTAAGAACGTTTCCCACGCCCCTGCGGCTGCGTCTCGCGCCGGTCGACGCGTCGCTATTCCAACTGAGCGGGTCCTGTTCGAAGGTTCCGAGTCGCTTTCCGGGGTCGTTTCACCTGGCGTCGGCAAGAATGTACGTTCGAATACTCATGGTGAGGGGCGGGCCTTCACTCCGAACTTCGTGCAGCAGCGTCGCTTCGCTCACCCGGTAGCGAATGCTCGTTCCCAGCGGGTCATGGCTTCGCAGGCCTCTGCACTTCGCCGTGGAATGGATATTGCCAACCGGGTGGCCACTTCCCGGGGTGGGGTGCTGCTGAGTGGAATTGCATTGGTACTCAGCCTTGGACTGTCTCCGTTGGCGATGGGCCAGGGTGGTGACGAGCAGGCTCCTGCCGCCACCGCGGCCGTGTCTGAGATCGCGTCAGCCGAGGCGGCGGACTAGCCATCTTCCGCTCGGGTTGGCGGAGTAGTGCCGTGGCGATCGAATTGGGGGGAACTGTGGAATCCGCCGGGGCGCTTTTTCTGCGTGCTGGGCATAAACTAGTGGCGTGCTGTGCCCAAGTTGTCGCTGTGAAGATTCCCGTGTTGTGGACTCCCGAGTTGTCGAAGGCGGAATTGCCATCCGCCGCCGCCGGGAGTGCCTGCAATGCCTCACTCGGTTCACCACCATGGAGCGCTCGGTCCTTCTCGTAACGAAGCGCAACGGGGTGACGGAGGAATTCAGCCGCGAGAAGGTCATCAAGGGTGTAAGGCAAGCCTGCCAGGGACGCGATGTGTCAGATGACGACCTCAAGCTGCTCGCCCACGAGGTTGAGCAGAGCGTTCGTGCGGACTACGGATCCCAGGTTAACGCCCACGACATTGGCCTGGCGATCCTGCCTCCGCTGCGCCGACTCGACGAAGTCGCCTACCTCCGCTTCGCCTCCGTGTATAAGTCCTTCAGCTCCTCCGAGGACTTCGAGGCAGAGATCGCATTGCTGCGCAGCCAGCACCAGGGCAACCCTCCGCACCCGGGCAACTAAAACCGAGACCATAGCGCCGTCCCCGGCGCTCACGCTCCCGGTGCACCACGGACTAGCGGATCTGACCGGCAGCCTTGCTAACCCGCTGCAGTGATGCGCTGCGTGCAGTGCCCAAATGCTGGGCAAACAGAGCCACCATGAGCTCCTCGATCAGCCAACGCAGGTCCTTGACCTGGGGCGAAGCCTGCCGGGCGCTGGGCAGGCGATCCACCGTCTGCTGATAAATCTTCATCGCTTCCGCCAGCTCCTCCGCCAGCTCCGCCTCGCGATCAGGATCCCGCTCCAGCAGTGCCAGCCTCTCCTTCATAGCCTCGACGTACCGGGGGACGTGCCGGAGGCGCTGAATGCCCCACGTGACCAGACTGTGGTCCGCGGCGTACAACTGCACCTGCTTTTTCATCTCCGCAATCGCGGGACCATCCCACTGCTCCAGCTCCGAGGAGATGTCCTGGATGGCTAATGCAGCAGGGGCGAATGCAACCAGGATCTGGCGCACCAGACCAGGAGCCTGCTGGCGGGCCGTCTGGCAGGCCCGTTCGCACTCGTCAGGGGTTCTGATCACCGGGCCAACCTTCTCCAGAAGCTGGCGGCACGCCGCCGTGCGCGCATCGTCCACCAACGCCTCAATACCACCGTTCGGATAGTTCTCCAGCGCCACGCGCTGGCGCAACGGCAGCCCCTTGAGCATCTGTCCGGCGGAAATCGGGGTGGCCTCGGCCATCAGGCTTAGCACCGTCGAGAACTGCTGAGCCTTCGCCGCGTGCTCGGTGGGGAAGGCCTTGAGCTCGAAACGCGTGCTGCGGTGACCCGTCTTGCCAGCGGAGAAGCTGGCAACCAGTGCGGGGAAAGCGTTCACGGCCTGGCCGTCGACGACGGTCTCGATGGACTCAGGGATATCGCCGATGCTTTCGGCCGACCACTCGTCAGCGTGCTGAAGCACGCCACCCACGCCGGCCCCGCCCTGAGGTGCCTTCTGCTTCCCGCCAGTGCCACGGCCCTTCTTGCCAGCTGCGCCCGCACCCTTCTGGTGCACCTTGGCGTCCAGCGGGCTGGCAGCCGTAGAACCCTGGCCACCACGCAGGGACCGAGCACTCGCCGCCGCAATTGCCTGGCGGACATCACCGGCCAGCTCCCGCTGGAGTGCGACGATGTCCCGGCCGGTGCGCACCACATTGCCGCGGCGGTCAATAACCGCAAAATTCATGCGCAGGTGGTCGGGCACCTTGGTCCAGTCGAAGTCCGTGGCGTTGATGCCCCGACCGCCCAGCGAGCGCAGCGCATCGGCCAGCGACTCATCGATCGCCCCGTCGTAGGGCGTCATGGCCTCCAGCGCCCGTGCTGCGAAATCCGTTGCCGGGACCACCGACTTGCGGATCGCCTTGGGCAGGGAACGGATGAGCGCCACCGCTAGCTCGTGACGCATGCCCGGAACCAACCACTGCGTGATTTCGGGGTCGATGTTCGCCAGCAGGGGCAGTGGAACCTGCATGGTGATGCCGTCGCGCGGATCGGTGGGGTCGAAGACATACTCCAGGTCGAACTCCAGGCTGCCCTGCCGCCAGGTATCCGGGAACTCATTGGCCTCCGCGGCCCCTTCGTGCGAATCGATGAGCGCGTCGAGCGAAAAATCCAGCAGGTCTGGCTTCTTGTGGCGTGCCTTCTTCCACCAGGAATCAAAATGTCGGCTGGAGATGATGTCTGCGGGCAGGCGGGCGTCGTAAAAAGAAAACAGGGCATCATCGTCGATCACGATGTCCCGGCGACGGGCCTTATCCTCCAGCTTCTCGGCTTGCTCAAGAAGCTCCTGATTGTGGCGGTAGAACTTGTGGCGCGTCTCCCAGTCGCCCTCGACCAGCGCCTTGCGGATGAACATATCCCGCGCCAGCTCCGGGTCGATACGACCCAGGTTGACGCGTCGCTCCGTGACGATGGGGAGTCCAAGCAGGAGGGCCTTTTCGTAGACCATCGCCGCACCGCGCTTCGAGGACCAGTGAGGCTCCGAATGGGTGTACTTCACCATGTGGGGTGCGATTGATTCCACCCACTCCGGGCGGATCGGCCCCACCGTTCGGGCGAAAATCCGGGATGTCTCGACCAGCTCCGCGGCCATGATCCACTGCGGTGGTTTCTTCGCCACATGGGAGCTCGGGTGCACCACAAAGTGCGAATTGCGGGGGCCGGTGAACTGGCGGCTCTCGCCCTCCCGCATGCCGATGTGGCTGATCAGCCCGGCCAGCAGGGCTCGGTGGACATCATCTTCGGCGATGCGCTCGCCGTCGAAGGTCAGCTGCCGGACATGCCGAATATTCGGCACGGACCAGCGCAGCTCCTTGGCGATATTGAGCAGCTGACGAACCAGATCCGCCCACTCCAGGACACGCAAGTAGTGGATGAACTCCCGCTGGCAGAGCTTGCGGAACTGGTTACCGCTGAGCTCGGCGCGCTGCTGTTGCAGGTAGCTCCACAGCTTCAGGGTGGAGATGAAGTCCGAGTTCGCCTTGAAACGCGCGTGGAGCTCATCGGCCTGCTGCTGCTTCTCCAGCGGCCGTTCCCGGACGTCCTGGATGGATAGCGCAGCGACGATGACGGTGACCTGATCCAGGATGTTCAGCCGGTGGGCGGCGACCATCATGCGCGCCAAGCGGGGGTCGGTCGGGATGCGAGACATGTCCCGTCCCACGTCCGTCAACGCGTGCCGGTCGCCTCCGGAGATCGCGCCCAGCTCGCTGAGCAGGGCCACGCCGTCGCGCACCGCGCGAGAGTCAGGGGCCTGCAGGAAGGGGAACTTCTGGATATCACCGAGGCCAAGAGCAAGCATCGCCAGGATGACGCTGGCCAGGTGGGTGCGCAGAATTTCGGGGTCGGTGAACTCCGGTCGGGCTTCGAAGTTTTCTTCCGAATACAGCCGGATCGCAATACCGTCGGCGACACGGCCACAACGGCCCGAACGCTGCTTCGCGGAGGCCTGGCTGATCTCCTCGACCGGCAGTCGCTGTACCTTCGTGCGATTGGAGTAGCGGGAGATGCGCGCATAGCCGGTATCCACGACGAAGCGGATGCCCGGCACGGTCAGGGACGTCTCGGCGATATTCGTGGCCAACACGATCCGGCGGCGTTGGCCAGGGTTGAACACGCGGTGCTGTTCCGCATTCGACAGTCGCCCAAACAGGGGGAGGATGTCGACGCGTGCCCCGCGCCGGTCGCGGTTGAGATGCTTATCCAGCGCCTCGGCGGCGTCGCGGATCTCGCGTTCCCCGGAGAAGAAGCACAGGATGTCGCCGCTGCCGAAGCTCCACAGCTCGTCGACGGCCTCGATGAGCGCGTCCAACGGGTCCGTCACGTGGGTGGTGATCTCCCCACTGTCCGGGTCGGTATAGCTTCGCTCCAGCGGGCGGTACAGGATCTCGACCGGGTAGGTTCGCCCCGAGACCTCGACGATTGGCGCGGGTGTGCCATCGGCGCTGGCGAAGTGCTCCGCGAAGCTTTCGGGGTCGATCGTCGCGGAGGTGATGATCAGCTTCAGATCCGGGCGCTTCGGCAGCAGATTCTTCAGGTAGCCCAGCAGGAAGTCGATGTTCAGGCTGCGCTCGTGCGCCTCATCGATGATGATCGTGTCGTATTCGCGGAGTAGCCGGTCGCGCTGGATCTCGTTGAGAAGCACACCGTCGGTCATGAGCTTGACCGCGGTGTTCTCGCTGGTCTTATCGTCGAAGCGGATCTTGTAACCGACCAGGGAATCCGGCTTATCCGTGCTCGATCCGAGCTCCTCGGCGATGCGGTCCGCCACGCTGCGGGCGGCGATGCGCCGGGGCTGGGTGTGCCCGATGCGCTGCCGGTTGCCGCGACCCAGGTTCAGGCACATCTTCGGGATCTGCGTGGTCTTACCGGAGCCAGTCTCACCGGCGATGATGACAACCTGATTTTCAGCGATAGCCTTTTCGATATCCGCCTGGCGCTCCGAGACGGGCAGCTCGCTAGGGAAGTGGATCTGAGGGAAGACCCGGTCCTGCTGGGGCAGATTGACGCCGGCCGTGCGCTCCCGGCGCTGTCGGCCGCTGCGTCCCCGGCGGCGCGACTTGCCCCCGCGGTTGCGGTGACGCCCGTTTCTGGCGTGCCGCGACGGCTGTTGCGCTGATTTTTGCGTGCTCTTATCGCTATTTTCCCTGCTCATTAGGGCTCCAGCTTAACAACTCTGTGGCTGGCACCTGTAGCCGGGAGCCATTCATAGCTTTTGGCTAAAACCACCCGGCCAGCTCGCGTAGGATAAGGCTTCAGCATTGTTGAAACATTGATAGGTAGCTGTGACCCACAAAGAGTATCGGCCGACCATTGCGCAGGTCCGGACCTTCGCGACGATCGCGGAACACGGCCACTTCGGCACCGCCGCGGCGCACCTGGGCATTTCCCAGCCATCGCTCTCGCAGGCTCTCGCGACCCTCGAGCAGGGGCTCGGAGTGCAGCTGATCGAGCGCTCCACCCGAAAAGTCATCGTGACGCCGATGGGGCGCTCGCTCCTGCCTTTCGCCCACGCCACGCTGGAGAGCGTGGACGCCCTCGTTGATCACGCCAATTCTGTGAAAGGCGGGTTGGGCAGTGCCCTGGTCGTGGGCATGATCCCGACGATCGCCCCATTCCTGCTCCCGGATTTCTTGCGCGCCCTCGACGAACCGCAGACTGGGGATGCCCCCCGCATCGTGGAGGAGAAGACCCACCACCTGGTGGATGCCCTTCGGCAGGGGCGCATCGACGTCGCGGTGTTGGGGCTTCCGTTTGAGGACGCCGGGCTGACCACGATTCCCCTCTACGAGGAGGAGTTCGTGGTGGTCGTCCCAGAAGGCCACCCGATGGCCGGCCGCCGCGACCTGTGCGTCGCCGACCTCGAAAAACTCGACCTCCTGCTTCTCGACGAGGGGCACTGTTTGCGGGACCAGGTGATGGACCTGTGCCGCAGGGTGAATATGAGCCATGACCCCCGGTTGGCGGTGACCCGGGCAACGAGTCTGTCCACCGTGGTTCACCTCGTCGCCGCCGGGCAGGGCGCGACCCTTGTTCCGCTGAGTGCGGTGCCCAGTGAGTGCCAGCGCCCGGGCATCGGCTTGGCGACATTCCACCCCGAGGAGAAGGCGGCTGGCCGCACGGTGGGGATTGCCCACCGCTCCAGCAGCGTGCGTACCGAGGATTATGAGGAGCTCGGCCGCATCCTCTCTGAGTCCTTTGCAGCGGTGCAGGAAACCGCCCGGGCGGAGCTGGCCGCTAGCCTTGGTGAATAACCAGGCTGGCTAGGCGCACCTCTCCGGCCTCGTCGGTAGCGGCCAGGTCCACCATGCCCTCGAAGGCCCAGCCGTGGTCCTTCTCCGGGTCATCCAGAATCTGGCGCACCCGCCATTGGCCGGGCGCAGCCTCCGGGTTCTCGTCGATGAGCACCATTGAGTTGGAACGCGCGTCGGCGTCAACCCCCAGGTCCGCATACTCCTCGAAGTAATCGTCCATGGCGGCGGGCCAATCGGGGGCGTCCTCCAGGTAGGAATCCAGCTCCGCCAGCTGCTCCTCCTTCTCGAAGGCGAAGAGCTCCACGTGGCGGAACATGTGGTTGCGTACCATCCGCCGCAGTGCTCGCTTGTTGGCCGAGAGCGCGGAACTATCGGTGACCCCGAAGGCATGCTCCGTGACCTGCTCCTCGGTCAGCGGAGCATCCGGGTCGGAGAGGGTGGCCCACTCATCCAGCAGGGAGGAGTCCACCTGGCGGATGAGCTCGCCCAGCCACTCGATGATGTCCTCGAGCTCCTCCGTGCGGTAGCTCTGTGGCACCGAATGGTCCAGGGTGCGCCACGCGTCGGTGAGGTAGCGCAGCACCACGCCCTCGGAACGCCCCAAACGGTAGGTGGCGATGATGTCCGAGAAGGTCATGCCCTTTTCGATCATGTCGCGCAGAACGGACTTCGGGGAGATGTCGAAGTCCTTCGCCCAGGGGTTGGATTCGCAGAAAATGTCGAAGGCATTGTCGAGGGATTCGGCCAGCGGCTGCGGGTAGGTGACGTCCTCGAGGATGTTCATCCGCTCGGTGTAGTCGACGCCCTCCGCCTTGAGCGCGGCGAGCTCCTCATCGCGGGCTGCGCGTTGCTGGCCGCTGAGTACCTGACGGGGGTCGTTGAGAACCGCCTCGAAGGTGGAGATCACGTCCAGGGTGAACTCCGGGGACTCCGGGTCGAGCAGGTCTAGAGCAGCCAGCGCGAACGGGGCCAGCGGTTGGTTGAGCGCGAAGTCTCGCTGCAGTTCCTGGGTTAGCCGGGCGTCCTTCCCGGACGGCGTGTCCGCCGCGAACTCCTCGACCACCTCGGACCGAAGCAGGCCACGGTAGAGCTCGATCGTGGTGCGGATGTGAGCGTTCTGCTTCGCGCGGGTCTCGTGGCTGCTGCGGAGCAGACGCTTGAGGGCAGCAAAGGTCCATTCCTTGCGAGCGACGATGTTCAGCAGCATCGAGTTGCTCATCGTGAACTGGCTGACCAGCTCCTCTGGCTCCGCGGTGAGCAGGCGTTCGTACGTGGACTCGGACCAGGTGGTTCGGCCCTGTGGTGCGGACTTCTTGCGCAGCCGCTTGAGCTTCTTCGGGTCCGTCCCAGCGCGCTGGCGAAGCCGGAAGTTCTCGATCTCGTGTTCCGGCGCCTGGACGACGACGGTGCCTTCCGTGTCGTAGCCTGCGCGTCCTGCTCGTCCGGCGATCTGGTGGAACTCCCGGGACTTCAGGATGCGGTGGCGTTCGCCGTCGAACTTCGCTAGCTCCGTCATGAGCACCGAGCGGATCGGGACGTTGATTCCCACGCCCAGGGTGTCGGTGCCGCAGATGACGGTCAGCAGACCCTGCTGGGCGAGCTGTTCCACCAGGCGCCGGTATTTTGGCAGCAGGCCGGCGTGGTGGACACCAATCCCGCGGCGCAGCAGTTTGGATAGGGTCTTGCCGAAGCTGGTGGTGAACTTGAAGTTCCCGATCGCCTCGGCGATCGCCTTCTTCTTCTCTTCGCTGACCAAGCTCAGGCTCGTCAGCGCCTGAGCGCGCTCGATGGCCTCGCGCTGGGTGAAGTGTACGACGTAGACCGGGGCCTTGCCATCCTTGACTAGCTCCTCGATCGTCTCGTGCACCGGGGTATAGACGTAGTCGAAGCTCAGCGGAACCGGGCGGACGGAGCCAGAAACGTGGGTGCAGGGCCTGCCGGTGCGGTCGGTCAGATCCTTCTCCAGCCACGCAGTGTCTCCCAGCGTGGCGCTCATCAGCAGGAACTGGGCGTGGGGGAGTTCCAGGAGGGGCACCTGCCAGGCCCAGCCACGGTCGGGCTCGGAGTAGTAGTGGAACTCATCCATGACCACCTGGTCGACCTGCGCGTCCTTCCCGTCGCGCAACGCGATATTGGCGAGGATCTCGGCGGTGGCGCAGATGATGGGGGCACCACCATTGACGGTCGCATCACCGGTCATCATGCCCACATTCTCAGGGCCAAAGGTTGCGCAGAGGTCGAAGAACTTCTCGCTGACCAGGGCTTTGATTGGGGCGGTGTAGAAACTGCGCTGCCCGCGCGCCAGCGCCACGAAGTGGGCCGCCAGAGCCACCATCGACTTCCCGGACCCCGTGGGGGTCGCCAGGATGACGTGGTCCTGGGCGACCAACGCCGTGGCTGCCTCCTTCTGCGCCTCGTAGAGGCTGATCCCGCGGTCTTCCGTCCACCGCAGGAAGGACGCCAACACGGCGTCGTCAACGAGCCCTTCAGGGACCTCGTCGAGGTCGGGGAGTAGGTCGGCCAGCTGGGCAGCGATTCCCACTACTGTGAGTCTCCTTCATCGTCGTCGTGTGGGTCGTTGCTATGGGTGGGATCCGCCGGATCCTCCCCGCCGGCCGCGGAATCGGTATCCGCCGCGTCATTCATGCGGGCCAGGAATGCCTCGAACTCGGCGCCCAGCTCCTCGCCAGTAGGGATGTCCTGTCCTGGCTCGAGCAACGAACTCTTCTTCTTTCGAAGCCTACGGACTTCCTTGTCGTACTGCTGCTCGAGGGCCCCAACGACGGTAGCGATCTCGTGGGAATCCTCCGTCTGCTGTGCGAGCTGCTGCTGTACGCGCGACATATCCTTCTCCAGCGCCTTCAACGGCAGCTCGCGGTCGGCAAGGTCGCCGAAGGCCTTCAGCAGCGCGTAGCTTGCCTCCGGGTACTCTGAACCCGCGATGTAGTGCGGCACATGGGCCGTGAGCCCAATGGCGTCGAATCCCGCGGCAGACAGCTGCATCTCGGTCTCGAGCGCAGCAGCCCCCGGGATCACCAGCCGTGCGTCCCACGTGTGGTAATCCCGCACCAGGGACGGGTCCGAAGCGTGCGCGGAAATCACCAGCGGGCGGGTGTGCGGCACCGTCATCGGGGCAGCATAGAAGGAAATCGCCCGGGAGACATTCGCTCGCTGCGCCAACTCCATGATCGCGTGCCCGAATGCCTCCCACTTCAGGTCCGGCTCTGGGCCGGCGACCAGCAGGAACGGCCGGTCGTTGACGTCCTTGACGATGCGCACGTCCAGGCTGAGCTTGTCGGACTTGGTGATACGATTCTGGTCGATCGTGATGCTGGGGCGCCGTGCGCGGTAATCCAGTAGATCATCGAGGTTGAAGCTGGCGACAACCGAGCTATCCAGAGCCTCCAGGAGGTGATTTCCACTGACTGCGATGGCCTGGCCCGCATCGGCATAGCCCTGGAGCGCGATCAGCATCGGAATACCTTCGTCCGGCGAATCCGCCTCCAGCGGAACGGGATATTCCATCTCATACATGGTGTTCCGGGGACGGCGGCTAAAAGAATTGTCCTGAGGCATCGTCCTTGCGCTCCCTTTCTTTACAACGACTGCGGGGCAGCGGGCCGGAGATCTCGGCATTAACCGAGTTCAGGCCAGCCAAAACACGTGGCGGGCTCCGGCGTGGGGAAGTTATCCACAGTCCACTGCGTGTCCACAGGGCCCTGGCGGTTCTCCTCCGCAGACCAACGCTGCTGCGCTGGGGCTGACCGGGTGATCGAGCACACTTTGCTCATGAGATCACACGATTCACGTCATTCCAACCACAACGACCATCGCAATATTCCCCACGAGACAACCGCCGCGCAGGCCCCACCATCCGACAACAGGCTACGGGGCTGCCAAGGGCACAGCACAGCACCAGCTGGGCATCGCAGCATCTCCCTGGGAGCCGACCCCGGGGCTCTGCTCGCAGGCCTACCAGCCATGCTCGGTTTCACACCGCAGGACTCCTTGGTGCTCATCGGACTCCAACCGGTCAGCAAGGACGGGCCACCTCGAGGCAGCAACCCGGGTGACCGCGCCACCACACACGCCACCGTCACCTTTCAGGTAGGCCCCGTCGTGAGAGCCGACCTGGACGGCGATAGCACCGTGGAGGCCCTCGACACCTTCTGTGCCGCACTGGGGGCTCCCATCTCGGACACCGTGCCGACGGATCAATGCCCGCAGGCGATCATCCTCGTTATCGGTGGCACCCCGGCCCGCGCCGTCGACGTATTCACTGACACACGCACCCAACTCGCCCTGGCCGGAATCCCCGTGCACACCAGCCACTGGGCTCAGGAGATCGCAGACCACCAAGAGTGGGCGACATACGACCTCCACACACAACTATGGGTGGACGAGGGGACCATCCCGGTACAAAGCGCCAACCCAGTAGCTCTCCACGCGGGGGTGACCAATGCCTTGAACTTCGCAGCTCGCGAGGACATGGAATGCTGGCTGGACCAGCAGGACCCACCCCTGGCAGGGCAGGCGGAACCGCAGTGTCTGGACACCGCCCTCCACCAACTATTGGCAAAAACAGAAGAGATACTCGACGGGTTCACCACGGTGGAGGATGCAATGGCAGACCTGGCGCTGCTGACCGCGATCGCCCGGCTCTGCGGCGAGCCCCGCAGCCAGGCCTTTCTCATCACCACATCAATCGGCATGCCCTCGCCCGTCATCCGCTCACTGCTCGCGGCAACTGCGCGCCACACAGCCGGCGACGTGAGAAGCAATGTGCTTTACGTGCTCACCCAGGTACTCGTCGGGAATGGGGAAGGAGTGGTCGCATTTCACACCGCGCGCCGGGCAGTCTCCGAGGCGACCAGCGCCATGGGATGGAAGGATAACCAGGTGCTCGTCATAGCCCTGAAAACCGGCCTCGCGCTCCAGATCGTCAAGGATAAGGTCGCAATCGCCACAGGGGTCCTGAACGGGAAGAACCCGCGCGAACACGTCCCGGCCGACACGCGCGAGGCCTTCATGCGGGTGCTGGACTGGGATGCCCTTGAACACCTACGTCACCTGGACACCGAGGGAGGTGAGCTCGCGAAACCCTAGGGACGGGGAGCGGAGTGGGCCGCATCTCCCAGGGCGGAGGTAAACCGCCACGCGTCCGACACCACCGTCTTCAGGTCCGAGAGTTGCGGCTCCCAGCCCAGCTCAGCGATAGCCTTCGCACTCGAGGCGATGAGCACTGCTGGGTCTCCGGCGCGTCGTGGGGCCTCGATCGCCGGAATGTCGGCCCCGGTGACCTCCCGGCAGGTGTCGATGACCTCCCGGACGCTGAACCCGTCACCGCTACCAAGGTTGAAGATCCGGTGCTCGCCGGCCACGTTGGACGTCGCAGCGAGCACGTGGGCATCCGCGAGGTCCTTGATGTGGATGTAGTCGCGCACTGCTGTGCCGTCCTTGGTGGGCCAATCGGAGCCGAAGATGCTGATCGACTCGCGGTGGCCCAGAGCGACCTGCAGGACGATCGGGATCAGGTGGGTCTCCACCTCACGGTTCTCACCGAACTGCTGATAGGCGCCCGCGACGTTGAAGTAGCGCAGGCTCGTCGCTGCCAGTCCGTAAGCCTTGGCGTAGGAGGAGAGCATGTAGTCGATCGTCAGCTTCGAGGCACCGTAGGGGTTCGTCGGGGCCGTGGGCATATCCTCCGTGATAGGCACCTGCTCCGGTTCGCCGTAGCAGGCAGCGGTGGAGGAGAAGACGATGTTCTTCACTCCTGTTTCGCGCATCGCGTCCAGCAGCGTGAGGGTTGTGAGAACATTGTGGTGCCAGTAGGCATCCGGCTGCTCCACGGATTCGCCCACGAGCGAGCGCGCGGCGAAGTGGAAGACGGCAGCGAAATCGCCATCCGCCAAAACCTCGCTGGCCACATCCGCAATGTCGCCTTCCACGAAGTTGGCTTTGGGGTGGATCGCGGAGCGATTGCCGGTGCTCAAGTTATCCACGACGGTGACGTGGAACCCGTTTTCAACGAGGACGGCGGTGCATACGCTACCCACGTAGCCCGCACCACCGGTGACGAGGACGTTGCTGCCAGGTTCAATTGCGTTGTGTTCAGTCACTGTGGGGGCTTTCTTCAATCGAGGAATGCGAGGTCTGGCGGGGTCAGGAGGCGTCGAGGCGGTTAAGCGTTCGACACGTTGCGTACGCGGACCGCGTGCGCCAGCTCGCTGGGGATGACGACCTCAGCGGATTCGCCACGCAGAATGAGGTGATCCTCAGTCGGGATGACGGAGACGGCGACACCTGGGAGAATGCCCGCCTCGCGCAGCCGCTTCATCAACGAGCCCTCGACCTGCACGATCTCGTTAAAGCTGGTGACCACGGCCTCGTGTTCCTCGCCGGTGGCCAGGTCGGCGGCGCGGACCGAATTCGGGTCTTCCGCCACGGCCGTCTGGGAGATATCCGTGCCGTCCGCCGCCTGTTCGGTCAGGAAATTCAGCCCCGGGATGGGGTTGCCGAAGGGGGAGGTGTCGTGCTCGTCGAGAACCTCAACGAGGCGCTGCTCGACCTCGTCACTCATGACGTGCTCCCAGCGGCAGGCCTCGTCGTGAACCTTGTCCCACGGCAGGCCGATCACGTCGGTCAGCAGGCGTTCGGCAAGGCGGTGCTTGCGCATCACGGCGGTCGCGAGTGCTCGACCCTCGTCGGAGAGCTTCAGGGAACGGTCCTTCTCAACGGAGAGCAGACCATCGCGCTCCATGCGGGCCACCGTCTGGCTCACCGTGGGGCCGGACTGCTCAAGCCGCTCAGCGATCCGGGCGCGCAGCGGCGGGATGCCCTCTTCCTCGAGCTCGTAAATCGTCCGGAGATACATCTCCGTGGTGTCTACTAGGTCACGCACCCTACTCGCCCTTTCTCACCTTTCGAGCTGATGGAAGCCTCGAAAAAATCAATGCCTCAACCATACATCCCCGGTCTTGGGGAGTGGCGCACTATACGGCGTATTCGCGGAGCTTGTCCGCGCGCTGGCCCTCCCGCAGCTTAGCCATGACCTCGCGCTCGATCTGGCGCACCCGCTCACGGGAGAGGCCGAACTGACGGCCGATCTGGTCCAACGTGCGGGGCAGGCCATCATCGAGGCCATAGCGCAGGGTGATGACATCCTGCTCTCGCTGCTCCAACGTGGCCAGCACGGAGCGGATGTCGGAGTGGCGCAGGCTGGCGACGACTGCAGCCTCGGCGTCCTCTGCCTCGGAGTCCTCGATGAAGTCGCCCAACGGGGCTTCCTCGTCGGTGCCGACGGGCATGTCGAGGCTCACCGGGTCGCGGGACTGCTTCATCAGCATCTCGATCCGGTCCTCCGGGATCCCCGACTCCTCAGCCAGCTCCTCGTACGTCGCCTCACGGCCCAGGTGCTGGTACATCTCGCGCTTGATGCGGGAAAGCTTATTGACCTGCTCCACCAGGTGCACCGGCAGGCGAATAGTGCGCGACTGGTCCGCCATGCCGCGGGTGATCGCCTGGCGGATCCACCAGGTGGCGTAAGTGGAGAACTTGAAGCCCTTCTTGTAATCGAACTTCTCCATCGCGCGGATGAGCCCCAGGTTGCCCTCCTGGATCAGGTCCAGCAGTGGCATGCCACGGCCCGTGTAGCGCTTGGCCAACGAGACCACGAGGCGCAGATTAGCCTCAAGCAGGTGAGTACGTGCGGCCTTGCCTTCGCGTGCCAGGATCTTCACATCGCGCTTCTTCGCACGAGTCAACGGCTCGCCGCTCTTGAGCAGCTGCTCCGCATACAGCCCGGCCTCAATACGCTGGGAGAGTTCAACCTCGTCCTCAGCAGTCAGCAGGGCAGTCTTACCAATGCCGTTCAGGTAGACGCGGACGAGGTCGGCCGAAGGGTTCTCGTTATTGCCTCGGCGCCGACGGCGGTCAGTATTCTGCTCCGGCTGCGAGGCATCATCCTTGGCGGACGTCGCGCGGGCGGAATCACTGCCGCTGGTGGACTTGCTCATGCAGTTAGGTCTCCTCTTGAGCTCACGATGGGCATCCGACGGGGCGCTATTTTTGAGGCGCTAATACAACCAACGGCCAGAACCCGGATTTTGTTCCCAGACCCAGACCAACCGTCGGGGTGGAGAACGCCACACCCCACAAACGGGGCTAGCTACCCCAAGTATCGCCGACCTAACACTCGACCAACACGGTATAAGGTCCCTCGTTGACCGAGCTGACCTGCATATCAGCCCCGAACTCGCCAGTTTCAACGTGGATCCCACGGTCCCGAAGCCCCTGGACGATGCTCTCAATCACCGGTTCCGCAGCAGGACCCGGCATCGCCTCTGACCAGCTGGGACGCCGCCCCCGCTTCGTCTTGCCCATCAAGGTGAACTGGCTGACCACCAGCACGGAACCGCCTACCTCCTCAACCGACAGATCCCGTTGGCCGCCCCACGGCTCACCCGAGGCGGGGAACAACCGCAGCTCGGCGATCTTGCGCACCATCGTCTCCCAGGCGTCAGCGTCGTCGTCCTTGCCGCTGCCGATGAGGGCAAGCAACGCCGGACCGGAGACCTCACCGACCCGACGGACCTCACCGGATTCATCCCGGACGTCGACGCTGGCCTGACTCACCGTGCTGATAACTGCCTTCATGATCCTCCACTTACCTTTCTGCCCAGTCGACCAGACCGCTCGGCAATACGATGCCGTGGCGCACGAGGTCGACGATGATCCCCAGCATCCTCTCCGCCAGGACTTCCTCATAATCTTCGCCTGCAGCAACCGGGTCCTCGCCTTCGGCAGGCCCGGTCACAGCCGCATAGAGACCCAGCACATCCTCCAGGGCCAAGCCCTCCGGATTCAGGCCCGCGAGAATCGACTCCACCGCGGCATCGATCTCATGCGTCCACGCCGGACCGTCTGTCCTGGCCAGGCGCAGACACAGCTCCCGGAACCCCTGCCCGGCCTCCGCATCGGCCTGCCGGACCAACTCGGTGGCCACCCCCGGGCGCACGGCAAAACGCTCGCCCAGGACATCCTCGGCGGAGACATCGGCCAGCCACTGACTACGGATGAACCACTCCGCCACCTCAGCACCCAGCGGGGTACCCGGCACCATGGTGTCGGGCAACTGCTCCACAGTGACCTCAGTGGGCCCATCAATCGCACGCAGGTGGGCGAAACCCAAGGCAATATGGCTGACCCCGTTCTCAGCCAGGTAGTGAAGCCACTGCCCAGCCTTCCGCCGGCCCGCCGGGGAGCGTGGGTCAATACCTTCGTCGCTCAGCCACGTCGTCACGTAGGTCTCCGGGTCCACGTATTCCCGCACGAGGCCGTAGGCACGCACCCCCTCCGCCGGCAGCCAACGCCCCATCTTCGACGCCACGGAATCCTCGGGGGACACCGCCCAAGAACACAGAATATGCGCCGTGCCGCCGGGGGAGAGATGCTCAGGAGCGTGGGAGACCACGAGCTCGGTCGCGCGGTCCAAGCCCAGCCCAGAATCGCGGTAAACATGCCCGACCTCCGGGGGCTGGACCACAAAAGGCGGATTCGACACGATGAGGTCGAAGCGCTCACCCGCCACGGGCTCGAACCAGGAACCCTCTCGCCACTCGATGGCGCTCGCGGGGGCTGCCTCAGCCGTGGAGAACTCGCCTCGTGCCTGACCCAGCTGAGCGCCATTGACCGCGGCGAAGTCCAATGCTCGGCCACTAATATCCGTCCCCACCACCTGCGCCTCGGGGTAGGCCAACTGCAAGGCCAGGCTCAGCGCCCCACCACCGCAACCCAGGTCCAGGATCCGCCGCGGGGAGGGTAGCCACGGATTGTCCGCCGGCGGGATGACCCGAAGCAACGACCGCGGAGCGTTACCCAGGCCCGGTACGTGATCGTCCGCGGTGGGCTCCTGCGGCCACAGGCCAGCGTCCGGATCCGACGCGAGCAGGAATTCTCCGCCCAGGCCTGATGCATCGCCATCCGCATCACCGAACAGGTGAGGGAAAGAGTACGGGCGGATATCCACCCGCAACTGCAGCTCATCCGCACTGCCGGGCAGGGAGGTGATCAGGCGAGCGTCGATGGCACGCCGGGTGAGGTCTGTGCCGATGGCTTCCTGCCACGTCGCAAGGGCAGCTGGTTCCCGTAAGACGAAGAGCTCCACCAGTTGGGCTGTGTTTGTGGCGTCTGGGGAATCGCCCCGGCCAGGGGTGCGGACCGCGCGCAGCGCTCCGGCAGGATTGGCGAGGTTGAGGGCGCGGAGACCGGGCTCGCCGAGGACGTCCTCGAGCAGGGTGGTGCTGAGTCCGCGTTCACGGGCAACGGCGAGCAGGCCACCGAGAGCCTCGCGGGCGGGCTGGGAGGTGAGCTGCATGCTGGAAGGGTGGGTTGTCACTGCGGGGTGTGCCTTCTTGTCTCGGTCGTGGTTGGGAAACGGGCTCTGCGTGCCGCCGGTACAGCATTGGTCTCTTCAAGGGCGCTGGGGCAGTCGCAAGCTGTACGCCCAGGTGATGGCCGGGCTAGTCCTCGGACTCGTGGTCGATGACGGGGTGGCGGTCGGTGGAGTCCACCTCGTTGGGCTCCAGCTGTCGCTGTGGGCTCGTTGCTTGGGAGAGCTGGGAATTGGCCATCGCCGCCCGGTTGGCCCGCACGAGGCCAGGCTTATAGACCTTTTCCGACTCCTTCGTGGCTTCCCCGGACTCGTTGGCGAGCATGACCGCAACCCAGGGCAGCGGAACACTGATGAACGCCACGATCGCACCCACAATGATGTTATTGGTGACCCACAGCAGGATCACGGCCAGGACAAGCACCGGGATGCGTGCAATCTGTAGCCCCAAATAGAGCCGACGCCGGTGGTGCCAGTCCTCCAGCTGCGACTTCCTCGCGTCGGTGATCCGATCGACCCGCTTGCCAGGGCGGCGGAAACGGCGCGCCCCGGTGGCTGAACTGCCCCGGGCGCGACCGGCACGTTTCTCTGCTGCTGACATACCGTCTACGGTAGTACGAGAGTCAACTGTGGGAAGCCCTCAGGGGCAAGATGGAGGATTGTGAGCGCCACGAGCACCAGCACGCTGGAACGTCCGAAGGTCGATGAGCAGGAGCAGACCCAGGACGACACCCCAAAGTTTTTCCACTACGTCAAGAAAGACCAGATCGTGGAGTCAGCGGTCATGGGCCGGTTGGTGGTTGCACTGTGCGGTGAGACCTTCCCGGTGACCAAGCAGGCAAAACCGGGCTCCCCGGTGTGCCCAGAGTGCGAGGAAATTTACCAGAGCCTGCGTAAGAAGTAGGTCCGATACAAGGTGAAAAGAACCCTCCGTGCCTGGCAGCAGGAGGCCCTGGACCTCTACCAGGAGCAGCAGCCACGGGACTTCCTTGCGGTCGCAACCCCGGGTGCCGGTAAGACCACCTTCGCCCTGACGCTGGCGTCGATGTTGCTGGAGAAACGCGTTGTCCAGCGACTCGTCATCGTGGTTCCCACCGAGCACCTGAAGGTCCAGTGGGCGCTCTCCGCCGCTGCCATGGGGATTGCTCTCGACGCTGAGTTTTCCAACTCTTCGCCGTTCAACAACGCCTTCGACGGCGTGGCCGTGACCTATGCCCAGGTTGGTATGAAGCCCACCAAGCACTATCAGGTAGCCACCGCCCAAAAGACCCTGGTGATCCTCGACGAGATCCACCACGCAGGTGACGCGAAGAGCTGGGGAGACGGCGTTCGCTTGGCCTATGCCCACGCTGAGCGCCGACTGGCGCTGACCGGTACCCCGTTCCGCTCCGACGATGCACAAATCCCTTTCGTGGACTACATCGAGGTGCCGGGCGCAGACGGCGCGCTGGAATCGCGTGCGGACTATACCTACGGCTACTCGGAGGCCCTGCGCGACGGCGTGGTTCGGCCGGTGGTCTTCATGGCCTACTCCGGCCACGCCCGGTGGCGTTCCAGCGCGGGCGAGGAGTTCGAGGCTCGGCTGGGTGAGACCCTCACCCCGGAGCAGACCGCCCGTGCGTGGCGGACGGCGCTGGACCCGAAGGGGGAGTGGATCCCCGCGGTCTTAAAGGCTGCTCATACCCGCCTGCTGCAGCTGCGCACCCACATCCCGGACGCCGGCGGTCTCGTCATCGCGACCGACAAGACGACCGCCCGCGCCTACGCCAAGATCCTGTCGACGATCAGCAGCACCCCGGTCACCGTCGTCCTTTCCGACGAGGTCGGTGCCTCCGACCGCATTAAGGAATTCTCCGCCAGCCAGGACGAATGGATGGTCGCGGTGCGCATGGTTTCGGAGGGCGTGGACGTGCCCCGCCTGGCGGTGGGTGTTTATGCCACGAGCGCTGCGACGCCGCTGTTCTTCGCCCAGGCGATCGGTCGTTTCGTCCGTTCCCGCCGTAAGGGCGAGTCCGCCAGCGTGTTCCTGCCCAGCGTGCCGGTGCTGTTGGACCTGGCGTCCAAGCTGGAAAAGCAGCGCAACCACGTGCTGGGCGCGCCGAAGAAGGACGAGGAAGGCTGGGATGATGAGCTGCTGGCCCAGGCTAATCGCGAGGAGAACGAGCCGGACGAGCTGACGACCTACGAGTCCATCGGCGCGGAGGCCGAGCTGGATTCCTTGATTTACGACGGCTCGACCTACGGCACGACCACCCTGGCCGGTTCCGCGGAGGAACAGGATTACCTTGGTCTTCCAGGCCTGTTGGATGCGGAGCAGATGCGCACCCTGTTGAAGCAGCGCCAGGCCGACCAGGTCGAGGCACGCGCCCGCGAAGCTGAGGAGCGCAAGCGTCGGGAGGCCGAAGAGCGTCGCAACGGCGGGGCTGCCGGTGGGATGAGCGGTGCAGAGGCGCACCGTCGCCGCGTGGCCAGCGAGGAGCTGCCGGCCCTGCGCAAGGAGCTCAACGCGCTGGTGAACATGACCGCGGCACGAACCGGTAGACCACAGGGGGCGATCCACAACGAGGCGCGCCGCAACTGCGGTGGCCCTCCGACGGCGTTGTGCACTGCTGAGCAGCTGCGAGACCGCATCGCCTACCTGCGCGACTGGTAGGCTGTGCCCTCATGCCGGGTACACCGCAGCCCGGGAAGGGCTATTAGATAAATTCCGAGAAAGGATCGTTGAGGCGAGATGGCGAAGAAGAATCCAGCTGGTGGCCAGCCGGCCGTACCGGCCCGCGCACCCCAGGTAGCCAGCCGGATGTCGCTGGCCGCACTGATCCTGGGTGTGCTTGCCCTCCCGGCTGGCCTGCTCCCGCTGATCGGCATTTTCGTGGCGATGATTGCGCTGGTCGTGGCGATCGTTGCCCTCATCCGCGCGAACCGCCACGGCACGGCGCGAACCTACCCCATCGCAGGCCTCGTGCTCGCGATCCTCGCGATGGGTCTTGCGCTGATCACCACGAAGGTGGCCACCGAGTTTCCGGAACAGTGCCAGGGGCTCAGCGACGAGGAGCTGACCCAGTGCGTCAAGGAGCACCGCGAAAACTAGGGGACAGATAGAGATAAAAACAACCGCCGGGTTTCCCGGCGGTTGTTTTCTTTTCCGGCCCCGCTAATGGCGGGCTCGGCGTGTGGGTTAGTCCAGATAGTCCCGCAGAACCTGGGAGCGGGATGGGTGGCGCAGTTTGGACATCGTCTTCGACTCGATCTGTCGGATGCGCTCGCGGGTCACGCCGTAAACCTGGCCGATCTCGTCCAGGGTGCGCGGCATGCCGTCGGTCAGGCCGAAGCGGAGCTTCACCACGCCGGCCTCACGCTCGGACAGGGTGTGAAGGACGTCCTGCAGCTGATCCTGCAGCAGCGTGAAGGAGACCGCGTCTACCGCGATGACCGCCTCGGAGTCCTCGATGAAGTCTCCCAGCTGGGAATCGCCCTCGTCGCCGATGGTCTGGTCCAGGGAGATTGGCTCGCGCGCGTACTGCTGGATCTCCAGCACCTTGTCGACCGTGATGTCCATTTCGCGGGCGAGTTCCTCTGGGGTGGGCTCGCGACCAAGGTCCTGCAGCAGCTCGCGCTGAATGCGGCCGAGTTTGTTGATGACCTCCACCATGTGAACCGGGATGCGGATCGTGCGCGCCTGGTCAGCCATCGCGCGGGTGATCGCCTGGCGGATCCACCAGGTGGCGTAGGTGGAGAACTTATAGCCCTTGGAGTAGTCGAACTTCTCCACCGCGCGGATCAGGCCCAGGTTGCCCTCCTGGATCAGATCCAGGAAGGCCATGCCACGGCCGGTGTAGCGCTTGGCCAGGGAGACCACGAGGCGCAGGTTCGCCTCCAGCAGGTGGTTCTTCGCCTTGCGGCCGTCGCGGTCGATCTCGCGCAGGTCGCGACGGTTCATGGGGGAGAGGCGCTCGCCGGACTCCTTGATCTGCTTGAGCCGGTAGTTCGCGTACAGGCCAGCCTCGATGCGCTTGGCCAGCGAGACCTCCTGCTCTGCGTTCAGCAGCGCGACCTTACCGATTTGCTTCAGGTAGGCTCGGACGGAGTCTGCCGAGGCGGTCAGGGCTGCGTCGCGGCGGGCCTGGCGCAGGGCGGCGGACTCGTCCTCGTCCCACACGCTGTCGTCGCGACCGTCCTTCGAGGTCGAGGACTCCTCTTCGTCGTCGTCCTCGTCTTCTTCCTCGTCGTCGGCGTCGTCCTCATCCTCGAGGTCGTCGTCCAGGTCTTCGTCGAGGTCCTCATCCAGGTCCTCGTCGATGTCCTCCAGATCCGGTTCGACGTCGTGGTCGAACTCGTCGTCGACGTCCTCCGGATCCTCGCTGGCGGTGACCTCGGCGTCCTTACTCTTCGCCTCGATCTGCTCCTGCTTCTTCGCAGCAGCCGTCGCCTTGGTCGCCTTCCGTGCGGTCTTCTTGGCTGTCTTCTTCGCCGTCTTTTTAGCGGTCTTCTTGGCAGCCTTCTTGGCGGTCTTTTTCGCCGCCTTCTTCGCGACCTTGCGGGTAGTCTTCTTGGCCGCCTTCTTTGCGGTCTTCTTCGCGACCTTCTTCGGCTCTTCGGCTGCATCCTCCGACGGAGACGCCGCCGTGTCTGCGGTGGCAGCTGCAGCCGTGGTCTTCTTCGCGGCGGTGGCGCTCGTTACCTTACGGGCCGTGCGCTTGACCGCCTTACGGGCCGTCTTCTTGGCGACTTTCCGTGCAGCAGTGCCAGACGTCCCGCTTGCGTCCTGGACGCTATCACCGCTGGTGGTCGAGTCTTGAGAAGCCACAGAAGCCCTTTCGGTCGGGGATTGTTGCAACGTACGGGTGCGACCGCCGGGAAGAGCCGACGAGCGCGCTGTACGTTTAGGAAGGTCACCCGCTTGGGGGTTTTCCTACCAGTCGCTATCCAAACTACGTTTGCTCGCCGTTTCCTGGTGGATAGCGACCAGGAAACGACGCATTCAGTTCTACTCGCCAGCATACGTTCACCAACGAGTTCGTGTCGGTGGCGTACAACCGACCCGGTTCACCGGACGGCATTTTACTGGGGGAGCAGTTTCTCTGAGCAGCTGAAAGGCTGCCTCTGGCGCTCAAGCGCCCAACGGCCGACCATTATAGCCAAGCTTTATTACTCATGCCGTCTAGGGGCGTAGGTCCCAGGCAGCGGCGAGCCCTGCTCCGATGACCCCGGCGCTGTTGAAGTGGCGAGCGATGCTCACCCGGACCGAAGACTCCTCGAGGTTAAGCATCGGCAGCCACCGTTCTGCCTCGGCGGAAATTCCGCCACCGAGGATCAGCTCCTGGGGGCGCAGCAGTGCGACATAGGTATTGAGTACTGTGCTCAACCGGGCCGCCCACTCGGGGAACGTGAGGTTTTGGCGTGCCTTCACCGCGGCCGAGGCCCAATGCTCCGCAGCACTGGGGGAGCCGTCGTCGGTCAACACGGTCAGGTGACCCAGCTCGGTATTGGGGTACAGCCTCGCGCCGCGGAAGAGAGCAGAGCCGATCCCAGTGCCCAAGGTTAGGAAAAGCCGGCTGTATTCCGGGTCGGCCGTCTCGTCGGCGCTAAACGGGCCGCATTCAGAGATCCCAGCAGCGTCGGCGTCGTTGAGGAAGAACCACTCCACCTGGAGGGAGGAAGACCCCGATGTGCCACCCGATAACGCCTGTCGCAGGGCGTCGTCGAAAAGCGCAGCGGGACGGGTGCCGACCCACGACGGTGCGATATTCGCTGCGGTGCGTGCCTCCTGGTTGGTGACCACGCTGGGAATGGCGACGCCGATCCGCAGCGCACGGAACCCGCCTGGGCTAGCAGGCGTGGTGAGCTCCGCGCCCACCTCCTGGGTGAGTACCTGCGTTGCGAGAGCTGCGGCGGCGCCAGCAACCCTCTCGGGCGTGGCCGGTTGGGGTGTAGGGGCGGTGAATCTTTCCCCGACGAGGCAGTGGGAGCGGGTGTCGACGAAGCCTGCTTTGATCGCGGACCCACCGACGTCGATTCCCACGGTGATTCCGGCCCATTCGGCGCTACTAGCCTGCTCGGTGCTCATGGGTCTGAATGCTACACATCAGTGGTATCTGTGGAGGCATGACCGAGACCTTGTTGCTTGATAAAACCACCACCGACCACGCTCCGGCGGTAATCTCCGGCGGGGCGAGCGTGCACGAGCTGCAAGCCGCGGCTGAAGAGGTCGCGGCACTCGCCGCTGCCTTGGTGTTGCGCACTCGTCGGGAACGCACCGATGGTGAGGCGGTGGCGGGCTCCATCATCGAGCTGATGGGTTCGGCGATGCCGGTGGCTCAGACCAAGTCTTCCGCAGTCGACCCCGTCACCGAAGCAGACCGCGGCGCGGAGACGTTCATCCGCGAGTGGCTGCATCACAGGTTCCCGCAGGCCACCGTGATCGGCGAGGAGGAGGGTGCGGATAGTTCTGCCCCCGCTGCAGGATCCTTGGGTGCCGATCCTGGGGACTCTGCAGGGCCAAGGCTGGAGTGGATCGTGGATCCGATCGACGGCACCGTCAATTTCGTCTACGGGATTCCCGCCTTCGCTGTGTCGGTGGCAGCTGCCCTCGACGGGGTGCCGGTAGCTGGCGCGGTCGTGGACGCCGCCCATGGCCATGTCTTCGGCGCCTGTGTCGGCGGCCCCGCGACAGTCGCTCCCGTTGATTTGAGGAGCGAGGAGGCAGTCGTCGGTGAACGCAAGAACATCAGTCGGCAGGAGGCACGAAAGGACGCTGCACAGGCGCTCGTGGCGACCGGTTTTTCCTACGACGCTGAACGCCGTCAGCGGCAGGCACGCGTGCTGGGCGCCGTACTGCCCCACGTGCGGGACATCCGACGCCTGGGCTCCGCCGCGCTCGACCTCTGCATGGTGGCCAGCGGTCAGGTGGACGGCTACTACGAGCACGGGCTTAACGGGTGGGACTTCGCTGCCGGGGCGTTGATTGCTGCCCGAGCGGGCGCAACCGTGGTTACCCCCACGCTGAACTACACGGCGGAGAGCGGGCTGCCCATCATCGCTGGCGTGCCGGGGGTGCAGGAAGAACTCGAAAAAATGCTGCTGAGCCAGGGTGCAGGGGGTAGCATCGAGCAACTTTCTTTGCCCTGAGTATGGGGGAGGTGACAAGTGTGCACCTCATGGCCTAATATCCGCGTTCAGCACACATGAGGCGCCCTCGACTAGGGGCCGAATGGCTGCCGTGAAGAATGGGCTTGTGGCCCGCGATACGGCAGGTGGCGGGGATCCCGCCCAAGAACTGATGAGCATCATCCGAGGAGTGTGGGAGGACAACGATGGCCACGGACTACGATGCACCACGGCGAAGCGACGAGGAAGAGCTGGAGACCGATTCTCTCGAAGGCTTGAAGGCCGCTGAGAAGGCGGAGCCAGCGATCTCGGACACCGACGATGGCGAAATCGTGGAACCCTTCGAACTGCCGATGGAGGAAGTCTCCGGCGAGGAACTGTCCACCACGGTCACGCCAAAGCAGAACGACGAGTTCACCTGCTCCGAGTGCTTCCTCGTGCAGCACCGCAGCCGTATCGGTGAGAAGATCAGCGATACCGAGTTCATCTGCATCGACTGCGCTTAAGACATAAAAAGACCCGGCCTGTGGGTGTAACACCGAGCAGACCGGGAGCGCGGAGGCGCTGGGAACCCTAGTAAATGGGCCTTCCCAGCGCCTCCAGCAGTTCCTGGGGGTTCTTGCTGGAGACCAGCCAGTAGGGGGTGGGATCCAACGGGTCATCGAGCACGAGCATCGCCATCGTCGGAATCCAGCCCTTGTGAATGACGAAAGCGGCAGGATCAAGCTGGCGTCCCAACGCAGCTTGCTTCGCGGTGGGCGGGATGACCAGCGTGCGGTCGACCACGGAGGCCGGTAGCTGGGCGTCTCCCGCGCGGATGATCCTGCCACCCTGGGAGTCTTCCACGACCTCGACCTTCGTCCGAGAAAGCGCGATGAGCCCCCAGGCCGCGAGGGCAGCCGCGATCACGCCCGCCACGATCGACCACCACCAGTCGCGTCCCATTTGAGCCTGCCAAGCGATGATAGCCACCACGCCGGCGGCGACGAGCCACCAGGACAGCGGAACGCGCTGGGTCTCGCTGTACAGCACCCGCGTGCCCGCCGCCTCGTCGGTCTTCGCCGGTGGGGTCGATGCTCCGTTCGCAGCGTCCATGACTCGCAGAGTGCTCCTCGTCTACATGTGGATCTTTACCCGGGCCCGGCCTCGCAGGCGGTGAGGCGCCATACCGAGCCGTTATTGGGTGGCAATTACCGGCCACCATCTTACCCACACACCACCAGGTGTTCCGAAGCCGCCGTGGCTCCCACCAAGGAGGAGACTTTCCTACAGCGGGCCAATAACGAGATGGGAACGACCTTGTAGAGTGGAGCCTCATGAGCAGCCCGTTGGAAATTTTTCAGATTGATCCATCTCTCCCGCTACCGAACCGGGCACACCCCGAAGATGCGGGCATCGATCTTTACTCCGCCGAGGACATCACCTTGAACCCCGGGCAGCGCAGCCTGGTGGGGACGGGCATTGCGATGGCGGTGCCGGTCGGCAAGGTTGGTCTGGTTCACCCGCGCAGCGGACTGGCGGTGAAGAAGGGATTGTCGATCGTTAATGCGCCCGGCACCATCGATGCGGGATATCGGGGGGAGGTCAAGGTCAACCTGATCAACCTTGACCCGCAAGAAACAATCAGCATCAGCCGGGGTGAACGCATCGCTCAGCTGCTCATTCAGGAGGTCAGCCTCTGCGACGTCGTGGCTGTGGACAGCATTGAGCAACTCGGGGAGACCGCCCGCGGAAGTGGTGGCCACGGCTCCACCGGCACGCGTTGATGCGGGGTCGGGGCAGCTGGTCCCGATAGCCGATTGAGTTTAATTTCCAGCTTTTAAACCCCAACGGTGGCGCTATCCAGCGCCGCGTTGGCAAGTGCGGAAGGAATGTTTAAAAAATGTGGCCATTTTCTAAGAAGAAAAACGAACCCAGCGGTGCAGATCCAAGCGCACCTCAGAGCCAGGCCGAGCAGGAGGTCTCCGACGCGACGGAAAACGCCGCAGGCGGACCGCTAGACGCTGACCAACCCGTCCAGGGTGAGGACTTTGGGCCCTTCGACGGGGACACGCTGGACTACCGTGAATACAATTTCAGCGATTTCGCCAAGGGCGGGCTCGACCTGGGGTCCATGATGATCCCGGTCCCACACGAGGCCGAGGTACAGGTGGAGATGGGCGATGATGGCCCGCAAATGCTCCACATCCTCACCCCCTTCGGCCGGGTCACCCCGGTGGCCTTCGCCGCCCCAACCACCGGCGAACTCTGGGATAACACGGTGCCTACCCTCATCGAGGGCATGGCAGCCGACGGGCTGGAGGCAACCACCGAGGAAGGCCCCTGGGGCGCGGAGATCGTTGCAGAGTCCGGTGAGGGCACACTCCGAGTTATTGGGGCGACCGGCCCGCGATGGATGCTGCGCATGACGCTCGCCGGCCCACAGGAGGCAGCTGAGCAGATGGCGGCGCTGGGCCGCGAGATCATCGCCCGCACCTTCGTTGTTCGCGGCACGGACCCAATCCCTGCCGGCGATCCGTTGCCGGTTCAGCTGCCGCAGGCCATGGTTGAGGAGCTGGCGCGACACCTGCAGGAGCAGCAGAATGCCCCGGCACAGCAGCAGGATCCCAACGAGGACGGCAATGACTAGCCCGGAGACCGTCACTCTGGATCTGGATCAACCCGGCCACCGAGGTGTGGTCATCGGCCAGCACGACGGACAGATCGTTTTTGTGCGTGGCGGGTTGCCCGGGGAGAAGGGGGTCGAGGTTGCGCTGGACCCGGCTAAAAAGAACGGCAAGCAAAGGTTCCGCACTGGTCAAGCGCTAGCTATTGACCAGCCGAGCCCGCACCGGGTGGCTGGGCAATGCGACGCTGCTGAGGCCGGAGCTGGTTGCTGCGACCTCGACTTCGTTGATGCCCACGGCTCCCTGGAATTTAAGCAGGCGGTGGTCATCGACCAGTTCCGCCGCCTCGCCAAGTTCGAGCTGCCGCAGGAATTCCTCGATGCTCATGTTCGCGCGACGAGCCTATGGCCTTTTACCCACTACCGCCACCGCGTACGCCTCGGCGTCGACGCGGAAGGGCAGGCCGGGTTGCGGAAGCCGAAGAGCAATGAGATCGTCCCGCTGGCTGAGGTGGAGTGCTCCCAATGGTTGCCCGGGCTGACCGACGGTGTTGGAGGGCTCAATCCCAGTCCACACAGCGAGGTTGTGGTGGGTGTCGGTCGCGACGGTAAGCGCTCCGTCGTGGAGCTCAAGAAGACCCGACGTGGCCGGAAACGCCGTGTTCTCGACGGCGATGGCGATGTGCTGCATTCGCACCTCGGCGTGAGCTGGAAGGTGCCGGTGGACGCGTTCTGGCAGTCTCACATCCAAGCCAGCGCCTATTACGCCCGCTGGGTCGCCGACCGGCTGAACGGGGAGCTGCACACCGTGTGGGATCTCTACGGTGGCTGCGGTGCTCTGTCCGCGGGCCTGCTGGGCTCCGCTCGCAATGTTGAGATTGTGGACGTCGCGAGCAGTGCAACTCGTGCTGGACAGGAAGCCTTCGCTGCAGCCCGGGAAGCCGGCTCAGAAGGGACGGACACGGCCGTTCGGTTCCGCAGCAACGACGTCGGCGCGTGGCTGGAGGACCTCGAGGAGGTCGCGGACCTGGACGCCGTCGTTCTCGACCCGCCACGTACGGGGGCGGGGGCCGCCGTCATTCAGAACATCGCGCAGCACCGCCCCCCGCGGGTGATTCACATCGGCTGCGACCCCGCCACGGCAGCCCGCGACGCGGGTCTGTGGCGAGACGCGGGTTATGAGTTGCGCGAGATGGAGATCGTCGACGCTTTCGGGTTGACCCATCACGTCGAAACACTGATGTACTTCGAGGCGGCGGGCGAATAACGCTGAAGGCGGTGTCCCCACTAAGATGGGGCCAGCGAATTCAATGTGGGATGGAGAGAAACTGAGTTCAATGGGAATCCTTGAAAATATTTCCTCACCAGCGGATCTGAAGATGCTCGATGAGGGCAAGCTGGATCAGCTGGCGCGGGAGATTCGGGAGTTTTTGATTGAAAAAGTTTCCGCGACCGGCGGACACTTGGGTCCGAACCTCGGTGTCGTCGAGCTGACGATGGCGCTGCACCGGGTCTTCGACTCGCCGTCCGACCCCCTGATCTTCGATACGGGACACCAGGCGTACGTGCACAAGATCCTCACGGGGCGCCGCGATCTCTTCGACACGCTGCGACAGAAGGACGGCCTGTCGGGCTACCCTGACCGCGCGGAAAGCCCGCATGACTGGACCGAGTCCTCCCACGCCTCGGCATCCCTTTCTTATGCCGACGGGCTGGCCAAGGCCTTCGAGCTCAGCGGCCAGTCTCACCGTCACGTCGCGGCTGTCGTTGGTGATGGGGCACTCACAGGTGGCATGTGCTGGGAGGCGCTGAACAACATCGCCACCGGCAAGAAGCGCTCGATCGTCATCGTCGTCAACGACAATGGGCGTTCCTACTCGCCGACCATCGGCGGGCTGGCGGAGAACCTCGCTGCACTTCGCTTGCAGCCTGCCTACGACAAGGTCATGGAGTCCGGGAAAAACACCCTCGGCCGCATGGGCTGGGTTGGGGACCGTGCATTCCAGCTGATTTCCGGTCTCAAGGAAGGGGTCAAGCACTCCATCCTCCCGCAGGAAATGTTCTCCGACCTGGGGCTGAAGTACATCGGTCCGGTTGATGGGCACGATATCGGCCAGGTGGAGAACGCACTGCGTTACGCCAAGGACTACGGCGGCCCCGTCATCGTCCACACGATCACCCACAAAGGCAAGGGCTTCGACCCTGCGGAGAACGACGAAGCTGATCAGATGCACGCCACGGGTGTGATCGACCCAGTCACCGGTGTGCCGAAGGAAGCCTCGAAGCCTGGCTGGACCCAGGTGTTCTCCTCCCACCTCATCGAGCGGGCGGGGGAGAGGGATGACGTCGTGGCGATCACCGCCGCGATGGCCGGCCCCACTGGACTCGCTGAGTTTGGTGAGGTCTTTCCGCAGCGCACCTTTGACGTCGGCATCGCAGAGCAGCATGCCGTCACCTCCGCGGCTGGCCTTGCCCTGGGCGGCTTGCATCCGGTTGTTGCGGTGTATTCGACCTTCCTCAACCGCGCCTTCGACCAGATGCTGATGGATGTCGGTCTGCTGGGGCTGGGCGTGACCTTTGTGCTGGATCGCGCTGGGATTACCGGCCCGGATGGTGCCAGCCACAACGGTATGTGGGACATGTCCATCACCGGAATTGTGCCGGGGATTCATGTCGCTGCTCCTCGCGACGGAGCGCAACTGCGCGTGGCGCTGGACCGGTGCCTCGATGTTGACGACGCCCCCACCGTCGTGCGCTTCCCGAAGGGCAGCGTTCCGGCAGACATTCCTGCCCTGCGGCAGGAGGAGAGCTACGACGTCCTGTTCGACCACCGCTCGACCGATGGGGACGGTGCGAAGAAGCTGCTGGTGATTAACTACGGCGCGCTCGTGGGGCAGTCCCGGGCGGCAGCTGAGGCGGCCAAGGCGAAGGGCTGGGAGTCTGCGGTCGTGGATCCACACTGGGTCTACCCGGTCTCCGAGGAACTCGTCGAGCTCGCCAGCGATGCCGACCTAGTGGTGACGGTCGAGGATAACGGTATCCACGGCGGGGCCGGTTCTGCGCTGCAGGCGGCATTGAGCGCTGCAGAGGTGGATACTCCGGTGCGTTTGCTCGCGGTGCCGCAGGAGTACCTCGCGCACGCATCGCGGGGAGAAGTGCTCGAGGAAGTGGGCCTCGATGTGGCATCCGTGGAGGAGCGCGTGACGGGGTGGCTCGACCGCTTCTAGTGGCATTTACCCCCTGTTCACCCGCCAACGGGGGTAATTAGAAACAATAATGTTGCCTAATTCCGCGAAGGGTTCAATTTAGGCTTGCCTATCTTCACTGTCTTTGACAGTATCTAGGGGGACTTAGGGCAAGCTAACCTTGCTTGTTCGGTCAACTTTCGGAATAATACCGGCCGTATCTGCCTGCAGAGGCGGACCGGGACGAACTAGGAAGAGCAAAAGATTGAAGATCTCACACGCACTCGTTGCAGCAGCTGCCGGATTCTCTCTGCTCCTCACGGGCTGCGCAGCCGAGGACAACTCCGCCGAGAATAACTCCGCGTCCAGCCAGCAGAATAACGCGGATCGGACCTATACCCTCGAAGCTGAAAACGGCACCGTCGAGCTGAAGTCCGAGCCGAAGCGCATCGTCGTCCTCGACTACGCTTCCCTCGATACCCTGGCTGCGCTGGGAGAGAAGGACCGCGTCGTGTCCACCGCCAAGGCTGCCACCATGCCGAAGGCTGCAGAGGGGATCGAGGCTAACGCTGGTTCTCTGAAGGAGCCGGACATGGAAGCCATCGCCGAAGCAGATCCGGATCTGATCCTCATCGGCGGTCGTCAGGCGAAGATGCTCAAGGAGTTCGAGAAGATCGCCCCGACCGCGAACATGACGATCAACTACGATCACTACACGATCGAGAGCAATCTGGAGCGCGTCGAGGCCCTGGGCAAGCTCTTCGGCAAGGAGGCCGAAGCGAAGGAGAAGGCTGACGAGATCCGCGAGCGCGTGAAGAAGATCTCCGAGTCCGTTCCGGCTGATAAGAAGGAAGCCGCCGTCTTGATGACCAACGGTGGCGAGATCAGCCTCTACGGTGCGGATTCCCGCTTCGGCCTGGTCTTCAACGACCTGGGCTTCACCCCGGCAGGCGGCATCAAGAGCGATAGCGCCCACGGTGAGAACGCTTCCTTCGAGCTGCTGAAGAAGATCAACCCGAAGACCATGTTCGTTCTCGACCGCGACGCAGCGATCGGTCAGGAGGGTCACTCCGCTAAGGCCACCCTCGACAACGAGCTGGTCAAGCAGACGGATGCGGCCAAGGAGGACCGGATCTACATGCTGAGCGGTGCTGATTGGTACCTCAACGGTGGCGGTATCGCCGGCATGAACACCATGCTCGATGATATCGAGCAGGCACTCTAATAAAACAACAACCGCGTCACGGGAACCCCGGGGCGCGGTTCAATCACGTAACTAGCGAGCGAGACGGTAGTAGGAGAGTAGCGAGCAAGATGGGTACCAACGGTTCCGTGAGCACCCTGACGAGGCAGGCAGGGGCTCCCTTGTCACATGCCCCGCAGACCTCGTACCAGGATCAGGTCGGTGCTCAGCGCGCCGCTGCCGACACCGCTGCGGGGAGCAATTCCGCGGCAACAGCCGAATACGCAGACCAGAAAGCGCGTCGTTCGCGCGGCCCCGTCTATGCCATGATCCTGGCGGGCGTTCTCGTTCTGCTCTCGCTGCTCAGCCTGATGCTGGGGGCTGCGGATGCGGATTCCTCGGTTGTCGCAGTTTCCCGTATCCCGCGCACTCTCGCTGCCTTGCTGGCCGGATCCGCGTTGGCCATGGGCGGGCTGATCATGCAGCTGCTGGCACGTAACCGCTTCGTCGAAGCCTCTACCGTCGGCTCCACGGAGTCCGCGATGGCAGGACTGCTGGCCATCGCGCTACTGCTCCCCGGTGCCCCGATGTGGGCGAAGCTCGGGATGGCCAGCCTCACCGCGCTCATCGGCACGATCGGATTCCTGTTCATCGTGTCTCGCATCAAGGTGCGAACCGGATTCACCGTCCCACTGGTCGGCATCATCTACGGTGGCATCATTGGCGCGGCCACCACGTTTTTCGCATACTCCTTCGACCTGCTGCAGAGCCTCGGTGCGTGGCAGCTCGGATCCTTCGCAGGTGTGCTCCGTGGCCGCTACGAGCTCCTCTGGCTCGTCGCAGTGCTCGCCCTCGCAGCCTATGTCCTCGCTGACCGGTTGACTCTGCTCGGCCTGGGCCACGACCTGGCTAAGGGAGTGGGCGTCCGCGTCAAGCTCGTCGAGTACTCTGCCATCGTCATCGTGGCTGTCATCGCGGCTGTCACCGTCACCGTCGTGGGTGCTATCCCGTTCATCGGGCTGATCGTCCCGAACCTGGTTCGCGCACGCATTGGTGACAACGCTCGCAAGGCACTGCCTTGGGTCGCGGCCTGCGGCGCAGTCATGACGCTGGGCGGGGACATTCTGAGCCGCGTCATCCGTTACCCATACGAAATCCCGGTGGGTACCGTTCTTGGCGTGCTGGGTGCTGCCGTATTCCTCTACATCTTGATTCGCGGGGCTCGCATCCAGAACTCAACGAAGCCAAAGCTGTTCCGTCGCGCTCGTCGCGGCTAACGATAGTAAGGAAAGGTTAGCTTTTGCTGGGACGCGTGACACACGCATCGAGCACGAAGCGGGATGATTCGAAGAGGCCACGGCGCACGTTCGTGGCGGTACTCCTCATTACCGTAGCGCTGGTAGGCCTGTTCATCTTGTGGCAGCTTCCCCGCGCCTGGGGTTTTGTACTGCCCATGCGGTTGACCACCGTCGGCGCGCTCGCTGTGGCCGGGATTACCGCTGGCGTATCCACCGTGGTCTTTCACACACTGACCCGGAACCATATTTTGACCCCGGGCCTGATCGGTTTCGATTCAATTTATGTGCTGATCAACACGCTGATCGTGTTTTTCCTCGGCAGCGGTGCGCTGAGTGGCATGCACCCCATCGCGGGCTTCGTGCTGAATACGGTGATCATGGTCGTTTTTGCCGTAGTCGTGTTCAGCCCCCTGGTGACATCGACGACGATGACCCTGGACGTTCTGCTGCTCATTGGTGTGGTGTGCGGGATCTTCTTTAGGTCGCTGGCCGGACTTCTGCAGAAGATGATCGACCCCAATGAGTACCAGGTGCTGCAGGATGCCTTCTTTGCATCCTTCACCGGTATCGACCGGCCGCTGTTGGTCTTTACACTGCTGGTGACGATCGTTGTCTGCGCCTGGATCTGGCATAAACGCCATGTGCTCGATGTCATGGCGCTGGGGCAAGAGACATCCATTGGCCTGGGCGTGGGGTACCGCAAGGAAAGCCTGCTCCTGCTCGCCGCGATCACCATCCTGGTAGCAGCCTCCACCGCGCTGGTCGGCCCGATCCTGTTCTTAGGGCTCATTGTCGCGCACCTGGCTTACCGGGCGACGGGTACGACCCGGCATACCTGGACCCTCCCGGTTGCGGCTCTGCTCGGCGTTTCCTCCCTCGTGGGCGCGCAGTTTATTCTGGGCCAGATTCTTGGCTACGGCACCACCGTCTCAGTGCTGATTGAATTTGTGGGCGGTATTTTGTTCCTGTTCCTGCTCTTGCGGAAGGAGAAACTCAAGTGATTGAGACCAAGCAACTCAGCAAACGCTACGGTGATTCGCTGGTTCTGGATCACGTCGACCTTCGTATCCCCGAGGGCGGAGTCACCAGTATTATCGGAGCCAACGGAGCAGGAAAATCCACCCTGCTGACTGCGATCGCGCGCCTGATCGACGCCGATGGTGGCACCGCGGAGGTCGCGGGAATGGACGTATACGCCACGGACACCCGAGAGCTCGCGAAGATTCTCGCGGTCCTCCGGCAGGAAAACCACACCTTGAGCCGAATTCGGGTGAGGGAGCTGGTGGCTTTCGGACGCTTCCCACATTCCCGGGGCCGGCTCACGGCCGAGTGCGAAGAAGCCGTCGATGCGGCGATTGAGACGATGGAACTCGGTGAGATCGCCGATAAGTTCATCGACGAGCTCTCCGGCGGACAGCGCCAGCGCGCCTTCGTTGCGATGGTGCTCGCCCAGGACACCGAATACATCCTGCTGGACGAGCCGCTGAACAACCTCGATATGAAGCACTCCGTGTCAATGATGCGCACGATTAAGGCTGCCGCCCACGAGCAGGGCCGCACCGTCGTCATCGTCATTCACGACATCAACATGGCCGCCGCGTTCTCCGACCGGCTTGTTGCAATGAAGAACGGCAAGGTCCACACCACGGGGACGCCGGAGGAGGTCATGACCGAGGAGACGCTCAGCAGCCTCTATGACTTTCCCGTTCAGGTCGAGCGGATCCACGGTCGACCGACCGCCATCTACTACTAGAGGCAGATGGGATAAAACCAACCCCGGCCTTGCAGTGACAACCTGCAGGGGCCGGGGTTGAATATTTGCATTCGCGCCGCCTGTCGACGCGAATAGAACGAGCGTTAGGTGAGCCTAGAAGCGCGGCAGCTGCGAGACACCCTCCGGCGGAAGGCCAGCGACGTTCGCCAAGACATTCGCGAAGGCCTGGACGTGGCCTTCCAGATCAACGCCTGTCGCGGTCCAGGACGCACGCATCTCCAGCTGGAAGGCGCGCGGTGGCCCACCGATCTCGCCGTAGCGTACGGAGGCCGTGGAGGTGACGGTGCCACCGAGATCGGAGTACTCGGCACCAGGGCCACCAAGCTCCTCGGTAAGCCAGTCCCACGCGACCTCGGGCAGCAGCGGGTCGGACGCGACGTCGGCGTCCATATCGGCCTGGATATAGGCGACCATGCGCATCTTGGCTCCCTGCCACGGCTCCTCGCCGTGCGGGTCGTGGAGAAGAATGAGCCGGCCGAAGGCATCCCCGGCGGCCACCGTGCCATCTGGCTCTTCCTGCGAGGCAATGCGGTCAGCCAGATCCACCTGGCTGATCTCCAGGCCGATCGCGTGGCTCAGTGGCGCGAGGTTACGCGGTGGCCGAATCTCCGCGATGGTGATGCCCGAGCGCAGGGGTGCCTCCGACATCGACTTCACGGCGTGCTCGAAATACTCCGGCGTCTGTTCAGGCTCCGCCTCGGGGGTGCGGACGCCGAGCGCGGTTGCTCCCGGGCGCTGGTGATTGTCTTTCGCGTTGTTCAGCTCATTCACAATGTCTAAACCTAGCCTTTAAGGTTTTTGGTGGGGGTTGCCACGCCGAGGGAAGCCCAAGAAGACCGCCATTACCACCTGCCGGTTATTTGGGGATAGCTGGCATAATGGGAGCCATGACTAATGAGTTGTTGACGCCCGATCTCGCTGCAGCCTCTGCCGCCCGACGCGCCGATGCGGACGCCCCGTACCTGGCGGCGGTGCGTGGCGAGAAGCCATCCCGCCGACCTGTGTGGATGATGCGCCAGGCCGGCCGCTCCCTGCCGGAATACCGCAAGGTTCGCGAGGGCATTCCGATGCTGGATTCCTGCTTCATGCCGGATCTGCTCGCTGAGATCACCATGCAGCCCGTCGTTCGCCACGATGCCGATGCTGCGATTCTTTTCAGCGACATCGTTGTCCCGCTGAAGGCCGCCGGGATGGACGTCGAGATCGTCGCTGGGCGCGGTCCAGTCATGGGGGAGGCGGTGCGCACCGCCGAGCAGATCGCGAACATCCCGGACCTCGAGCCCGACCAGCTCGGCCCGATCGTGGAGGGCATCGGGCAGATCCTCGAGCGCCTGCGCACGGACCAGGTACTCATTGGTTTCGCGGGAGCTCCGTTCACGGTAGCTAGCTACTTGATCGAGGGTGGGCCGTCGAAGAACCATGAGGTCACCAAGGCGATGATGTACGCCGAGCCACAGTTGTGGCACGCGCTCATGGAAAAGCTTAGCCCGATGATCGCGCACTTCCTCCAGGCGCAGATCGAGGCCGGCGTGGACGCAATCCAGCTTTTCGACTCCTGGGCAGGCTTCCTCACCGCCCGCGATTACCGGGAGTACGTCGCCCCGTATTCCCAGAAGATCCTCGATGCGGTGCGGCCGTACGGTATCCCAATGACGCACTTCGGCGTCGGCACTGGCGAGTTGCTGGTCGACCTGGCGAAGGTTGGTCCGGATGTGGTGGGCGTGGACTGGCGCGTGCCGATGAACGTCGCCGCGAAGCGGGTGCAGGAGGCGCTACCAGACCAGACCCCGAAGGTTTATCAGGGAAACCTCGACCCGGCGGTGCTCTTTGCAGGCCGTGACGTGATCCGCGAGCACGTGCAGCGGATCGCCGCCGAAGCCGATGAGGCCATCGAATTGGGCTATTCCCGGGGCCACATCTTTAACCTTGGCCACGGTGTGATGCCACACACGGACGCCGACGCCATCACCGCAGCCTTCGAGGAGGTTCACAACTCATGACCACGGCGCGAAAGCCACGCATTGCCGTTATCGGCGGCGGGATCGCCGGAGTCAGCGCGGTCTGGCAGCTGCGCCAACAGCTCGGGGATCGCGCCCAGCTGATGCTCGCCGAGGCCTACGGGCGCCTGGGCGGGAAGCTAAAGACGGTGCGCTTTTCCACCGGTCCCGTGGATATGGGAGCCGAGGCGTTCCTGAGCTTCGACCAGCCGTTCATGGAACTGATCGACAAGCTGGGAATGAGCTCCGAGCTACGTACCCCCTCTACGGCGCGCTCGTCCTTCCTGGTGGATGGCAAGTTCGTTGACATCCCGCGGGAGACCCTGATGGGCATTCCTGTCTCGGCTGATGCGGTGTCCGAGATCCTCAGCCCTGCGGAAGCTGCCCGGCTGGATGCTGAGCGCGATGGCCAGCCGATGACGTGGAACGCGGGCGACGACACCACCGTGGGCACGCTCGTTGAGGCCCGGTTGGGCAAGGCTGTGGTGGATAAGCTGGTCTCCCCGCTTCTGGGTGGGGTGTACTCCTGCAGCGCCTACGATCTCGGTGTGCGGGCAACCCTGCCACAGCTGGCAGCGGCACTGGATCGCGCAGGCGAGGGAGGTCAGGGCTTCTTCCTGCTCGACGTGGTGGAAGATCTGCTGGCGAAGCGTCGGGCCACTGCGGTGGGCGGTGGGGGATCACCGTTCCGCTCCTTCGACAAGGGCTACCGCAGCCTGATCGAGGAGATGATGCGCCAGGCCGACCCCGAGCTGATCCTGAACTCCGCTGTTGAGTCTCTCGGCCGGACCTCGGACGGCCGGTGGGTGATTGATCCACTGGGGACGGTGGACGCCGTCGTCGTCGCGACCTCCGCGCCGACCGCGTCCGTCATCTTGGAGGACGCTGCGCCGGTGGCGGCGGAGGCATTGGGCAGCGTGGAACTCTCGAGCTCTGCGGTGGTGGGTATGCGCTTTGCCTCTGACCACGGTATTCCCGAGCGCTCCGGCGTGCTGCTGGGGTCCAACTCGGGCACCGCGGCGAAAGCCTTCACCTTCAGCTCCAAGAAGTGGCCGCACCTCGCCCAGGGCGGTGGGGCCTTCGTCCGCGCCTCCTTCGGTACCAAGGACGAGCCCTGGTACGTCGACGCTAGTGATCGGGCTCTGTTGGCTTACGCCCTGGAGGACCTGGAGCGGGTCACCGGTGAGCGGAAGACGCCGGAGGAGATCTTCGTGCAGCGCTGGCATGGCGGGATCCCGTGCTACGGGGTTAAGCACGCCGAGAAGATGTCGCAGGTGCTGGATGACGTAGCCGGGGTGCCACGTCTCGCGGTCGCTGGTTCGATGCTCCGCGGCGTCGGGGTGCCAGCTACCGTTGCGACCGGGATCGCTGCGGCAGATAAGATCATTGCCGACTTGGGTTAGGGCCCACGCTGCGCGAAGGCAGTGAGCGACTAAAGCCGGGTGCAGCCCCTAAGGACGGGGCTGCACCCGGCTTTTTCTTCGGGGAGTGGTTGGGCTAAAGCTGGCGGGGCTCGAGGGTCATCGCGATGCTATTGATGCAGTAGCGCAGGTCGGTGGGCGTATCGTAGCCCTCGCCCTCAAAGACGTGCCCCAGGTGGCCGTGGCAGGTCGCGCAGAGAACCTCCACGCGGCGCATGCCGAGGCTCAGATCTTCTCGCAGCACAACCGCATCGCTATCAGCTGGGTCGAAGAAGCTCGGCCAGCCGCACCCAGAGTGGAACTTCTCCGAGGAACGGAAGAGCTCGGAGCCACAGCCGCGGCAACGGTAGACACCCTCGGTTTCGGTATCGACGTACTCGCCGGTGTGGGGGCGCTCGGTGCCAGCCAGTCGCAGCACCTGAAACTCTTCGGGATTGAGGCGCTGGCGCCACTGCTCGTTAGAAAGATTCTGGAAATCTTCGGTCATTGGAAAACTATTCACCTTCCCAGGCTTGGGTTTTGTTCTCTTCCGCTGGCTTGCGATGCCGTCCACCGGAGATGGACGGGGTGGAGCGGTTCAGCAACCAGATCAGCGCGCTGATCGAGATGCTGATGAGCAGCAGCATCCAGCCTACGGTGCCGCGCAGAGTTTCGAAGATTCGCCCGGCCCAGAACCATTGATCCGAGTACCAGCTGTCGATGGCCAGGCACAGGTAGACGCCCAGCCACGCGACTGGATTATGCATTGTCGATCGGCGGAGGAATGCCGTGAAGAGCAGCGGCACGATGAGCAGTGAATAGTACATCTGCCCCAGGGAACTGACGAGGAACACCCCGATCAGCAGCAGCGAGGAGGTGGTGAATGCCCACATCGCGCGATCCCCGGGCCGGGTGGAGTTGCGCCACGGCAGCAGGGTAAATGCGCCGATGAGTACGAGGACGGCGGCGAGAATGCGCCAGAACCAAATCGTTGCGGTGCTGGCCCCGAAGTACACGCCGACACCGACGATCGAGGAGTTCGCGAAGTCGCGGACCTCGCCGAGGTACGGAACGAGGTTGTCGAAGAAGCCCTGGGGCTCAGCCATCAACGCCCAGCCCACGACGTTGCAGACGATAGGTAGGAGGAGAGCCGCAACGAGGCTTAGCCACTGACGTCGAAAGAAGGGAAGAAACAGCAAGACGACGAACTGTGGCTTGATCGTGATTGCGAGTCCCAGCGCGAGCCCGCTGAACACCTGGGAGGTGGTGCCTTCTCGCAGGAGGAAGTACAGGAACAGCGTGGCGAGGAGTAGGAGCACTCCGTTGATATTGGCGAAGAGCAGGTTGTTTTGAACGGCTTCGGTGTTGAACACTGCGACGATGCTGAGTGGCCACAGCGCACAGGAAAGGGACCCCAGCCAGGTCTTAGACCAGCCGCGGGCGGTGTAGATGATGTGGCTGAGGATCCCAAGGGCAATCACGATCGCGATGGCGTTGCCGAAGATATACAGCGCCCGCGCCGCTTCAAAACTGCCGAGGGCTGACAGCGGGCTCAGCAGCATCGTCCCGCCCGGGAGGTAGAGATAGTGCGGGTCGGTGGTGGTGTAGTCCTCGGAGTACACCGGAACGCCCGACCAGAAGCGGTTGATGGCTTCCCATACTGTTGTGAAGTCGTCCGTCGTGCCGCTCTCGTAGGAAGCCCAGATCTTATGCAGGGCGGTGAGGATCGCCAGCGGCCACAGTGCCCAACTCACCCATGGAAAGCGTTCATCGAAGCGGGTGGTCCTAGCGCTGACGCGACGAGGCTCGTCCCGGGTTGGATTCGCGGAGGCAGGCGCTGGGGAAGAGGCAGAGTGGCTCATGGTGTCTTCGAGAATATCGTGGGGATATGAGAAAAGAGGCAACAGTGTGAATACTGCTGCCTCTTCATCTTTGGAGCGGATGACGAGACTCGAACTCGCGACCCTCACCTTGGCAAGGTGATGCGCTACCAACTGCGCTACATCCGCGTGCGAATCCACTGTAATAGTGAACTCACCGTGCGCGATACTGGGATCGAACCAGTGACCCCTTCCGTGTCGGGGAAGTGCTCTACCGCTGAGCTAATCGCGCTAGCTTTCAAGTTCAGCCTCGGGGGCGAACTGAGAGGTGGAAACGGGAATCGAACCCGTGTAGACGGTTTTGCAGACCGTTGCCTAAGCCACTCAGCCATTCCACCGTGGCGTGAAACCCGCCTGATGTGGTGATCCTCCACGTAAAGCAGAGAATACCTGGAGCGGATGACGAGACTCGAACTCGCGACCCTCACCTTGGCAAGGTGATGCGCTACCAACTGCGCTACATCCGCATCGCAACATAGTTTCACCGAGAACCTGTGGTTCACCGGCTGCACGCTGTGCTGCAGCACTAAACGATAGTCAATCGTGTCCGAAGCGACAAATCGCCAGGTGTAGGGCTGAAAATCAGGTCGTTTTAAAGTCACCTCGTTGTTATTTGTCTGTCATTGTTTCTTGTTGGGGCGGGCGGGCACCTGGTGTCGACCTTTCGGGAGGTAATGCTCTTGGGGTGGCCGCTTAGGGGTCGACGCGTATCGTGCCGAATATGTCTTGTGGCCTGCAGGTTTTGGAAAGGCTGTAGCGCTCAGCTAGATTATCTCCTGCAAGGTCCTATAGCTCAGTGGGAGAGCACTTCGTTCACACCGAAGGGGTCACTGGTTCAATCCCAGTTAGGACCACGGTTATTAAGGGGCTGGTCGTCAACGACCGGCCCCTTTTTCGTATCGGGCATCCCCGTTCTAGTTGGGTGGCCGACGGGGGTTAAGTAAAGAAAAGTGTGTCTTTTC
>NZ_KV823548.1 GCF_001815985.1 Corynebacterium sp. HMSC27B11 | reverse complement strand
CGGAGGTTAGGTAGTGCAGCTCTGGGTACAGGCTCGGGGCCAGCGGCTGGAAGCGGTCGGTGAAGGCATTGCGGATCGCACGCGCCGGTTTGCCCGTGAACGCCGTGGTGATCACGGTTGGCCTCCCCCTGAGCGTCTGCAGCGCTTGCTTGTGCGTAGTCTTCGTTCCCGCCTCCGTCGCCAGGAGGAAGCGGGTGCCCACCTGGGCGGCAACCGCGCCGTGCTCCAGGGCCTCCGCCACGTCCTGCTTGGTGGCGATGCCGCCAGCGGCGATCACCGGCTTATCGGTGGCTTTCTTTGCATGGGCCAGCAGCGCGGCGAGCGAGTACGCGCAGCCCGCCTCCGGGGTGGAAAGCACCGTGCCCCGGTGACCACCGGCCTCCTTGCCCTGTAGCACGATGGCGTCGCAGTCCGTGCCCGCGAGATGCTCGATCTCCTCCGGGGTCGTGGCGTTGAGCACCACCAGCTTCTGCTTGGCGTGCAGGGCGTCCACGACCTCCGGGGTTGGGTAGCCAAAAGTAAAGGACACGACCTTGGCGGTGGAGGAAAGCGCGATCTGCACCTTCTCCTCATAATGATCATCGGTGTTGCGAGGGGCGTCCGGAAAAGAGGCCTGCACAGCCGAGTAGGCGTCCAATTGTTCGCGATAACGCTGCCAACTGTGCAGCTCCGCGGTGGAAAGACCCGTGTGGGGCGGTGGGGAGAAGATATTCACCCCGAAGGGCCAGGTGGTGAGATTCTCTATTGCTGCAAGGCGTTCGCGGAACGCATCGGGGGAGAGGTAACCCGCGGCCATCATGCCGAGCCCACCGGCGTTGGACACGGCGGCGACGAGCTCCGGGGTGGACGGGCCTCCGGCCATCGGCGCCAGGACGATGGGGCGTTCCAGCGACAGAAACTCACTCATGGGGGCTCTTTCCTAAGGGTTGATGGGTGGTGCGTGTGTGCGGGCTATCGCTCGGGGTGATTGCGCTTGCGTTTGGCCTCCTTGTAGGAGGCGAAGCCCATCGCCGTGGTGGAGCCGACTGCAAACAGCAAGATCAACGCCATGAGTACATCGGCCTGTAGCTGCGGCATGTCGTTGAGGGCCGGTGGTGCCCAGAAGAGCATCACCAGCAGGACCAGGATTGACGCAACGGATAGGAGCCTCAGCGCTAGCAGCTTCTTCATGGGGGCCTCTCGTTTGGTCGGTGGTTCATGGCTGGGGGCCTTTAGCTTTCCACACTATCGGGCGGATTCTAGGAGGGTGTCAGGAAGTTTGTGTGTGAGGC
>NZ_KV823547.1 GCF_001815985.1 Corynebacterium sp. HMSC27B11 | reverse complement strand
TGTACCCAGAGCTGCACTACCTAACCTCCGGCCTGCGCGGCACGGCGGATAAGGCCGGCGATCGGGAGTACCTGAACCTGTGGGCCGGGGAGAATTATGAACTCACGCGACCGGGGCCAGCTGCGGCGATCGTCGCGGAGCTGACTCCGTAGGAAACGAAAAAGGGAGGGCCACCCTGGTTGGGTAGCCCTCCCTTCGCTATGAGCGCGTGACGAACGCGCTGCAGTATCACGCTGCCCCGCGGGCTCCGCGGGCAGCTAGAGGGTTTTAGTCGCCGATCTGGTCGCGGCCGCGCTTGACCAGCAGCGGATCCGGCTGGCCCACGACCTCGTGATCCTTGCCGGTGTACTCGAACTTGCTGAGCACGTAGCGCATCGCGTTGATGCGGGCGCGCTTCTTATCATTGGACTTAATGGTGATCCACGGGGACTCGTTGGTGTCCGTGTAGCGGAAGGTTTCCTCCTTCGCCCGGGTGTAGTCATCCCAGCGGTCCAGAGATGCCAGGTCCATCGGGGAAAGCTTCCACTGGCGGACCGGGTCGACCTGGCGGATCGCGAAGCGGGTGCGCTGCTCCTTCTGAGTCACGGAGAACCACAACTTGGTCAGGGAGATGCCGGAGCCCATGATCATGTTCTCGAGCATCGGGACTTCGCGCATGAACTCGGCGTGCTGCGCGTGGGTGCAGAAGCCCATGACGCGCTCGACGCCGGAACGGTTGTACCAGGAGCGGTCGAAGAACACGATCTCGCCGCCGGCCGGGAAGTGCTGGATATAGCGCTGGAAGTACCAGCTGGTGGACTCCCGCTCGGTCGGCTTCTCCAGGGCGACGGTGCGCGCACCACGGGG
>NZ_KV823546.1 GCF_001815985.1 Corynebacterium sp. HMSC27B11 | reverse complement strand
TGTGCACCCTTCCGAGCGCGGCAGGCTCAAACAGGAACTGCTGAAGGTTGGCTGGCCGGCAGAGGACGAGGCCGGTTACGTGGACGGCGAGGCGCACCCGATCGACCTGTCCACGGAGCATGAGGACTGGGAGCTGCGCGACTACCAGCAGCTCGCCGCGGACAGCTTCTGGGAGGGTGGCTCCGGCGTCGTCGTCCTGCCCTGCGGTGCTGGCAAGACGATGGTCGGCGCGGCCTCGATGGCCAAGGCAAAGGCCACCACCCTGATCCTGGTGACGAACACCGTCGCGGGCAGGCAGTGGAAGGACGAGCTAGTGCGCCGCACCTCCCTGACGGAGGATGAAATCGGCGAGTACTCCGGTGAGAAGAAGGAGATCCGCCCCGTGACCATCGCCACCTACCAAGTGGTCACGCGCAAGTCGAAGGGCGAATACCGGGCGCTGGAGCTGTTCGACTCCCGTGACTGGGGCTTAATCATTTACGACGAGGTTCACTTGCTGCCTGCACCAGTGTTCCGCATGACCTCCGACCTGCAGTCCCGCCGCCGTCTGGGGCTCACCGCCACCCTGGTGCGCGAGGACGGCCGGGAAGGCGACGTATTCAGCCTGATCGGGCCGAAGCGCTATGACGCCCCATGGAAGGACATCGAGGCCTTCCTGGATCGCATGTCCCCCGGCGGTCTCTCGTCCGTTCCCCAGTCCCTGCGGTATTTGATTGACGACGCCACCAGGGCATTCCAGCAGGGCTCCGCCACCGAACCCCACTCGGCTCGTGTCCCGTCTCGCGTGGATACTCCCCAGCGCAACATCATGGACATCACTGGGGACTCCACCGAGATCGCCTCGGAGATCGACGGCGCCGTGGAGGGTTTTCGCCGCGCCCACGACCAGGCCATCGCCGTGGACCCGGCGGACGGCACGAAGGCCTCGGACACCCGGACCTTCCGCTCGCCGCGGGAGATCATGTCCGAGCTGCGCCGCGCCTATACCGCGGGCACACAGGTGCGCCTGCACTACGTGGACTATGCGGGTGCCACCAGCCATGACTGGATCTCCATCGTGATGATGACCCCCTCCACCATCTCCGCGGTGCTCGAATCCACCGGGGAGAGCCTCACGATCCAACCCCACCGCATCGCTGCGGTGGACGTGCCGTGCTAGAGGTTATGACGCAAGTTTATTGAATTCCAGAGAATTTCTGAACATCCGGCGAGCGAAGGAAACGCCCGGCCATTTCCACAGCTGGCTGAGAAGAATCTCCTTCGATTACAAGGGACGCAATCGCCAATTCCCCTGTCGTTCCAGCGAACCAGCCATTGGAAAGCTTGCCATCAATTTCTGCTGTACCAGTCTTTCCGCCAAGTGCACTAAGATCACTCAACGACCTAGCTGAACCGTGGTCAACTGTTGATTTCATCATCGTCCGGAGGCTTTGAATAGTTGTATCGCTGACATGCTGGTCTGCCTGTTTATTCACTACTGTCTGTTCGCCTTGAATGAGCTGTGGAGGAACAAGCAAGCCGCCGTTAGCGACAGTCGATTGCATGAGCGCAATCCCAAATGGACTAGCTAGAACCTCGCCCTGTCCAATAGAAGCCTCCACACGAGGAGGTCCAGCCGGTGTCCGCGGCACCGAACCAGTAAGTGTGGTCATCCCTGGTACGTCGAAGTCGGAGCCAATTCCGAGTTCTAAAGCAGTCCGTTGCAGATCATCTTCTCCCAAACGATCCGAAATGACCGCTTGGGTTGTGTTACATGATTGGGCGAAAGCTTCTTCCAGTCGAACGCTACCTAGATCGAAGTCATGATCGTTGGGAATCTTGCGTCCAGCGACGGTGATATTGCTAGGACAAGGTAGTTCCTCATCCATGCTGACTGCCCCTGCCTCTAGTGCCGCCGCTGTGGTCACAGTTTTGAACGTCGATCCCGGTGGGAATAGCCCGGTGAGTGCGATTGGCCCTTGGTTATTTGCCTTGTCATTTTGTGCAACGGCAAGGACACCTCCTGTTCTAGGATTGAGCACGACTAGAACTGCGGCACGTTGCTCACTGTCCACTGCTTGTTTTGCTGCGCTTTGCAGTGTGTTATCCAGAGTGGTTGCGATTGGCTGAACTCGGCGAGGCGGCTCAGAGGCTACCGTCGTCATACCTTGTGAACTCTCAGCGCGTATCGACCATCCTGAATTAGCATCGAGCACTGACTCCCAATATTTGTTCAATTCAGCATCCATCGGAGAGTTAAGAGTTTTGGACACGCTTAAGAGACGCCCCTGCTCCACAGTGGAAATTCCCTCAAAGGTCCTAAGTTGCTCTTGTATCTTCCGGAATTCTTCCTGCCTCAAAGTGAGGAGCACGGTGTCTTCATCCTGAGACTCTCCCAAGGTCTGCTCGATCCACTCCTTAGTCGTTGTGGGAGACACTGGTGCAAAAATCTGGGCCAATTCCTGCGCTCTAGAGGCTATATCTTTGCGACCTCGTACCTGAATAACTTTCGTCCAGGTCATATATTCATTGCCCAAGCGATCTTTAATTGGAAGATCGTACTGTTTATCTTCAGCAAAAAAGAGTGCGGAATCATCGCTCAACTGAGCTTCGAAGATCGAAGGCAACCATTGAGGCTTACCATCCTGTCCACTAAGGACGAGCCGACCATTGCTCTCCAACTCCACACCATCTTTGGACCAAGTCACATGAGTATTCTGCTTTCCATTGGAAATATCAGATTTTTCGATGTTGACCTTCACACCATGAAGTGACTGCCGAAATTCATGAAGGGCGCGCTCCGGGTCTGGATGATCCAGATACCGTGCAGCCTTGCTGTCATCTCCCGCGTTGAAAGCTTTGAGAAATACGTCTGAGTCTGATTCCCACGGTAGAGCTGAACAGCTGCTCAACATCACTGCGGAGAGCGAACAGAGTGCAATCACCGACTGACGGAAACGATTGTGCTTAGTCATCATGGGAGTGACGTTAAGTGAGACGCATTGGATGCCACCAATATCACATAATGCAATTGTCTCATTTCATTCACATATAGGCGCTGGTAGAAGTGTGTATTCAAGTGGCAGAAATTCTAACGAAGAGCGTCCACGAGCAGTCTAGCCACTTCGCCAATAGCACCATCGTGAGTACTCATTGCTTGTTCTGGCACCACCTGTTTCAGCATGATGGACACCACAATGGGCTCCTCGCCCTCAACCTGGATAATCGAAGCTTCACCATGGAGAAGTCCTACAGTGCCCGTTTTTCCATAGATATCAACGCCGCTTGGAGGAAAGCCTGAAGGAACACGGTGACGCCACACCTGCAACCCCAAGAGTTCACACATAGATCGACGTACCGCTGCACTATCGTCTTTCCAAACCTGTTCCAAGTCATTAGTTATTTCCGCCAACGAAGAGACTGCAGAAAACGCCATATCTGTACTACTCCCCCCTTGGGATTGAACATATTGACGCAATTGTTTCTCCGCCGTCACTAAGCTATTCCGATCTTGCAAGTCATAATGAGGTGGAAACCGTTTAAGAAATGCTTCTCGAGCCCACGCAGGCAGTAGACGCAAAATCTCGTGGGCGGCCACGTTATCTGACACCGATGCGACTTGTTTCATTAAGTCTCGGAGACTCACGTTCACTGCGTCATCAAAGGCAGCGAACCCATACCCTTCGTAAGTTCCTTTGGACGGTGCAACGTCAACACGAAGACGAGGATCCAGATCACCTCGTTGAATCGCTTCCAAAGTGAGGTGGAGGAGCCGGATTTTATATAAGGATGCCACCGTAATTTTCTCGTCTTGTTTGCGTCCGATAGTCACCCCATCGTGCAGTCGCGATGCACACCACCATCCCTCACACCCCGACCGCGTCAACACGTTTTCCAGGGCCATCTCCATCCGTGCAGTCATTGGTTAATCCTTCGACAAATTCTTTCGGCGACCGCCATGGCCTCGGCGCCATTGTCCATCCCACCTCGGCGAACCACTACATCCACGGAAAAATCGAAACGGGAAGGAAGCTCAATAGCATTGTCAAACTGGTGAAAACCGCGAAATACCAAAGACATCCCCTCCCCTCTTCCAATCAATAAGCCCCTACCTAGAGCATCCTCTGAATCATTAATTTCGCAAGACACACCCGACCGAAATAGCTCTCTCGCCAAACCACTGGCTGCACTTGAATTGTCATTCAGGTTCTCCACCAGCAGATTCAATTGAGACAAGGTCTTATCCAACCTTGAATACCCCGGCGGCACCACTAGATCACGTGACAGAGAAAACTGCCTCGCACTGCGGTGAGTACCCAAGGGAACCGGAGCTTGAACAAGCCCCGCATGAATAGCGCCTTCTTCAACACGGGCAAGAATCTCAACAGAAGGCAGTGACGACAAAACTACTCCATCATGCTGCTGTGCCTTTGCTGCAATACGCGATCCTATCTCGCTTGGAAGCGCACTACTGATGGCCAAACGAAACCCGCTTTGCGCACCACTTCGGATACCGTCAATCATCGAATGCATAGTCTGAAGATCGCGATTAATCACCCGGGCATATGGAAGCAAGGTCAACCCTGCCTCGGTTAGTTTCACTTCCCCCGCCCCTCGGATAAATAGCGGTGTACCTACACCAGCTTCTAAGCGCTTAATGGCATTGGAGACAGGCGGCTGACTCACTCCCAGTCGCGCTGCCGCCGCTGTAAAACTACCGGTCTCCGCTAAAGCCACGAAATACTGCCATTGGCGCAGATTTCCCGTCTGAGCAATCATGGGTCTCAGCATAGTGGAGCACGAGTTCGCACCACTGCAGCGTAAAATGATGTCTTTGGCTTGAGCAACACCGTCGCGGTGGCGTCGATAAACAAAAAGGAAGTGACACACAGCGTGGGCATTGGAAACGGACCGCTCATTGTGCAGTCGGATAAGACCGTGCTGCTGGAA
>NZ_KV823545.1 GCF_001815985.1 Corynebacterium sp. HMSC27B11 | reverse complement strand
TTGATGCCGCCTTCCAGGCTGTTGGTGGTGGATTTGATCCGGCTGACATCGAGGACACCGTCAGGTGGGTCGAGATAGACAAATAACAGCTGGTTGCGCCATAGGTGGTTGAGGCTGTTGTAGGCCTTGCGGGTGCGTTCATGCGTCCATGACCAGGTGCGTTGCCGTGTCGCCGGGTCGGTTGTGAACGTTTTCTGGTTCATCCAGTCGCGGTAGATAGTGCCGTATTCGTGCAGTTGTGCACCCCACGCGGCCGCCTCGTCAAGATCGGTGATCTTCGTAAGGTTGAGCGCGAGCTGGTAAATCGCTCGTCCTGCATCGGTGCGGGGGCGTGAGGTGGTGTGCCGACGCACCACGCGTTGGGCGTGAACGAGACAGCGCTGCACTTTCGTTGCAGGCCAGCATGTCTTGATTGCGCTGGCAGCGCCTTGGCCGCCGTCGATGACAGCGATCAGGGGCGCGGGGATACGTTCGAGGAGCCTTTGGTAGTCGCGGGTGGTCTCACGTGTGCACCAGTGCCAAGCGATGACGTGATCCAAGGTGGCGGCAACAATCAAGCATCCGCCGGCGGTGTAGGTGCCGTCAAGAAAGACCTGGTCGTAGACCCGGCCTTCGTGGCCGATCGTGGGATCGGGGACATCAACTAGCCAGAAGTGTTCAAACCGGCGTTGCAGGGTACGCGGATGACACCCTGCTTCGGCGGCAGCGGTTTCCAAGCTCGCACCGGTTGTGAGGTGGGTGATAAATGCTGCGAAGGCTGCTGAGTTGGTGATATCGGGGCGCTGCTTGGTGGTGGAAGCGCCGCAGATTTTGCACCGCCACCGGGTGCGGTTGGCGCAGGTCTTACCGTTGCGTTTCATCTCGCCGCCGCAGTGGCAGCGTGGTCTGTTCTTCGGCATTGATCAAGCCAACACCAGCTCCTACCACACGCTGCTGTCACACCCGGTATTTCGCCGCCCCGGGGCGGATATAAGCTCCAGGAGCATATACTTTCCGGATTACCCCTGATCAACCCAAACAAATCGACGAATCCGGACACACATTT
>NZ_KV823544.1 GCF_001815985.1 Corynebacterium sp. HMSC27B11 | reverse complement strand
AAACCAGTCCAACTTTCGGGGGCTAGTTCATTTCGGCCCCGCCAGGGGTTTCTTGCTGTGCGCGCCGGGCCGCCCCCCGCAGGCTGACCCGCGCACTACTCGTAAATTGAGATATCCACGCCTTCGGCTTCCATTTGGGAAAGCATCTGGGAGTAGCAAGTCTGCGTCCAGCCGGAGGTCCCGTCGGTGAAGAAGCTCGTGCCCACTTGGTGGAGGTGGATGTCTCCGCAGTGGGACAGGGTCTTATTCATTGGCGTCGCGGACACCTGGCCTGGTGCCTCGGTGTGGCCGATGAGTGGTGCCGTGCCCTGACCTGCGGCCGGGGCTGGACTGTTCTGCGGAGTTTGCTGCGGCGCAGGCTCCGTCGCGGCTTGCCCTCGGGTCGGCGCAGGTTTCTTACTGGTCTTGTCGCGGGACGTCGTCTTTTCCGTGGATGCTGCCTTGGTAGACGTCGCTGAGGAGGACGTCGCCCCCTGGCCACCGTCCCCTGCATTGTTCCCGCAGGCCGCGAGCCCAAGGGTGAGGGCGGCTGCGAAGACAACGCTTCCAACTCGCTTGGACCTGCGACTTTGCAGTGTGGTCATGTTAAAATTTCACTTTCTGGCGAGCCCGGAGGGGCTAGAAAATCTCGATGCGCGCGCCGATGGACTCCGCGCTGAGCAGCTGGTCCACCCAGCCCTTCGCGCCGGGGCTCACACGAATCACGGGGCGCGGATCCGTCGCATCCCCGTGCTTGGTCGTGGCCTCGTAGCGCTTCCGGGCGGCGTAGCCAGCCTCCGTCAGCGCGCTGAGGTCCTTGTGCTCCAGCTCCTCGCGGGCCTGGTTGAGGATCTCCAGGGCCTCGTCGAAGCACTCGATCAGTGCATCCCGGTTGCCTTCGCACATCGCCCGGACCAGCGACGGGGCAGTGCCAGCCACCCGGGTGGTGTCCCGGAAGGACCCAGCCGCCAGGGCAAGACTGAGTGGCCCGCCCTGGTCACCCACCATCGCCAAGGTCTCGGCGAAAACATGCGGCAGGTGGGAGATCCGTGCCACCGCGCGGTCGTGCGCGCCCGAGCGGCTCGGGATCGTGATCGCGCCGGTGGCCTCCGCCATGCGCACCACCCGCTCGAAGGTGGTGAACCACGCACGCGGGGGCTCGCCCTCAGTCACCGCCCGGTCATAGGCGACCACCCACACGGCACCGTCGAAGAGCCCGTTGAGGGTCGCCCTCCAGCCCGAATGCGCAGTGCCCGCCATCGGGTGTCCGCCGACGAAGCGATCCGCCATCCCGCGATCCTCGACCAGCGCCTGGACCTCGCCCTTCACGCTGGTCACATCGGTCAGGCCCACGCTCGGGGCGTGCTGGCCGACGGCGTCCAAAATCTCGGGCAGGGCAGGAGCAGGAACCCCCAGGACGACGAGGGCATCCTCCCGTTCCGCGCGCTGCAGGGTCGCGGCGAGGTCCCCGGAGACGTCGTAACCATCCTCGGTGGCCTGAGAAACCGTCTTCGCGGAACGATTCCAGCCAAACGCGGACCAACCGCCGTCCGCAAGATCGCGCAGCAGGGAGCCGCCGATTAGCCCCAGCCCGAGGACGCACACCGGGAAGCGCTCGAACGCGGTCGGGGTGCCCGGCGACGGGTGCAGAGGGTGACGGGTGGGCTGGGATTCATGCTGCGTACTCACGCTTTAATTCTCTCATAAGCCCCGGACGCGCGCCGGGGACTGCGAGAGCCCACGAGGCAGCCGGAGTGCCGGCCACAGCGGGTGCCCCAGCGGTGCAGACTCGCGCCCCGCGACCGGCTAAAATCCGAAACATGAGTAACACTGACTCCTTCGACACGATCGCTGTTGTCGCGACCAGCACCGAGCACGGCTGGGCGCTCCGCGAGCTGGCTGATGATGCGACCGATTCCCTCGAGAGCCTCGTCGAGCACCTCCGCAGCGAACGCGCCGAAGGTGCCGTTCTTGGTCTGGTCTGCATCGAGGATTCCTGGTGCGCGATCGTGCGCCCCGTCCCTGGTGGAGTGGGGATTTTGATGTCGGACGCCACCGCGGCGATCGACGATTACCTGGCGACTGACATGCTCGACGAGCTGGACGTCGACACTCCCACCGAGGAGGAGGCCGACGAGGCCGACGAGAACGATACCGCCTGGCCAGAGGGTGAATTCGACATGCTGGAGGACCTCGGCGTCTCCGAGCAGCTGCTCACGGTCGTGTTCGACGACCCGGAGTACTACCCAGCGGAGCAGCTGATCTGCGTGGCCGAAGAGCTGGGCTTCGACGAGGAGCTTTCCGACCTGCTGGACGCGAACCTGCCTGATGACGAGGACGATGACGACTGAGCCAGGCAACCCCGCCCAGCGCAGCCGTCTCATCGGGGGCGGTCTGCCCCGGCAGGGTGGGCACGTCGTTGACGAGGAGCTGATGCGGCAGGCCATCGACGTCGCTCGTGCCACGCCGCCGGGGGACGTTCCGGTCGGTGCGCTGGTCGTCGACGCCGACGGCACCGTCCTGGCCACCGCGACGAACCGCCGCGAGCAGGACGCCGACCCGCTGGCGCACGCGGAGGTCCTCGCGCTGCGGCAGGCGACAAGCCAGTTGGGGGATTCCTGGCGGCTGGAGCGCTGCACGTTGGTCGTGACCCTGGAGCCCTGCGCGATGTGCGCGGGAGCTGCGCTGGGGGCGCGGGTGGGCCGCATCGTATTCGGCGCCTACGAACCCCGCACCGGGGCGTGCGGCAGCGTGTGGGATCTGCCGCGGGAGGCGCCGCTGCATAAGGCCGAGGTGCGCGGGGGAGTGCTGCAGCCGGAGTGCGAGCAGCTCTTGCGGGATTTCTTTGAAAAGCTCCGCTAACCCTGCGGGGAGCCGGGCACTACTGCACGGGCCGCCGGGGCACTACCGGCACCGATCGTCGCTGAACTGCTGGCGTGGCTTTTGGGGCGCGGGTGCGGTTTTGCTACTCTTATCGAAGGTTTTCATGGCTTCGCGCCGTGATCCTGGTGGTGTGTCCGAGCGGCCGAAGGTACTCGCCTCGAAAGCGAGTGAGGGTAAAACCTCCGAGGGTTCAAATCCCTCCACCACCGCAATGCTCAAACCCCAGTTCCGAGAAGGAGCTGGGGTTTGCTCATTCGGACAACAGCGAGTCCGGCTAAAGATCAACAACCCCATGTTGAAGCGCGGCTTCTTTGCCGTCGATGGCGCGGCGAAGGCTTGGGAAACAGTCTTCGACTAAACGTGGAAGATCTTCGTGGATGGCCGATAGAACGAAACGCATTTCCTTGAGGTGCGTTTCATGGCGTTCTGCAAAGATCGGCTCGTGGTGCGCTATCCGGTCACGGAGTTTCTTCAACTTGTAAGCCTGGTCAAACAGTGCCCCTCTTTTCAAAGTCGGGTGAAACCCGGCCGCGAGATGGTGCCGCCATAGAGTTTGAGCATGATCTTTGTGGAGGCAGCTAGTCCATAGCCCGAAGGATGACGCAGCGACGATGTCGTTAGCCGATGGATTTTCTGACTTGGTGGCTCTGCCAGCGAAACGAACAGCGTCTTTAATGCTTCGTTCGAGCTGCGGGGAGACTTTCTCGGGCAAAGCGTCCCACCATGTTGCCGTTCCAGTTGAATCTGCGAGCTGCTCGTGGATTTTGTTTCTCAACGCCACCTCTGTGTAGGCTAGCGGACCCCACGAGGG
>NZ_KV823543.1 GCF_001815985.1 Corynebacterium sp. HMSC27B11 | reverse complement strand
TTGGCTCCCGCCCCAAGTTGCAACAGCACCTTCAACTGCCTCTGTCTAGTCTAGATGTAGTTGAACGGGTTTGTGAACACCCACTCGGCGAAATGCTCGCGATCGGCTCCTCCGGACCACTGTTCACATCAACGACCGTTTGTTGAACGGCGGTGTGAGTCAGCCCCAGCCCTGCGACGCCACGAACCGTCTTGGGCGGCGGATGCGAGGCGCAGGCCTGCCCATCACGCCGAGTCCCGTCGGACATGGGCACATAGCCCCGCGCCCGCCAGGCCGAGTGCCGGTACGAGAAGCGCGACGGCAGGAGGCCACACGGACATGCCTGCAGGGGCCTCTCCAAGTGCCTGGGCGAGGAGCATGTGGCTGGCGTTGAACGGCAGCCACGGCGTGATCGCCTCGAGCATCGGGACCATGGACGCGAGCTGTTCGATCAGGAGCATCCACGTGATCGGCGCGGCGACGGACACCGCGACGGAGCGCGTGAGGACGGCAAGCGCCGTCGCCATCGTCGCCCACAGGAGAACGACGAGGAGGTAGGCCGCGAGGTAGGCCCACCCTCGCGGCGACATGGCCAGCCCGTCGGGATAGAACGTCGCCGCGACGAGCGCGAGGCCGATGCCGACGACGTACGCGAATGCGAGGAACGCCCACTGGACCGCTGCCTGTGCCACCAACGAGGCCCATCGACTCTTCTGCGTGAGGAAGGACAGCGCCGTCGACCCCGCATTGATCTCGGTCGCGGTGTGTGTGCCGGCGAACACGATGGCCAGCACATGGAAGATGCTCACGCACTTGCCCAGATCACCGGCGTCGATCGGCCCTCGATAGGCCGGGTCGTAGACGATGCCCATCAGGACGATGGGGCCGACGCAGCAGCCGATCAGCAGCGCAGCGAAGATGCCTGTGGAGCGCACGGTGAGCAGTCGGCGCACCTCAGCTGTCAATGCTCGTGTCATCGCTCGGGCCTTTCTTTGCCATGTTCGGCTTCGGATGATCGGTCGGTGAGGCGGAGGAATTCCTCTTCCAGCCGGATCGGCTTGTCCGTCAGGGCAGTGATGAGCACGTCGAGGTCTCGGCAGGTCCGCGAGAGCGTGAGCGCGTCGGGGACCGTCTCGTCGAATGTCACGCAGAGTCCCTCGGGCAGTGCGGTTACGGGGACCCGCAGTCCGCGCAGAGCCTGCTCGACGCGTTCGTCGTCGTCGGTGCGGAGGAGCGCTTGGCGGCTGCGCGCGTGCAGAAGATCGGCGACGTCCCACTGGCCGAGCAAGCGGCCGTTGTCGATGACGACGAGGCGGTCGGCGAGGGTCTCCATCTCGCCGAGCAGGTGGGAGGAGACAAGGACGGCGTGGCCGCTCGCGGCGGCATCGCGCAGGAAGGCGCGCATCCACTCCATCCCCTGCGGGTCGAGGCCATTCATCGGCTCGTCGAGGACGATGTTGCGCGGTCTGCCCAGCAGGGCGGCCGCGAGCCCCAGGCGCTGCTTCATCCCGAGCGAGTAGCCGCCGATCCTGCGATGAGCTGCCTGGGTCAACGCGACGGCCTCGAGTACCTCCCAGGCGCGGCGGTCGGGTAGGCCGGCAGAAGCAGCGATGGTCGTCAGGTGCGCCAGTCCGGTCCGGCCGGGGTGGAACCAGGAGGCGTCGAGGACGGCTCCGACGACCTCGGCCGGCCTCGTCTGGGCGGTCAGCGGGAGCCCGTCGATGAGCACGGTTCCGGTGGTGGGCTTGTGGAGCCCGAGGAGGCATCGCATGGTCGTGGACTTGCCGGCTCCGTTCGGGCCTAGGAACCCGGTGATGGATCCGTCGGGGACCGTGAAGCTCAATCCTTCAACAACGGTCACCTGGCCGTAGCGCTTCGAGAGACGGTCGACCTCGATCATGCGCGCCCGCCCTGGGACCGGCTGGCCGAATCCGGATGGCCGTCCCGTCCGCCAGTCAGACGCCGGTCCAGCACCGGCGACGCCGCGGCGACGACGGCCGCGACGACGAGGGCACCGAGCGCGAGACCGGAGAGCACGTCGTGGACGTAGTGGACTCCGGCGGCCACTCGAGAGGCGGCGATCGCCAGCGCGAGAGGCAACGCGAACCAGGCGAGGCGGGGGACGACGAGGATGCAGGCGGTGGCGAAGGCAGCGGCCAGGACGGCGTGATTCGACGGCCACGACCAGTCCCCGCTCCCGGGGCAGCTGAGCACAGTGGCAGTGTCGACGACGCTGCAGGGCCGCGGCTCCTCGACCAGCAGCTTGACGGCCTCGCTCAATCCGTAGGCCGTGATCACGCCGAGTCCAGCCAGCGCCAGGAGCCAGAACCGCCGGCGCTCGCGCAGCCAGCACCAGAGAGCGAGGACGCCGGCGGTCGCCACGAGGGCAAGCAGACCGAATTCGGCCACGGATCCCACCGCCGAGGCCAGTGCCGAGCCCTCGGCGAGACCGGCGACAGCGGTGAAGAGGCGCTCACGCACCGGATACGTCGCGAGAGCGAGGGCAGCAAGAGCTGCGACGGCAATCAACAGCGCGGGCCACGGCACGGGGCGGGACGAGGATCTGCGCGACGTCGAAAGCGTGCGCGTCGAAGTTTCGTGAGTCATGAAATCCACGCTATGGACGCGGTTCGGCCTCAGAATCTGCCATGCGGGGCGACTCGTCTATGCCCACGGTCATACCGGCGAGGTGCTGCGCACGCCCGATCGAGGGAGGCGGCGAGCCCACGGTCCCCGGTAGAATGGAGCGCATGACCCTAATTGATCGTCCGTCTGCGCGCCGGAGCGTCGACGCGCTAACGGCGATCGGTTTCGGGGTGCTGGCCTCCGCGCCGGAGCCGGGCCTCTTCATGGCCCTGCTCACCGGCATCGCCGCGATCGCAATCGGGCTCTGGTCCAGGGGTCCGCGCGCGGGCCTGGGAGGACTGGCAGTGCTGGTCGTCGTGAGCATGGCCCGGGCCACGTGGCTCGACGGGCACTGGCTCTACGTCGCGGAGGAGTTTCCCCCGGCGCTCATGCGCGCTGGTGTGCCCTGGCTGATCGGTCTCGCCGTGCGCCAGTACATCGTCCTCGGGCGGAGGGCAGACCGCGAGCGAGAGCTGCGGCAGGTCCAGCGCCTGGCCGAGCTCAAGGAGCGCGCCACCGCCGACCGGCTCGCCCTCGCGCAGTCGCTGCACGACGACCTCGGCCACTCGTTGAGCCTCGTCGCGCTCAATCTCGGACGGCTCGAGATCGACCCGGCACTGCCCGAGAGCGCCCGCACCTCGCTCTTACACGCCCGCAACGACCTCGCCCACGCGGTCGAACGCCTGGGGGACTCCGTCTCCGACCTCAGATCCGGCGCTCCCGTGCTGCCAATGGGCGCAGCATCTGTCGATGCACTGCTGGCCCGGGCCCGCGCAGCCGGTGCGCGCATCACCGTGCAAGGACTGCCGGAACCCAGGCGGCTGCAGGACTTCGGAGGCGAGCAGGTCACGAGGGTCCTACAAGAAGCGATCACGAACGCAAGCAGGCACGCTCCCGGCACCCCGATCGACATCACCGCTGCCGACGTCGGTGCCGAGCTGCGTCTAAAGATCGAGAACGCCCTCGGCGAGACTCCTGCCGACGCGCACACAGCGGGCACGGGCCTGAGCACTTTGGAAAGTGAGCTCCGCGCCCACGGCGGAGAACTCGCCGCGGAGAAGACGGACAGTGCGTTCGTCCTCTCTGCGGTCCTCCCGACTCGCCGTCAGGAGCAGAGCACGCACGATGATCGCGCTGTGGAGGCGACGAGAGACGTCGATGAGAGCTCGACCGGCAGAACGAAGCTCCGCCAGCGACTGATTCTCGCCTCGACCGCGGCGATCGTCGTCGTCGGGCTCGCAGCGGTCGAGGCGCTGACGGTGGTGCAGAACCACCGCGCGCTGCTGTCGGCAGGGGCCTTCTCAAGCATCAGCGTCGGAGACGCGCGGGCGGAGACCGAGCGGATCCTGCCCGGCCACGAGCTGCCGGCCAGGCGGGGCGAGAACCGACCGGACGACTGCCACGACTACGCCGTGACCGCGAACACCTTTGACGACGCTGCCGGGGACGTGTACCGGATCTGCTTCGCGCAGGACGAGGTCTCCAGCACCGAGTACATCGCAGGAGGACAACGATGACAGCGACCGAGGCCCCGGTCAGAGTCCTGGTCGCCGACGACGACCCCCTCGTGAGGACCGGCATCGTCGGGATCCTCGACACCGATCCCGCCATCGAGGTCGTAGCCCAGGCCGCCGACGGAGCAGAGGCCCTGCGCAAGATCGACGCGCACCGTCTCGACGTCGCCCTCTTCGACATCCAGATGCCCGGGATGAGCGGACTCGACGCGCTGCAACGGCTCCGCTCCGACGGGAGCGCGCTCCCCTGCCTGTTCGTCACCACGTTCGGGGAGGACGACTACATCGCCGAGGCCATCCGGCTCGACGCAGACGGGTTTGTCCTCAAGTCCGGCGATCCGCGCCAGCTGATCGCCGGTGTGCACGCCGTCGCCGGTCGCGGAGCGTTCTTCTCGCCCTCGGTCGCCCGGCGTCTGCTCGACTCCGGCGTCTCGACGACGTACACCCAGTACGCGAGCGCCGTCGAACGCTTCGAACGCCTCACGGCTCGCGAGCGAGAGATTCTGATCCGGCTCAGCCAAGGAGAGACGAACGCTGAGATCGCGAAAGCGCTGCACCTCGCTCCCGGCACCGTCAAGGTGCACGTTTCCGCGATCCTGCGGAAGACTGAAGCGCGCAACCGCGTAGAAGCAGCCCTCATCGCCCTTCGCGCCGGACGAGCCTAGATCTTCTCGGGACGACGACGATCAGGCTTCGTCGTGCCGGAGCTTCGGAACGTCCGCGACGAGACCTTCGATGGTGCTGTTGCAAAGTTGGGGCAGTAGG